>DASZRQ010000138.1:0-4664 GCA_035549115.1 Occallatibacter sp. | reverse complement strand
CGGGAAATGATGGGGGCGTGCGGGCAGCTGGGGAACCCGGAAGTGCGGCGCGTGGGGATTCGGCGGTGAAGGGGAGGCGGCCGTGCCCGATGGGGGGGCGGGCGCACCGAGGCGCAGGCGTGCGAGCCGATGAGTGGCTGGTTATTCGTCCAGGTCGTCGTGGGGCGATTCGACTTTGAAGGTGAAGTTGCCGCCATCGTTGTAGGCGGTGATTTTGAAAGTGGTGTCGAGCAGGACGAGGCGATCGGAGGGGCTGTGGCCGGCGAGTTGCTTGACGGTGTTGTTCAGCCAGGCGTCGGGATCGCGGAAGGCGGGGGCGAAGGTGTGCAGAAAGAGCTGGACAAGCCGGGTGTTTTCGACGAGCCGATCGTGCGGGCCATCGGCGGCGAGGGAGACGGTGAGCGCCGCATCGTAGACGCGCTGCCGCGGAGCGTCCGACGTGAAACGGAAGAGGGCGGCATTGGAGGCGCGCGTGGCGGAGGTGCGGCGCAGGTTCTGATGGCCGGTCGGGGCGTCGTGAATCGATTCGCGATCGAAGCAGAGCGAGGCGAATCCTTTGGCGGTGTCGAAGGAGATGCCCAGCGCCCAGCGGATTTCGGCGGCGCTGGCGGGTGCCGGATCGGAGGGACTGGATGCGGCGTCGCTGTCGTCGGTCGACTGGGCGGCGGCGATGAGGAGCTGATCCTTAAGCGCTTGCTCCTGTGTTTGCAGCGCTGCGAGCTGCTCTCGCAGGGAATCGCAGGCGGATTGCAGCGACTTTTGCCGCACATCGGAGGCGGCAAGAGCGGCTTTGAGATCCGGGATAACGGCAGCTTCAGACTGCGACTTGTGCAACGTTTCGGTGAGGCGGGTGCTTTCGGAAACAGCGGCGGCAAGGGCGTTCTGGGCCTGCTCGACCTGATGTTGAAGCGCTGCATCGGCGGCAGCGGAGTTGTCGGGGGATGCCGAGGGGGCTTCCGCTTGGCGTTGCTGCAGTTGCTTTCGCAGGTCGGCGATGAGGGCGCTGGTCTGCCGCGTCTGAAGTTCCGCATCCGTCCGCAGATGGGCCAGAGTTCCGGCGAGGCGCGTCACCTCTCCGGCGGCTTCGTGATGTTGAATCGATTCGCAGGAATACAGGATGGCCATGCCCAGGGCGATCGTGCTGGCGCCGGCGGCGATCGCCATGCAGCACATGCGGCTGATCGAGTAGCGCCTGCGGCGCACGCGCGGACCGATCGCCAGCGGCAGGGTGTTCAGCTCGGTCAGCATGGTCATCGCGGGTCTCGCTCTCGGCGGCATGATCGCACGTTATGGGTCATCGGCAGAAAGGAGCGGCGGCTTGACGGCTTTTTTCGGACGGACCGCGAGGGCGATGAGTCGACATTTCGCTATCCTGCAACGTCGCGCGCGTGCTGCGCCGTTTGGCGGGCGCGGCGAAGGGGCGCATAATGGCGGCCTCGCTGCTGCTGAGGAGTTTCTATGAGCGTCGTGGATGTGTCTTCGTGCGGAATACCCGGGAACGGGGGGAAGGGCGCGGAAAGTGCCGGCCGTTGCCAGGGCGGCGGCGGCTCGCCGGGCTCGGCGGATTTTGCCTATGAGCCGACGGTGCAGCTTGCGCACGATGACACGCAGTATCGCCTGCTGTCGAGCGACCATGTCTCCACCGTCGCCCTTGCCGGGAGGGACTATCTTCAGGTGGAGGCCGAGGGACTGCGGCTGCTGGCGCGCGCGGCGTTCAACGACATTTCGTTTTATCTGCGATCCGCGCATCTTCGGCGCTTGCGTGAGGAATTGGAAGATCCGGAAGCTTCGGATAACGACCGGTTTGTCATATACACGCACCTGCAGAACGCGGTGACGGCTTCCGCCGGATTGCTGCCCACCTGCCAGGACACCGGGACGGCGATCGTCATGGGCAAAAAGGGGCGGCGTGTGTTGACGGAGACGGACGATGCGCAGGCTCTGTCGCATGGCGTGTACGACACGTATCACGAGAAGAACCTGCGTTACTCGCAGATCGCCCCGCTCGAGATGTTCAGGGAAAAGAACACCGGGACCAACCTGCCCGCGCAGATCGACCTGATGGCGGACAGTTCGGCGGAACATGCGGAGGAATATGGCTTTTTGTTCATCGCCAAGGGCGGCGGCAGCGCCAACAAATCGTATCTGTATCAGCAGACGCCCGCGGTGCTCAATGAAGAATCCCTCGCCACTTTCATCCGCAGCAAGCTCAAGGAGATCGGAACCTCGGCATGTCCCCCCTACCACGTGGCGGTGGTGATCGGCGGAACGAGCGCTGAAGCGACGCTCAAGGCGGTGAAGCTGGCCAGCACCGGCTATTGCGATGGCCTGCCGACCAGCGGCTCACCCGGAGGACGGGCCTTTCGCGACAAGGTATGGGAGGAGCGAATCTATGCAATGTGCACGGCGAGCGGCATCGGCGCGCAGTTCGGCGGTAAATACTTTGCGCATGATGTGCGGGTGGTGCGGATGCCCCGCCATGCGGCCTCCTGCCCCATCGGAATTGGGGTTTCCTGTTCGGCGGATCGCAACGTTAAGGGGAAGATCACGCGGGACGGCATTTTCCTTGAGCAACTGGAGTTCCATCCGGAGCAATACCTGCCGGCGCGGCAGCCGGAGCTGGCGCCGCCGGTGAATGTGAATCTCGACATCGGCATGGACAAGGTGCGGGCCATTCTCACGAAATTCCCGGTCAAGACGCGATTGAGCCTGACGGGCACGCTGATCGTCGCGCGTGACGCCGCCCACGCGCGCATCAAGACCCTGCTCGATGCAGGCAAGCCGATGCCGGAGTACTTCAAGCAGTATCCGATTTATTACGCGGGCCCCGCGAAGACGCCGCCGGGCATGCCTTCGGGCAGCTTCGGCCCGACCACTGCGGGGCGGATGGATTCGTTCGTGGACCTTTTCCAGTCGCACGGCGGATCGATGGTGATGATCGCCAAGGGAAATCGCTCGAAGGCCGTCACCGACGCGTGCAAAAAGCATGGCGGCTTTTACCTGGGGAGCATCGGCGGGCCTGCGGCGATCCTCGCGCAGAACAACATCAAGAAAGTCGAGCTTGTCGATTTCGAGGAGCTCGGCATGGAGGCCGTGCGCAAGATCGAGGTGCAAAACTTCCCCGCCTTCATCGTGGTCGACGACAAGGGCAACGACTTTTTCGTCGGCCTCACCTAATCCTACAACGCTAAGAACTGCATTTTCCCCGCACTTTGTGCGTTAAGAATGGATCAGGCAAGGAACTGCCTGGAAGCGAGGTCTGGAATGACCAAGGCACAGATTCAGGCGTTGGGTCCGGCGTTGTCGCGTTATTTGGGGGCGTTTGAGGACTGTTTCGCACATCCGGATACCCGCGATCACCTGCGGCATTATATATCGGGGCAGCTCAGCAATCTGCCGCGCAAGAGCGTCGAGCCGATGGCCCATTGGGCCGAGGTTCCGCCGCGGACGCTGCAGGAATTTCTCTCGCTTTCGCAATGGGATGATGATCGTTTGCGGGATCGGGTGCAGCAGATCGTGGCGCGGGAGCATGCCGAAGCGCAAGGCATCCTGATCGTGGACGAATCGGGACATCCCAAGAAGGGGAACAAGACCGCCTGCGTGCACCGGGAGTACTGCGGCGCCAGCGGCAAGATCGACAACTGCGTCATGAGCGTGCATTTATGCTATGCCAGTTTCGACGGCCAGTTCCGCACGATGATTGACAGCGATTTGTATCTTCCGGAGAAAGGCTGGAATGATCAGGCGCGGCGGCGAGAGGCGGGCATCCCCGAGGCCTTGGTCTATCGCCCCAAATACCAGATCGCGTTGGAACAGGTCCAGCGCGCCAAAGACAACGGGATTTGTCCGGGATGGGTGGTGGCCGATGAATGGTACGGCCAGAAGCCGGCGTTCATCGCGGGACTCGAAGCGCTCGCGCGGCGATTTGTGCTGGAAATACCGAAGAATGTAATGGGCTGGACACGAGAGCCAAAAAGCCCCGACACGCCGCGCGGCCAGGTGCGGAACCTGGTTCGCTGGTCCAAAGAGATGCGGGATCAGGAATGGATCAAGTTCCACATCAAGGATACGGGCATGGGGCCGATGGTCTGGGAGGCTCGGGCGGCGTCTTTTTGGATGTGGCGCGAAGGCCGGGTGGTCGGGCCGTACTGGCTCTTGGCGGCGCGTGACGTGCTGGATCCGCAGACGATCAAGTATTTTTTGTCCAACGCCTCTGGCGGCGTGCCCGAGGAAGTCATCCTGCACGTGGGCTTCGCGCGCTGGCCGGTGGAGCGGACGCTGGAAGACGAGAAAAGCGAGCTGGGACTCAGCCACTTCGAGGTGCGCAAATATCCTGCGATCCTGCGGCACCTGCGCATCACGCAGGTGAGCCATTTGTTTTTGGCCCGCCAGACCCGGCGGTTGCGGGAAAAAAAATCCGGAGGTGACCATCTGCCAGGTGCGGGATGCGGCCAACGTCATGCTCGACGCCCTGACGCTGAGCCCGCAGGACCAGACCTCTCGCCTGACCAAAGCCGCCAGGATCATCCGCGACACTCAAGCCAAAAACGCCAAAGCCCGCGCCTGCCACGCCAACGCTCGTCAGAAACAATTACGCCTTCTGAAAGTCCGCGTCGAGACACTCCGTTGTTGCATTCCGCCGCCGAGCGGATAGCGTTGTAGGA
>DASZRQ010000137.1:0-29251 GCA_035549115.1 Occallatibacter sp. | reverse complement strand
GAGAAACTCGTAGATCTTGCCCATCCACTCGGCATCGCGCTTGGCCAGGTAGTCGTTGACGGTGACGACATGGACGCCGCGGCCGGCGAGGGCGTTGAGATAGCAGGCGAGGGTGGCGACGAGGGTTTTGCCTTCGCCGGTTTTCATTTCGGCGATCTTGCCCTGATGGAGGACCATGCCGCCGATGAGCTGCACGTCGAAGTGGCGCATCTGCACGGCGCGCCAGCCGGCCTCGCGGACGACGGCGAAAGCTTCGGGAAGGATTTCGTCGAGGGCCGCGCGCTCGGCGTCTTTGATGGCGTCGGCATCGGTCAGCCCCTGCAGGCGCTCGGCGATGCGGGCACGGAACTCCACGGTCTTGGCGCGGAGCTGCTCGTCGGAGAGCGCTTTGATCTCAGGTTCCAGTGCGTTGATGGCGGCAACCACGGGGACCATGCGCTTGATGGCGCGATCGTTGGCGGTGCCGAAAACTTTGGTGAGGGCTTTCTCGAAAATCACGGGGAAATCTCCATGTGCCAGTGTGGGTGCCATGCAATGCAGCGATGGCCGCAGGATCGCGCAACACGGCGCGCCGGGCAATCGCCGCGTGGGCGGCGCTACACGAGGGCTGGCGGGGGACGCTGGAAGGAAGCGGGAAGAGATGGCGCTGCGGGAACACGGCCGCGCGAGGAGGCGCCGGTGAAGAGGCTCAGCGGAGAGACAAGTCCGACAAAGCAGACAGGCAGAAAGGCTGTCCACGCGCTGGCGCGGGAGTCGCGGAAGAGCGCACCGAGGCTGTGCGCGGAGCTGCGCTGGGCGAAGCGAGCCGCGGCAGGGTGCGCGGCAGTGGATTGGCTGTAGCTTTTGGCGAGGAACTGCAGGATCGGATGCGCATAGGCCTTTGCGCCCTGCGCGCCGGCTTCCGCACGGGAGACGGACGCGAGGGTGATGGCGGCAATGGCCACCCATATCCACGCGTTTTTATTCCGGTGTGCGGTCATGGCAGGTTCCGTCTACTATTTTCCCACAAATGCGGAGGCCGAGCCATTGCCTGTAGCTTACAGCCGTACCACCAGTGTTTCCACCGGCTCGCCGCGGCGAATTCGTTTGAGTTGGCGATTCAGGGCTTTGGCGGGAGTGTCGGGATCGCCGTCGTCGTCTTCGTCTTCGTCCACATGCTCAACCTGGGCGGTCTCGGTGGCAAGCTCCAGAGACGGCTTGTAGAAAAGGGTGAACGCGACGATAGCGGCTTCGAGACCTGCACCTCAACCGATCTGGAGAACTACCGAGTCTGAAGGGAGGTGGGCGCTGGAAAGAGGCGGGCCGGGCTGGCGCATCCGGTGTGCGGCCGAGATAGAAATACGCCAGCGGCGCAAGCAGGCTGAGCGGCGAAATAATTCCGACGATGAAGAGCGGAACGAGCACCATCAGGGCGGATGAATCGCCGTGATGCCCATGCGGAATCAGCAAGAGCATAATGGCTACGCCGATTGCGACGACCGCAACCCAGAGCCAACCACGATTTTGCCGGAATGCCTTCATTGCCGGAACACTCGCGCAAAGTATAGCAGCGGAACGGCGCGCGATCAGGCGGATTGTCGGCCGGTGACGAGGCGTTCGGCGACGGCTTCGACGATCTGCTCGTGGACCTCGTCGATAGCGAGATTGCCTTCGATGAGGACGACGCGCCGGGGCTCGCGGACAGCGATGGCTTTGTATGCCAACCAGACGCGGCGGAAGAAATCCTCTTGCTCCTGCTCGAAACGGCCCTCGTCGGGGCCGAACTGGGCGATCTGGCGCTCGTTGCGGCGGCGAGCGCGGTCGAGGCTGCGCTCAAGAGAGGGCAGAAGCAGCAGGGTGAGGTCTGGCTTGATGTCGCCGCAGAGGAGGCGATGGAGGGCAAGGACGGGCTCCGAACCGAGATTGCGGCCGCCACCCTGATAGGCCTCGGTGGAGTCGGTGAAGCGATCGCAGAGGACGATGCGGCCCACGGCGAGCGCGGGTTCGATGACCTCGGCGATGGCCTGGGCGCGGTCAGCGAACATCAGGGCCATCTCAGCCATGGGTGCGACGGGCGCGGAGCTGGAGTCGAGGAGCAGGGCGCGGATGCGGTCGCCGAGGGCGGTTCCGCCGGGCTGGCGAGTGAGCAGGGGATCGAGGCCGCGCTTCTGCATCCACGCGGCCAGGCGCTTGATCTGCGTGGTTTTACCGGAGCCGTCGAGCCCCTCGAAGGTGATGAAGATGCCGCGCGGCATGGCGTGAGTCTATCACCGGAGGAGCAGGAGCAAAGGGGGGAGCAGGCTGGCCGCCCAGCCGTGCGCCACGCTTTGAACGTGTGTGCTTTCAGCTTCTTATGCAGGAGACTTTGCCGGCGGGAATCCAGGGATGCACGGTTTTTTGACAACTTCTCATGCTGAAGGGTGTTCAATAGGCTGTAGTCTGAAGTGCGCCTCTCTGATGCGACGGCGCAATGAGGAAATGACCCGCGACAGCGATGTGCAGCAGCGGGCAGACAGGTTCGAGGAGGTCTCCGATGAAAGTATTCCGTTCTGCGCGCTGGATTTTGATGGCGCTTGTGCTCTCGATTGTTCCCGCTTCGGCATTTGCGGGCGTATTTATCAGCGTAGGGTTTGCTCCTCCTCCGCTGCCGGTGTACGACCAGCCCCCCTGCCCAGAGCCAGGCTTGATGTGGACGCCGGGTTATTGGGCCTACGGGCCGGATGGCTACTACTGGGTTCCGGGCGCATGGGTACCCGCTCCGTATGAAGGCGCGCTGTGGACGCCGGGCTACTGGGGCTGGGGCAGCGGCCTCTATGTGTGGCATCCGGGCTACTGGGGTCCGCACGTGGGCTACTACGGCGGCGTGAATTACGGCTTCGGCTACATGGGTATCGGCTTTGTGGGCGGCATGTGGCGCGGGCACAGCTTTGTGTACAACACGGCCGTGGTGCACGTGAACACACGGATGATTCACAGCACCTATGTCGATCGCACGGTGGTGGACCGCTACACGATCCGGAACGATCGTCGCGTGGCGTATAGCGGCGGTCCCGGCGGCATCAACCATGCAGCCAGTGCCGAGGAGCGCGCGGCGATGCGCGACCATCACATGGCGCCGACCTCGTACCAGACGCAGCATGTGCAGGCCGCGCGGAACGACCACAATGCGTACTTCAAGGCCAACGGCGGGCATCCGCAGACGATGGCCACGGAGCGGCCGCAGCAGTTCAACAACAATCATGGCGGGCAGCCGCAGTATCATCCGCAGAGCCAGCCGCAGTTCCATGGGCAGCCGGAGCAGCATGGCAATCCGGGCGGGCAGTATCATCCGCAGCCGGGCAACCAGGGGCAGCCGCACCAGGAGTATCATCCAGCTCCGCAGCACGAGCAGTCGCATCCGCAATCGCGCCCCCAGCATGAGGAAAGCCATCCTCAGCACGGAGAAGGACATCCTCACGGCAAAGGCCGTTAACCCACAGCGGAGGCAAACAGGCAGGCCCGTTCGCGATGGCGAGCGGGTCTGCTTGCGTTTATGCGGTTATTTGTCTGCGGGCTCGATGCCGGCGAGCTCAATCTCGATGCCGCCGTACTCGGGGTGGTCATTCTCGCGGATGCGATAGGCAACATCGACACGGCTGCCTTCGGCGAGGCCGAGTTCGGCGGCACGTGCAGCAAGGTCCCAGCCGACGGCGCGCATGGAACCACTGCCGCCGGGGCGCGCGGCAGGGGCCTCGGTCTGGGCGAGATCGATGCGGATGTGGCGCTCCTTCATGATGCGCACGGCGGCGAGCAGGCGCACGTTGCGGGCGACGAAGATAGGCTCGGGGTTGCCGTGGCCGAGGGGCTCAAGTTTGCGCAGCCAGCCGGCGAGGGTGAGCGTGATGCGGTTGAGGGGCAGTTCAGCGTGGACGTGCAGGACGCGCTCGGGCTTGCGCAGGGCGAGGCGTTCAGCGGCGTGATCGCTGAGGCGGCGCTTGAGCTCAGCAAGGCGGTCAGCAGGCAGCGCGAAGCCGACAGCGAAGGCGTGGCCGCCGAAGCGGGTGAAGAGGTCGGAGCAGGTCTCGATGGCTTCGAGAAGCGGAAAGCCATCGACGGAGCGGCCGGAGCCGTGGGCAACGCCGTCCTCGATGCCGACGACGATAGCGGGCTTGGCAGTGCGCTCGACGACACGCGAGGCGAGGATGCCGATGACGCCGCGATGCCATCCATCGCCGTCGAGGATGAGCAGGCGTTCGGCGGCGAGGGCTTCGTCCGCGGCGAGACGCTCTTCGATGATGCGCAGCACGCCGGCCTCGGTGTCGCGGCGCTCGCGGTTGAGACGCTCCAGCTTCTGGGCGAGCTCGGCGGCGCGGGGGGCATCGCGGGTGGTGAAGAGCTCGATGACTTCGGAGGCTACGTCCATGCGGCCGGCGGCGTTAATACGCGGCGCAAGGCGGAAGGCAACGTCGAAGCCGGTGATGGCCTTGCTGGCGGGGTCGAGTTGCGCGGCGGCGAAAAGCGCGCGCAGGCCTACGCCGGCAGGGCGGCGCAGCGCGCGCAGGCCGAGAGCGGCGATGACGCGGTTCTCACCACGGAGAGGAACGGCGTCCGCGATGGTGGCGATGGCGGCCATTTTGAGAAAGCTGGGCAGAATTTTTTCGCGGCAGCGCTCGGGGTCGCGGCGCTCCAGCAGCGCCTGCGCGAGCTTGAGCGCGATGGCCGCCCCGCAGAGAGATTTTTCCGGATAGCCGCATCCGGGCTGATTGGGATTGAGGATGGCGAGCGCGGCGGGCAGTTCATCCTGGGCGTCCGGCAGATGATGGTCGGTGATGATGAGGTCGAGACCGAGGCGGCGCGCGGTTTCGGCTTCGGCAAAGGCGCGCATGCCGGTGTCCACGGTGATGACAAGGCGGACGCCGTCAGCGTATGCGGATTCAAGCACGCTGGACTGCAGGCCATAGCCCTCGCGGATGCGATGGGGTACATGGAAGCGGACGATGCCGCCAAGCATCTCGATGGCGGTTTTGAGGAGGACGACGGCGGTGGTGCCGTCCACGTCGTAGTCGCCGTAGAGCAGGATCGTCTCGCGCGCCGCGATGGCGCGCTCCAGACGCGCGACGGCGGCGGACATGCCGAGCATGCGCAGAGGATCGTGAAGCTGCGCGCTCTCTGGATTGAGGAACGCGAAGGCGGCTTCGGGTGTGGCGACGCCGCGGGCGAGAAGCAGTTCAGCGAGGACGTGGGGCAGATGCGCGGCTTTGGCGAGCGCGTCCGCTTCGGCCGGATGCGGCTCGGCGAGAACCCAGCGCTGAGGCAGACTGCGAGGCTTGCCCGGAGTTTGCGCCGTGCCTGTGGCGGCCACGCGCGCTACTCGTCCTCGTCGTCGTGGTGGTCGTCGATAACGATGTCGTGGAAGTGATCGATGTCCTCGAGCAGGGACTGGAAGCGCTCGTACCACTCGGTGGTGGTTTCATGCAGGAAGGCCATGCCCTGGTAGACGAAGCCAAGCTGGATGTAGCCCACCATGCCGGCATACTTGCGCAGCCACTGGGCCTCGACGAGCTCGCCGGCTTCCTCGTCGGGGAAGTTCATCTCGTTCGCCTCTTCAATGAGGGCGTCGAGTTCCTCGCGCTCGAGGGTCATTTCGCTGAAGGTGATGAAGGGCGCGCCGACGTGCTTCGCCATCTCGACGAAGTCCTTCCAGGCGTCGGGATTGCCCTGGTTCTCCCAGAGGACGGAGGGGACATCCTCGGTGATATAGCCGGGCAGGCGGCGCAGACCGTGACCCTCAATGAAGGCCACCATGTCGTCTTTCAGCGAAAGCAGGTTATCCGTGCTCATGGTCAAGCACTCATTCTCGCAGATGCGGGCGGGCTGGGAAGGGGGAATTGTGGAAAGAACGAAGCCGTGCGGGAAAGGCCGGGAAAAGGGGTGGAGCCGTTAGTCTGGAATGAGGAGGATGGAACACTTGCCGCTTTTTGATCATCATGTGTTTGTGTGTACGAATGTGCGCCCCGAGGGCGCGCCCCGGCCCTCGTGCGGGCCGCAGGGCTCGAACGATGTGCACGCCGCGCTGCAGCAGGAAGCCAAGGCTGCTGGGCTGGCCGGGCTGGTGCGCATCAACAAGGCAGGCTGCCTGGACCAGTGCGAGCACGGGCCCACGGTGGTGGTATATCCGGAGGCCGTGTGGTATGGCGGCGTGAAACCGGAGGATGCCGCCGAGATTGTGCGCGAGCACCTGATGGGCGGCAGGCCTGTAGAACGGCTGCGCATGGCCGAGAGTTGCATCAACGCGAAGAGCTGCCCGCACCGAACGTAGACTGGCTGAATTTGCGACAGTGACCTGCGTACCGGGTGCAGGCGCTTCAGACGCTCATAGCGGGGCGGATGTACGTCGATGGGCAGAGTGCGGAGGACCGCATGAAACGCACTCTGCTTTGCCTGCTATTTGTTGCCGCAGTGGCCGCATTGGCCTGGGCCGCGCCTCCCGCGGTACAGAGATCTGCCTATCGCATCGACTTCAACGTGCGGCTGGGCGATGCGATTCCTGCCGATGCGGTAATCATCTGCAAGGTGAGAATCGCGCCTGAGCTTGCAGCCGGCGCACCGGGCTGGCCTGCGCCTATTCCAGAGACCGCAACGAGCGTGGCGACGATAACGGGCTCGGTGGCGCACTGCGCGGTGCAGGTGCCTTCCACCTGGGCCGTGGCCGATGCGCACCGTGCGGCGGTGCTGAGCTATGAGGTGGACGCTGAGACACCGGCGGCGATGCACGCTGTTGTAGGGCGGGAGATGGAGCTTCCCCAGGCCGAAGCTGGCGGCGTGGAACGGGTGGAGCTGAGCCTGGCCCTGTAACCCGAGCCGCAAGAGTGTACACCGGCCGGGGCGATGCGGTATTCTCATCCTTCAGCCCATGATCTTTTCCCGTGAATACATCGGGTATCTGGCCCGCCGAACGGTCAAACACCTCATCGACGCAAAGCTGATTACCACCAGCGACCTGAAAGCTACCGAGGCGCGGGTGACAGACGGCCTGATCGACGAGCTTTCGCTCGAAGACCGCATCAATGAAGAGGTGCGCGTGATTCTTGACGCCTATTCCGAGGAGATGCGCAAGACCGGCGCGCAGTACGCGGAGATGTTCAAGAAGGTGAAGACCGAGCTCGCGCGCAAATACAAGGCGGTGCTATGAGGATCAGCCGCGACAAGCTGAACAAGATTGCCCACACGGTAGCGGACACGCTGGCGGAGATCGACGAGGTGGGCTTTATGGAGGATCGCAACACGATCCGGCAGGAGGCGCGCAAGGCGCTGGAGACGCTGCTGACCCAGGAAGCGGGCATTGACCAGGCGGCGCGGCAGAAGATTGCCTCGCAACGGAAGATCATCCTGGAAGGCACGCAGGAATGGGAAATTCTGTACCGCAAGTACTACAACGATGAAGTCCGGAAGCTGGGTATTTAGTTTTTTTTGCGCAGTTATGGTATTGCTACATGAGTTGGCGATACAGATCTGTTAAGAAATGAACGTTTTGTTCTCCCTACAAAAACCCAAAGATAGAAAATTGCGGTTGCGAAAAGAATGATCGGCTCTGGTCTGCTAAGGATGACAGACAAAATATTTTGAACAAGGCCGTTACCAGAAGCGATGAGCCTTTCGATAAAGAAATATTTTGCGAGCCAAAGATCCCCAATGAGGCTAAAGCAGGCAATGCTCAAAACAAGAGCAATGCGGCCCTGAAGGCGCTGCTCTCTCATCAGCATGATGGCTGCGGGCAACGTGAGCAGAATTAACTTGGCATCGTGCTGCCGATGGTACAGAGGAAGCATCGATAGTGCGGAAATCGAAGCAATTGCATACCATGCCTCAACTTTCGTGTGTGGATATTTCCATAGAGCAAAAGCCCAAAACAGAATGAGAGGTACGGTTAGGAGCCATGCAACTCGGTTATAGACGGCGGGGTCAGGGAAGTACATTCCGGTGACCGTCTGAAAATCGATGACAGAGTCGGAAACGCGCCCTGTTAGCGAGTTTGGCCCTGGATCGCTATTGTGGCCTGGAGCAGAGTCCGCTGCAATATTTGCTTGGATTTCGTGTCTCCAGTGCGGCGCGAAAGTCGAAATCCAGAACACACACGGTAGAGCGAGAATTCCAGTCAGTGCCGCTGTGAGGAGAGCCCTTCTTCTCTGGACTCTACCGGCCAGGAGGAAGTATACCCAGATGAGGCCTGTGTCGTTCGGCTTTAACGTTAGGCTGATGGCCAGACATAGGATGCCTAACGCGATATAACGGTTATTGAGAAAGCACCAAACGGCAATAACGCATAGACTCACAGCAATACCAGCGGCGTTGCCAATCAGGAGAAGACCTCCACTGTTGCAGAGGAGGAGACATACCAATGCTCCGGTTAAACGAGGGTAGATGTTGGATGCCTGTATCCACATTAGCAGTGAGGCCGCAATGAAGGTGATGGCAATGAAGAAAAGCCATAGGACTTGCGCCGCCCAGAAAGGCATCAGCGCGAAAGGAACTGTAATCGCAAAAGCATTTGGAAAATAGCAGTAGAACGATTGAATGGTCCGAAAAGCAGGATCAGATTCACTGAAGGGAGCAGCAGCTTCATAAACTGCGATGAGATTGGCTTGGTTATAGGGATCTTGCCTGTGGAGCGCGCAAGACGCGCTATAAAACATTCCCTGAAAGTCGCCTTTCGAGATGCAAGGCAAAATGATTACTAAACTAATTCCAAGCAAAACAAATACGGAACTACCGAGCATGATCAAATAAAGTCCATCCATGCGTGCGCGTGTCATTCGTCAACTCCCATCCCAATCGGCTAGCCTGCACCGCACCTCGGTAGCCCTAATAATCTCACGAGTATTTTTCAAATTCAGAAAATGCCAGCTTTGGCGTGCAGCGGAATTTTTGATAAAGTAATAGAACGGCTGGAAGGTCGTCCCCGCACAGTGTGGCGCTATCGTCTAGGGGTTAGGACGTGAGATTCTCAATCTTAAAACCCGGGTTCGATTCCCGGTAGCGCTACCAGAGATTGCCATGGAAGCCCGCCGAGAAAGCGGGCTTTTATCTTTTGTGCACGTGCTGGCTGCGCCAGAATTGTCCTGGCATCGTGGAAGACCATAGCATGCGGTGGCTGACCGCTTCCAGAACCATGTGCTCCCATTCTTCAGCAAAAATCTCTGCTTCACGGCGGACCGCCGCTGATTTTCGGCCGCAGCGCTGATTGCGTCTCAGTTCACACTGCAGGCCGGGCTGTCCTTGAGCCCCAGGGCGCGCAGCACGGTCATGGCCGGGCACCAGTTGGTGAATGCGGACTGCAGCAGGTTGAGCCCGACAAAGACCGTGAGCCAGAGCCAGTACATCGAGACCCAGTGAGCCAGCGCGAGCGAGAGAAGGGTCATAAATCCAGCCAGTGCGCGTAGTGCACGTTCGACTGTCATAGCTTGTCCTCCGACAGATAAGTTACAGGGTGAGCCTGTTTGTGCGCGCGATGCCCGGCCTCAACCATGGAGTAGAGAACCGGGACAGCAAGCCGCGACAAGAGAGTGGACGCGACCTCGCCAGCGATGAGCGAGAGCGCCAGCCCCTGGAAGATGGGATCGAAGAGGATGACGATGGCGCCTACGACGACGGCGGCGGCGGTGAGAAGCATGGGCCGAAAACGGACGGCACCCGCGTCAATGACCGCTTTCTCCAGCGGCATACCCTGGGCGCGGCGCAACTCGATGAAGTCGACGAGGATGATGGAGTTGCGCACGATGATACCCGCTCCGGCGATGAAGCCGATCATGGATGTGGCGGTGAAGAATGCGCCGAGCATAGCATGCGCGGGCAGGATTCCGACAAGCGTCAGCGGGATGGGCGCCATGATGACCAGCGGCACAATGTAGGAGCGGAACCATCCGACGACAAGCACGTAGATGAGCACGAGCACGGCGGCGAAGGCCAGACCGAGATCGCGGAAGACTTCGATGGTGATGTGCCACTCGCCATCCCACTTCATCGCGTAGTGATCGGTGGACTCGGGCTGCGATGCGTTGTAGCGCGCGAGCGTGTATCCGGCAGGAAGCTGCAGATGATCGAGGGCCTTGTTCATGCGCAGGATCGCGTAGACCGGGCTCTCCTCGGCCCCTGCCACATCGCCGGTGACGTAGACAACGCGGCGCATGTTCTTGTGGTAGATGCTGGGCTGGAGCGTGGACTGGGTCACGTTGGTCAGCTCGCGCAGAGAGACGAGGCTGCCGTCGGCGCCTTTCAAGCGGATTGAATCGAGAGCCGCGAGAGAGGAACGGTCGGCGCGGTCGAGGCGGACGACGATCGGGATCGCTTCGGGGGAGGAAGCAACGTGCAGCAGTCCGGCCTGAGAGCCGGACTCAATGGTGGTGAGGGCATTGGCCACAACGCTGACAGGGATGCCATGCAGCGCGGCCTTCTCCTGATTGACGGTGACGATGAGCCGGGGCTGTGGGTCCTCGACATACCAGTCCACGTCGACCACACCGGGAGTATGAGCGAAGATCTGCTTCACCCGGCGCGCGACATCGATCTGCCCGTCGAACTCTGGTCCGTAGATTTCGGCCACCAGGGTTTCGATCACGGGCGGTCCGGGCGGAACCTCGCTCACCTTGATGCGCGCACCGTAAGGGAGGGCCAGCTTGTCGAGAGCGGGGCGCAAACGCCGGGCAATTTCATGGCTCTGCACGTGGCGCTCGGAGGCGGGCAGAAGATTGACCTGGATGTCGGCCTGATTGGGAAGCTGGCGCATGTAATAGTGGCGCACCAGGCCGTTGAAGTTGATGGGGCCTGAGGTTCCGGCGTAGACCTGATAGTTCGCCACCTCGGGCTGCTGGGCCAGATAGCTCCCCAGCAACTGCGCAACCCTGGCGGTTTGTTCCAGGGGCGTTCCATCGGGCATGTCGACGATAACCTGGAACTCGCTCTTGTTGTCGAAAGGCAGCATTTTGACGCGCACCAGTTTGAGCGGCACCAGAGCCGCGGCCGCAAGCAGGAGCGCAACAATGCCCGCGAGAAAGAGATAGCGTGTGCGCCGCGAGTGCACCAGAGGCGACATGATGCGGCGATAGAGCCTGGTGGTCCAGTCCTCGTGGTGCTGGTGCGGCTGCTGCTGTTCCGCATGGCTGCGGGAGAGAAGCCGCATGGCCGCCCACGGCGAGACCACGAAGGCCACACCGAGAGAGAACAGCATGGCCGAAGATGCGCCGATCGGGATGGGGCGCATGTATGGACCCATCAGCCCGCGGACAAAGGCCATGGGCAGGATGGCAGCAATGACGCCGAAGGTGGCGAGGATGGTGGGGTTGCCCACCTCGGCGACGGACTCGATGGCGATAGCGGCGAGCGGCCGGCCGTGATTTTCCGGCAGCCGCAGATGGCGCACCATGTTCTCGACGACGACGATGGCGTCGTCGACGAGGATGCCGATGCTGAAGATGAGCGCGAAGAGCGTAACGCGGTTGAGCGTGAAGCCGTAGAGATAGAACACGCCCAGCGTGAGGGCCAGTGTGACGGGGATGGCGACGAGCACCACGCCGGATTCGCGCCAGCCGAGGAAGAGGGCGATGAGCAGCGTAACGGAGAGCGTGGCCAGCAGCAGATGCTCGAGCAGCTCATTGGATTTGTCTTTGGCCGTTTGGCCGTAGTTGCGCGTGACAGTGATGTGGAGGTCGGCCGGAAGCGTGGTGCGGCGCAGCTCGCCGATGCGCTGCAGGACGGCATTGGCAACATCGGTTGCGTTGGAGCCCTTGCGCTTGGCTAGTGTAAGGGTGACGGCGGGCAGGTCGGCCCCGGCGGGCACGGCGGAGTTTGCCGAGCCTTTGCCGAGCCCGAAGAGCACGTAGCTGGTAGGATCGTCGGGGCCGTCGGTGATGCTGTCGGCCACGTCTTTCAGAAGGATGGGCCTGCCCGCCGCCACGCCCACCACGACGTTCTCAAGATCAGAGGCGCGCGTGAAGAAATTGCCGGCGTCGACGCGAATCTCCTGGTTGCCGGAGGCGAACTGGCCGGCTTCTACGCGCGCATTCGCGGCCTGGAGGGCGTCGACGACCGCCGACGGAGCGACGCTGTATGCGGAGAGCCGCGCCGCGCTGAGCGTAACGCACACGGTGCGCGGAAGGCCGCCGATGATGCGGGTCTCCGAGACGTTGCTGATCTGCTTGACGGTGTAATCAAGCTGGGCCGCGATGAGGCGCAGATGATAAGCGTCGTAGTTTTTGCCCCAGAGCGTGAGCGCGAGGATCGGCACATCGTCGATGGAGCGGGCCTTGACCATGGGCTGCGATGTGCCCTGGGGAAGACGGTCCTTGTTCGAGTAGAGCTTGCTGTAAACGCGAACGAGAGCCTCATCCTCCGGCACGCCAACATAGAAACGCGCGATCACCAGGCTCGCCCCTGGGCTCGACGTGGAGTAGACATACTCGACGCCGGGAATCTCGCGCATCAGCTTCTCGATGGGGATGGTGACGCGCTGCTCAATCTCCTCCGGCGATGCGCCCGGCATCGCGGTGGTGACATCGAGCATGGGTACGACGATCTGCGGCTCTTCTTCGCGCGGAATCAACATGACCGCGCCGACGCCGAGGGCGAGCGAAGCGACGATGATGAGCGGCGTGAGCCGCGAATCAATGAAGGCCGCGGCGATGCGGCCGGCGATGCCCAGGGACTTCTTCATTGCTGGGCCTCGATCTGCTTGCCGCCCAGTTCGCGGTCGCCCGGAGCGAGCACAACCTGCTCGCCTGTGCTGAGTCCGGAGAGAATCTCGACATCGTCGCCCGCCGACGCACCGAGGGTTACGTAACGGAGCGAAGCGATTTGATTTGTATCGAGAACCCAGACGCTGTCAATGGATCCATGCGCGACGATAGCCGAGCGTGGAACCAGAACAGCGGTGTGCATGGATGCATCGAGCGAGGCTGTGCCGTACATGCCGGCAAGCAGATGATGCGAGGGTGGGAGGTTGATCTTGACCAGGAAGCTGTGGCTGGCGGGGTCGGCTGCGGGAACGATCCGCGCAACATGGCCTGTGACTGTTTGAGAATAAGCGGAGGGAACGCTTACGGAGAGAGCGGACCCAACTTGTAGATCGCGCAGCAGCGACTCATCGACAGTGACCTGCAGTTGCAGAGGGCCGGAGCGATCGACATCGATGAGGTCCATGCCAGGCGCTGCCATGACGCCGGGATCGACCCGGCGCGCGGTAACGATGCCCGCGAAGGGCGCGACGATGGCAGCGTATCCGGCGAGGGTGCCGGCGGATTTTACCGCGGCCTTTTGTGCGGCGAGATCGGCGCGGGCGGCATCGAGTTGTGCGGAAGCCTCTTCCGCGTGGCGGGCCACTTCATCGTATTCCTGCGGGCTCATACTCTTCTGCTCGCGGAGGACCTGATAGCGGGCCAGCGTGGATGCGGCCAGCGCGGCCTGCGCCTTGGCCGCATCGAGACGATGCTGTGCGGCCTGCGCGGCGCTTTGTGCCTGGTCCACGCCGGCGCGCGCTTCAGTGTTGTCGAGCCGGACGAGAACCTGCCCGGTATGCACGGTGTCTCCCTCATGAACGAGGACCGTGGTGACGCGGCCGACCATCTGTGCGGAAAGGTTTGCGGTCTCCTCGGCATGCACTGTGCCCACAAGCGGGCTGGCGGAGGGAATCTGCGCGGTTGTTGCCACGGCGACGCGAAGGCCGGTAACGGTTGCGGGTGCGCTGGCAGATTGCGTGGAGTGGCCGCAGCCGGCGAGCGCTAGCGAAAGACAACAGAGCAGGAGCGGTTTACGGGTCATCGTTCGTAGCCTCACTGGAGATTGCCGAGGTGATCGGCGTTCAGCGTGCCCATGGCAAAGGTGAGATCGGCCCAGGCGGTTGCGTTGCGCGATACGGCGTTCCAATAATTCGCGGAGGCCTGCCGCTGAACATCTTCGGCGCGCAGAAGATCGGTGATGGTGGCGAGTCCCGCGTTGTAGCGGTTGCGCAGGATGCGGAGGCTCTCATCGGTCTGGGCAAGCGAAGCCTGCGCGACCTCGACCATGCGTGCGGCGGCCTGCTGGGCATACCAGGCGCGGGTGACTTCAAGACGGATCTGGTTCTCGCCGGATTGCGCAGTGACACGGGCGCGCTCCGCCGAGATGCGGGCCAGGGAAAGCTGCTGGCGCTTGGCCGCTGGAAACAGATCGATGCTCAGCTCGGCACCTGCCATCCAGTTGCTGCCGCCGGAACCGGCGAACGATCCGCGGTCAGCCTCCCAGTCGCCGAAGGCATGGAGGGTAGGGGCAAAGGCGGATTTGGCTTCCTGTACGCCGGTGTGCCCCGCTTCGACGTTCTGTTGCAGGCTTTGCTGGTCGGGACGCGTGTGCAGAGCGGTGACGATAGCGCTGTCCAGCGCCGGCGGCTCGAAATGAGCAGTCTCCAGAGCCGGTATGTTTCGCTGCGATGCTGGAATCGGCGTTCCGGCGGCCTGCTCCAGTTCGGCCCATGCAATCTGCAGATCGCCTTCGGCGGCAATCTCTTCCTGCTGGCGGGCGGCCAGGTTGGCTGCGGCGGAGAGCTCATCGGAGTCGACGGCGAGCCCTGCGGAGACGCGGGTCTTGCTCGATACGAGCAGAGCCTTGGCCGTTTCCACCTGATGGCGCGCGACCTCGAGCTGTTTGGCGGCAGTGCGCACGCCCTCATAGCAGATTGCGACGCGATGAACGATCTGCTGATCGGCGCGCGTGGCGGCCGATTGCATGCTCTCCGTCTCCATGGCGGCGCGGCGCATGGCAAACTCGGTCTTCCAGGAGTCGAAGAGCGTCCAGTTGCCGGAGAACCGCGTGGCAAAGTTGCCCAGCGGCGTGGGCCGGTTGAGCTGGTTCAGAGCGAAGTTGGACTGGCTGAAACGCTGCTGGCGCAGGCGCGTGCCAAAGACGTAGACCGGGTCGTTGCCGCGCGTTGCCTGCTCTGCGAAGGAGAACGTGGGCAGCAGCGCGGTTTTTTCCATGCGCTGGCTGGTCCGTGCGGCGTCGACATCGAGCGCAGCGGCACGGTGCTCAGGTGCCTGCCGCAACGCGAGAAGCACGGCGTCCTGCAGGGTGAGCGGGCTGGCAGAAGGAACAGACTGGGCTGCGCCGGTGGTGCACAGGCCGGCGAGAGCCAGCAGAAGGATGGGAATGGTTCCGATGTGTCTCATGGACATCTCGCAAGGAGTTCATCGGAATAAATCCACGCCGGAAGGGAAGTGTTACAGGAGAAAGCGGAAAAATTTGCGTTCAGGCTCGGAGGGGTTGAGCCGCCGCGTCCTGGCTGGCTGTAAGTCGAAGATATTCCTCGACAAAGAGCGCTCCAAGCCGGGTCTGCACCTCGCCGCACTCTGCAACTTCAAAGCGGCGGCAACGGTCGATTGCAGCATTGAGGTCGGCAAGAAAGGTGACACAGGCGGGGCATGCCTCCATGTGCCGGCGCATGTGCGCGTCGTCCGGAGGAGCGAGCCGATAATCGAGATACTCGGAGAGGCGGGCGAAAATGGCCCGGCATTGCGGGTCGCAGGCGTTTTTTCCCCTGTGCCGTCTGCGCGTGGTGCCAACGGAGTGCGGGGCGTGCCGCGAGGGAGGCAGCTCTTCGAGTGGCCGGGCCATGATTTTGCGCAGCCCAAGCCGGGCGCGATGCAGCCGCACACGCACTGTGCCCGGCTGCAGGTTGAGGACGCGCGCCACCAGGTCAGTGTCGAGCTCCTCCATATCGTGCAGCACCAGGACCATGCGGTACTGCGCGGGCAACTGCAGAACAGCCTTGTGCAGGAGCCGGGTTTCCTCGCTGCGCAGTGCGTGCTCTTCCGGGTGTGGCGCATGGCGCTGCTCCAACTGCAGTAGTTCTTCTCGGTCCGGCATCAGCTCGTCCAGCGAGAGCGTTTCCGTGGGGCCGTTGGCCACCCTGCGCCGCGAGCGCCAGCAGCGGTTGCGGGTGACCTTGTAGAGCCAGGCGGCCAGCGCTCGGGGATCCTCGATTTTGCTCAGGTGCGGCAGGGAGCGCGAGAGCACCTCCTGCATGGTGTCTTCGGCATCTTCGCGGTGGCCGCAGACCTTCATGCTGAAGGCGAAGACGGTGCCCTGCAGAATGGAGAGCGCCTCGCCGATGCTCTCCGGGTCGCCGGAGCGAAGAAGCGTGATTGCGTTGTTGAGCGGAGCGCGCATGGAGTCTGCTGACGGGGTCCTGCTTTGAGTATAGAAACTGCGAGCGTTGCTGCGGCTGCATAAGGCCGGACAAGTTGAACCTGGAGCGCTGTTTTGGTCTCTAGAGGAGTGACCGGAATAATCTTCTATTGAAATAGTTGTTCTATTGCACTAAAGTGATTGGGTCAAACCCGAACGCATTGCGCTGGGATTGGATTGCATTCCGGCTTTCCAGTTACCGGCATCCTTCGAGAGAATCTTTGTATGACCGAAACCATGACACGCCTTGCCTATCTGACCGATCTGTGGGACGAAGCCACCGCGAGCAAGCTGGATGAGCCCGAGCTGCTGCGCTATCGCTCGAACCTGCTGGGCGCCGACCTGCGCATCACCAATTTTGCGGGCGGCAACACGAGCTCGAAGGTTGCGCAGCGCGATCCACTGGATGGCAGCGAGCGGCAGGTGCTGTGGGTCAAGGGAAGCGGCGGCGATTTGGGAAGCATCAAGCGGGGCGGCTTTGCCACGCTGTATCTCGAAAAGCTGCTGGCGCTGGAAAGCATCTATCAAGGGCCGGAGCACGAGGATGAGATGGCAGCCTACTATCCGCTGTGCACCTTCGGGCTGAATCCGGTGGCGGCCTCGATCGATACGCCGCTGCACGGATTTCTACCGTTCGCACATGTAGATCATCTGCATCCTGACTGGGGGATTGCGCTGGCAGCCAGCGCCAACGGTCTGGAAAAGATGGCGGAGTTCAACGAGCGTTTCGGGCACCGGATGATCTGGGTGCCATGGCAGCGGCCGGGATTCGAGCTGGGGCTGATGATGAGCCGGGCGGTGGCCGCGCATCCGGGATGCGACGGCGTAGTGCTGGGCGGTCACGGGCTGTTTACCTGGGGCGAGACCCAGCGCGAGTGCTACCTGAATACGATCACGGTCATCGACCAGCTTGGCCAGTTTGTGCTGGAGCATGTGGAGAAGCGGCGGAGTGTGATCTTTGGCGGACCACGCTATGCGCCGCGTCCGGACGCGAAACAGGTTGCCGCAAAGATTCTGCCGTTTCTGCGCGGGCGTGTCTCCGCGCAAAAGCGGATGATTGGCACCTACAGCGCGCTGCCGGAGGTGCAGATCTTTGTGAATGCGAAGGACGCGGCGCGGCTGGCGTTTTTGGGCACGAGTTGCCCGGACCATTTTCTGCGGACGAAGGTGCGGCCACTGTATGTGGAGTGGAATCCGAGCGGTAATGTGGCCTCGCTCCAGACTACGATCGAGCAGGCGCTGGAGCAGTATCGCAAGGACTACGCCGCCTACTACCACCAGTACGCCGATGCGGAGTCGCCCGCACTGCGCGATCCGAATCCGGCGGTAGTGCTGATTCCAGGCGTGGGCCAGTTCAGCTTTGGCAAGAGCAAGACGGAGTCGCGGATTACTGGCGAATTTTATGTAAATGCCATCCACGTGATGGAAGGCGCGGGCGGACTGGGCGGCGGAAACAAGCCGCCGGCTGAGCTGCCGCAGGCGGGACCGGCGGCCAGTACGGCCATGTTTCAGGTGCACGACAACTACGTGGCGCTGCCCACGCGCGAGGCCTTCCGCATCGAGTATTGGGCGCTGGAGGAGGCGAAGCTGCGCCGTCAGCCGCCGGAGAAGGAGCTGAGCCGCCAGATTGTGCTGGTGGTGGGTGGCGGCAGCGGCATTGGCCGCGAGGTGGTGAAGCTGGCCGCGGAGCGGGGCGCGCATGTAGCGGTCGCGGACCTGTCGGAGGAGCCGGCGGCGCAGGCGGCGGATGAGGCGCGGACAAGCGCGGGCAAGGAAGGCGCGCTTTCGCTGCGCATCGATATTCGCAGCCGGGAGTCGATCCGCGCCGCGGTGGAGAAAGTGATCGCAGCCTACGGCGGCCTGGACATGGTGATCAATACGGCCGCGCTGTTCCCCTCGTCGCCGACGGGCGCAATCTCCGACGCGCAGTGGAGCACAACGCTCGAAGTGAATGTGACGGCAAATTATCTGCTGCTTGACGAGATTGCGGGCGTGCTGAAGGACCAGAATCTCGACGCCGCGGTGGTTCTGACGAGCAGCGCGAATGCGGTGGTGCCCAAACGGGGCAGCGAGGCCTACGACGTGAGCAAGGCCGCGCTGAGCCACCTGGTGCGGGAGTTCGCGGTGTCGCTGGCGCCTAGGGTGCGCGTGAATGGCATCAGCCCGGCAACGGTGGTGAAGGGCTCGACGATGTTTCCGCGCGACCGGGTGATTGCTTCGTTGAAGAAGTACGAGCTGCCCTTTGACGAGAGCATGACGGACGACGAGTTGCGCGGCGTGCTGGCGGAGTTCTATGCGCGGCGCACGCTGACGGGCAAGCCGATTGATCCGGCGGATTGCGCGCGGGCAATTTTGTTTCTGGCCGGGCCGCAGGCACGCTGCACCACAGGGCATCTGATTCCGGTGGACGGCGGACTGACCGAGGCATTTCTGCGCTAGGCGCGGAAGCGGAAGAGCGGTCGATACGGGGTGCGCACACTTTCGATATGACGGCAGCGGACCACGTTCGAACGGAGCATCGCGCGTGCATGGCGGTCGACCTCGGTGCCGGCAGCGGGCGGTGCGTGGTGGGGCAGATCGTCGATGGCCGCTGGCAGCTTATCGAGGCAGGACGGTTCAGGACACCCGCCTATACCGACACGGCGACCGGGTATCAATGCTGGGATACGGATGCGATTCTGCGTGCGGTGGAGCAGCATCTGGGACAGGCCTCGGCGCAGGCACGGCTCGCCAGTGTGGGCGTGGACGGCTGGGGTGTGGATTATGTGCTGCTCGACGGCGATCTGCAACGCGTGGGCGCGGCGGTGTGCTACCGCGACAAGCGGACCGCGGGCGTCATGGAGAGAGTGCACGGGCGCGTGCCGCGGGAAGATATCTATCGCCGGACGGGAATCCAGTTTCTGCCGTTCAACACGTTCTATCAGCTTGCTGCATGCGTGGAGCAACGGCCGGAGTGGCTGGATGCAGCCCGGCATCTGCTGATGATTCCCGACTATCTGCACTTCCGGCTCTCCGGCGTGGCCGCAAACGAGTACACCAATGCGACGACCACGCAGATATGCGGGCTGGATGGTGAGTGGGACGATGCTCTTGTCGAGGCCATCGGGCTGAAACACGAACTGCTGCGGAAGCCGGTTGCCGCGGGAACCGTGCTGGGCGAAGGGCAGGGCGCAGCCAGTGGAATGAAGGTGATTGCGCCGGCTACGCACGATACGGCCTCGGCGGTCGCGGGGACACCGCTTGAGAGCGACGACGAGGCGTACATCAGCTCCGGCACGTGGTCGCTGATGGGCATCGAAAGCAGGACGCCGATGGCCACGGCGGACGCGCTGCGCATGAACTTCACGAATGAGGGCGGGTTGGAGGGCCGGTTCCGCGTCCTCAAAAATATCATGGGCATGTGGCCGATGCAGCGCATCTGCGAGGAGCAGGGAATTGCAGATATCGACGCGCTGGTGAAGGAAGCAGGCGATGCCGCGCCGTGGCGTTCGATTCTCGACACAAATGATCCGGAGTTCCTGAATCCGCCGTCGATGACGGAGGCGATTCGCACGTTTTGCCGCAGCACGCAGCAGCCGGCGCCGGAAACAGCGGCGCAGATGGCGCGGTGTATCTTCGACAGCCTTGCGCTCAGCTACCGGCAGGTCAAGGAGCAGCTCGAAGCGCTGCGCGGACGCAGGCTGGTGCGCATGCGCATTGTGGGCGGCGGCTGCCGGAACCGGCTGCTGAATCAACTGTGCGCGGATGCGTGCGGGCTGCCGGTGCTTGCCGGGCCGGTGGAGGCCTCGGCGCTGGGCAACCTGAGCGCGCAGATGATCGCGCTGGGCGAGATGGAGAATCTGCAGGCGGCGCGGGCTGTGATTCGCGCGTCCTTTGTGGTGGAGGAATATACGCCGCGAGCCGGCGTGCCTGTGCACGTGCTGGAGTGCTGGAACGAACTGCGGGCCGCACGCGAAGCGAAAGGAGCAACCTGCGCGTGACAGAAAAACAGATCAGGGAAACATATGCGGCGGCGCGGGAGCGCTACGCCGGGCAGGGTGTCGATACCGAAGCGGCGCTGCGCCTGCTGGATGAGACGCCGATCTCGATCCAGTGCTGGCAGGGAGACGATGTGCTGGGCTTCGAGAGCACGGGCGGGGTTCTCACCGGCGGCATTCAGACGACAGGGAACTATCCGGGGCGGGCGCGGAACGCGGACGAGCTGCGCGCCGACCTGGAGATAGCTCTGGGGCTGATTCCGGGAGCGAAGCGCGTGAACCTGCACGCCATTTACCTTGAGTCCGGCGAGCCGGTGGGGCGGGACCGGATTGAGCCGAAGCACTTTGAGCGGTGGATCGACTGGGCAAAGAAGCACAGTCTCGGGCTGGACTTCAACCCGACGTGCTTTTCGCATCCGCACAGTGCGCAGAACCTGACACTGTGCCATCCCGATGCGGGCATTCGGCAGTTCTGGATCGACCACTGCATCGCCAGCCGCAGAATCAGTGAGCATATGGGGCGCGAGCTGGGCAGCACAGCGGTGATGAACATCTGGGTGCCCGACGGCTACAAGGACACGCCGGTGGACAGGCTGGCGCCGCGGCAGCGGCTGATGGCCGCCCTCGATGAGATTCTGGCCGGGACCGCGGGCGAGCACCACAAGGTCGCGGTGGAGGGAAAACTCTTCGGGATCGGTGCGGAGAGCTACACCACGGGCACGAACGAGTTCTACATGGCCTATGCGGCCACGCGCAAAACTCTGCTGTGCCTCGACGCGGGGCATTTTCATCCGACGGAGAATGTGGCGGACAAGATTGCGACAAGCCTGTGCTACATGGACGAGATTCTGCTGCATGTCTCGCGGCCGGTGCGCTGGGATAGCGACCATGTCGTGCTCTTTGACGAGGCGACGATTGCCATCGCGCAGGAGATTGTGCGCTGCAATGGGCTGAAGCGCGTGCACATCGGGCTGGACTTCTTCGACGCGAGCATCAATCGCGTGGCGGCATGGGTGATTGGCGCGCGCAACGCGCGCAAGGCCCTGTTGTATGCGCTGCTGGAGCCGCAGGAGGCGCTGGCGCGGGCGGAGCAGGGCTTCGACTTCACGGCGCGGCTGGCACTGATGGAGGAAGCGAAGTCTCTGCCATGGCCCGCGGTGTGGGAGTACTACTGCCTTTCCAAGGGTGTACCGCACGGCGGCGAATGGCTGGAGGCCATTCGCGGCTATGAAGCCGATGTGCTGCGCAGGCGAATCTGAGGCCTGCCTAGCCTGGGCTGTATGCTGTTCCTGCAGGTTTCACTATTGAAACTTGCGCGCGGGAGAGCCTCCGTTGGCCAAAACCAAGATCAAGCGCCTGTACCTGATCCCGATTCTCTCCAAGGGACTCGACGTGCTGGAGTTTCTGGAGCAGGTGCACGGCCCCATCAGCCTGGAAGAGGTTTACAGAAAAACCGCCATCTCGAAGACCAGCGTCTACCGCATCCTGAAGACGTTTGTGCACCGGGGCTATGTGGCACAGACGCAGAGCGGCCTGTACCGGCTGGTAGCGCGGCCGCGCCGGCTGTGTTTTGGCTTTGCAGTGCAGAGCGCAGACCTGCCGTTTTCGCAAGCCGTCTCGCGCAGCGTGGCCGCGGCGGCCGCGGCGGCGGGCATTGAGCTGCTGCAGCTCGACAATCATTTCGACACAGAAACCGCGGTGCGCAACGCTGGGGAGTTTGCCGAGAAGCGCGTAGACCTGGTGCTGGAGTTTCAGGCCGAGGAGTCGGCGGGGCCGCGCATTGCGCACATCCTCAAGGACGCGGAGATTCCGGTGATCGCGATCGATGTGCCGCATCCCAATGCCACCTACTTCGGCGTGGACAACTTCGAGTGTGGGCTGGAGGCAGGCGCATTGCTGGCGCAGCACGCGCTGCGCAAGTGGAAGGGGCAGGCGGACTGGGTGCTCGGTGTGGGCTTCAGTGAGGCGGGCAGCTATGTGCAAAGCCGCATCACCGGCGCATTTGAGGCAGTAAGACAGCGGCTGCACACGTTGCCGCCAGAGCGGTTCGTGCAGATCGACGGGCGTGGCTCACGCAACCCGAGCCGGATGGCTGCTGGCAGATTCCTGCAGAGCAATCCCGGCAGCCAGCGCATCTTGGTAGTGGCGGCGACGGACTCGAGCGCGCTTGGCGTTCTGGATGCAGCGCGGCAGCGTGGCCGGGAGCAGCACATCGCCGTAGTAGGGCAGGACTGCATCGCCGAGGCGCTCGATGAAATGCGGTCCGGGAAGAGCGCACTGATCGGAAGCATTTCACACGAGGCGGAAAGCTATGGGCCTAGGTTGATCCAGTTGGGGGTTTCCATGCTGCGGGGCCACGCCGTGCCGCCCTACAACTACGTGCGTCACAAGGTGATTACGCCTGAGACGCTGAGCGGAGCAGCCCAAGCGAGCTGAGTCTCCGTGGGTGGATGAAGGCGGAGTTTTGCGTGCTTTGACTGGCCACCCGGCGGCCAGATCATCCCGCGCTCCACAAAAGTTGTACGTCCTGCAACCCGGAATTGTTATCTCCCGGTGTACCATGGAGGGACCGAAGCCGGGCTGGCACAGGAAACGTGTGCACTAATCCGGTTTTGGGACACGGAACGCTTGTGGTTAAACAATTGAAGATTCAGAGCTTAGAAGTTAAGAGCGTCCGTATTGTATAGAACGGGGTAGGTGGATGGATACCCAGAAGCAGCGCGTACACAATGGAACCCGGCAAACCCTGCTGAGCGAAGGCGTGAATGCAGTGGATGCCACGTTCGAGCACCTGACGGTGCTGCGCGTGCTGATCGAGGGTCTGGCCGGCAATGAAGAAGCAGGCCTGTGGCTGAAAAATGTAAAGGGCATTCCGGTCGTGCCCCGCATCTCCCCGATCGACCTCGTTTATCTGGATCAGAATCAGCAAGTTGTGGAAGCAGTGGAGCTGCTGCCCTCAGGCGAGATGCCGGCTTTCCGCGCGCCGGCCGTGAGCGCGCTCGTGCTTCCCTTCCAGACTCTGCGGACCTCGACCACTGCAGTGGGCGACCGGCTTTCGATTGGCGAAGGTGAGATGCCTGAAACGGCCCCGCAGCCAGCTCTGGAAGTCCATACCGTCAGCGCAGCGACAGCTCCCCGGATTATGGAGGCCGCGCCGGAGCACGAGCCGGCGCCGGCGATGGAAGCGAAATCAGAGCCTGCCCAGGTAGAGGTTCCCCAGCCTGCTGCGGCTACGCCGCGTTCGTCTGCGCGGAGTCGTAAGGCGAACAAGGTTCCCCGCGCACGGACGCACAAGGCACGACAGATTGCCGCCGCCCGGCCCAAGACAGCGCCCCCGCCGCACACACCCTTTATTGTTGAGCAGCCCGCGGCTCTGCCGACTGCCGCTGCGCCGGTGGTGCCTATTACGCCGTCTCCAGCATCGGCAATGATGCCGCCGGTTATGCATCCGGCAGCTTCGGTGCCTGCATCGCGTGTCGAGGCCATGAAGCCACGGCCAGTCGAAGCGGTTCCGGCTCGTCCGGCGGCTGAGAAGCCAGCAAACAAGACAGCCCAGGCCAAGGCGCCTGTTGCGGACCGGGCAGGCGTGCAGGCCCGGCCAATGCTGCGGTGGCTCAACCGCGGCGCCAAACTGCTCAAGCAGCCAGCGCAGGAGAAGCATGCGGATGCCGGGAAGAAGACTGTGCACGAGCATGTCGAGCGGCTGCTCAAGTGGCTGAGTCCGAATATCTACAACGAAGAGCGCCGCGCCTCAATTCGCCGGCCGGCAGTGGATCTGGTGGCTTACAGCGTGGAGCAGGGGACACCGCACAGGCATGCGATCGGCGATATTAGTTCATCGGGCATTTACTTGAAAACCGATGAGCACTGGAAGCCGGGAGAAGAGGTAAAACTCTCGCTGCAGCGCAGCGGCCCGATGGAGCAGCGGAGCGACCGCCGCATGGATGTGGAGGCGGAGGCTGTTCGCCACACGGGAGACGGCCTGGGACTGGCCTTTCGCTTTCCGCAGGGCGTGTATCTGGACCTGTGGGAGACTGCGGTGCGGGGCAAGACCTATGAGGCCGGCCCCGAGTACATCGTGCACGAGATGCGCCAGGCGCGCGCCCTTGGCACTATCCGCCGCATTTGCCCGGCCATTGCGGAAGAAGCAAAGCAGATGCTGCAGAAGGAGTTCAGCAATGTGCGCGTGGCGAGCACGGTGCGCATTGCCTATGTGGCCGAGGAACTGCTGGAGCGCGAGGCAAAAGGAGAGCAGTGGCTGGCCCCGGTGGAGTTTATCCGGCAGATTCTTGAGACCGGATCGTGGGCCGATGTGGATTGGATCCAGGACATGTGGGGCGGCCTGCTGGCATCCTGCTGCTCACCGAATGGAGAAGACCACTCGAATGAGATCTTCATTGACATGATGAGCCGGCTGACGCCGGTGCATATGCGCCTTCTCTCCGTGACCAGCGAGCGCGCGGCAAAGTCCGGACCTGTGGCAGGGCCCTTCAGCATGAATTGCTGCACGGCAGGCGAGCTGACCAAGGCGCTGGACCTCTCGAACCTGACGAAGATGCTGCGTTCGATCCAGGATCTGGCCGAGATGGGCCTGCTGGCTGCGGCCAAGCGCTCGCCCTCCGACCCGCACGACGACAGCGCCAAGACCGCGATTACCCCGCTGGGACTGGAGATGGTGGCGCGCTGGCAGGGCAAGCGGCTGACGACCGGGCCGATCGAGGTGCCTGCGCCCGAGGAGATAATCGAGAAGCCGCAGTCCAGGCTGGGCGTGACCTACTCCGCGCATGTGGGTTGATTCTGCCGGTCAACAACGGTTTCAATCGCGCGTCTAATTCTGTGGATATGCGCCCCTTGTCTTAGCGGCGCGTTCCGGACCCCAACCATGATGCGAAATCTGAGCTATTTCTGTTCTGTCCTGGTGCTGGCGTGCGTGCCCGCTGGCAGCGCAGCGCAGCAGGCGGGCGGCGAGGCCCCTGCGGCGACCCTGCATGTGCAGGCGCGCGAAGTTCTGCTGCCGGTAACCGTGCGCGACAAGCATGGTGCGCTGGTGACGAACCTGACCAAGGACGACTTTACGCTGAGCGAAGATGGGCGTCCGCAGACGATCAAGAGCTTCGCGGTGGAGAGCAATCTGCCCTTCCAGATTGGGCTGCTGGTGGATACCAGCCGCAGCCTGAGCGGCGGACTGGACGCGGAGCGCAAGGCGGCGAACAAGTTCGTGGACCAGATGCTGCCGAACAACACGAAGAATCAGGCATTCCTGATTCACTTCGACCGCGAGGTGGAGCTGCTGCGCGACTTTACCTCCGATGCGCAGAAGCTGCACACGGAGATCGACGAGATGGGGCCCACCTCACGCTCGCGCGACGACCGCAACGGGCCGGAGACGACGGGCGATGACCGGGATTGGTCAGGCGGCAGGCGTGGCGGCACGCAGCTCTACGATGCGATCTATCTGGCGGCAGACGACCTGATGAAACCGAAGGATGGGCGCAAGGCGCTGGTGGTGTTTTCCGATGGCGTGGACCGCGGCAGTAAAGAATCGATGAGCGAGGCGCTGGACGCGGCGGATCATGCGAACCTGAGCATCTACACCATCTATTTCAAAGGCGAGCAGGAGCGCGGCAGCGGGGGAGGCTTTCCGGGAGGCGGGCACCATGGCGGCATGGGTGGCGGCTGGCCCGGCGGCGGGGGCGGTTATCCGGGCGGAGGATATCCCGGCGGCGGCCACCATGGCGGGCGCTCCGATGAACCATCGGTCGACGGCAAGAAGATCATGCAGCAGATTGCCGAGCGCACCGGCGGCCGCTTCTTTGAGGCGAAGAAGCGCGAGAACCTGGACGAGATTTATGCGCAGATTGCCGAGGAGCTGCATCGACAGTATCTGCTGACCTATACGCCGGACATGGTGGACAACGAAGGCAACTATCACAAGATCGCGCTGAAGGCGAAGAAGGACGATTACACCGTGCTGACGCGGGCGGGCTATTATGCGCCGGGCGGGGACGAGAAGTAGGCAGAAAATTGTTCTGCAATGCAGCAAGGGCGCAGCCATTGGCCGCGCCCTTGCTGTTGACCGGTTGCCGGACTAGCGTGCGCCGGTGTGCAGGTCTGGCCCCGTCTGTTTTTCCTGGAGTGCCGCCTGCGCCGCTGCAAGCCGAGCCGTCAACAACCGGAAGGGCGAGCAGGAAACATAGTTGAGTCCAATCTTGTGGCAGAACTTGACGGACTCAGGATCGCCGCCATGTTCGCCGCAGATGCCTACCTTGAGGTTGGATCGAGTGTTGCGTCCCTTGGCCGTGGCCATCTTGATGAGGGTTCCCACGCCAGCCTGATCGAGCGTGGCGAAGGGATCCTGCTTGAAGATGCCATTCTTGAGATAGGCCGGCAGGAACTTGTTGATATCGTCGCGCGAGATACCGTAAGTGGTCTGCGTGAGGTCGTTGGTGCCGAAGCTGAAGAACTCAGCCTCTTCGGCCACCTGGTCGGCGGTGAGGGCCGCGCGCGGCAGTTCGATCATGGTGCCCACCATGTAGTCGACCGTGGTCCCTTTCTCCTTGAAGACCTTGTCGGCTACACGGCGGATGATGTTGGCCTGATGGCGCATCTCATCGATGGAGCCGATGAGCGGCACCATGATTTCGAGATGTGGCTCGCCGCCATGGTTCTTCACGTTGACGGCGGCCTCGAAGATCGCTCTGGCCTGCATCTCGGTGATCTCAGGGAAGGCGATGCCGAGGCGGCATCCACGCAGGCCGAGCATGGGGTTCATCTCATGCAGGTCCTGCACGCGCGCCAGCAGCGTGCGCAGCTCCTTGAGCTTGGGCGAGCGGGGCTTGAGATCTTCAAGGTGCGCGATCTCGACAAGCAGATCTTCGCGCTGCGGCAGAAACTCGTGCAGCGGAGGATCGAGCAGGCGGATGGTGACTGGCAGCGATTCCATCGCCTTGAAGAGCCCGACAAAGTCACTGCGCTGCATGGGCAGGAGCTTCTTGAGGGCATCGCGGCGGTCGGCTTCGTTGTCGGCCAGGATCATGGCGCGCACGTGCTCGATGCGGCCTTCCGCAAAGAACATGTGCTCGGTGCGGCACAGGCCAATGCCCTCGGCTCCAAAGGCGCGGGCCTGCTTGGCGTCGCGGGGCACGTCGGCGTTGGCGCGGATATTCAGCCTGCGCTGGGGGTCGGCCCAGCTCATGAACTTGACTAGGTCCGGATCATCGGGACGCGCGGGAATCGTTTTGAGCTTGCCTTCAATCACACGGCCCGTGGTGCCGTCGAGCGAGATCCAGTCGCCGTGCTTGAAGACTTTGCCCTTGACGCGCAGCTCTCTGCGGGTTTCGTCCACCTGGCAGTCGCCGGCCCCGGCCACGCAGCACTTGCCCATGCCGCGGGTGACGACGGCGGCGTGCGAGGTCATGCCACCGCGCGAGGTGAGAATGCCGGAGGCCACTTCCATGCCGCCGATATCCTCCGGTGTGGTTTCGCCGCGAACGAGGATGATGCTCTGCATGTGACCATGGGTGTGCTGCTTCACGGCTTCTTCCGCGGTAAAGACGATCTGGCCGACGGCCGCGCCGGGCGAGGCTGGCAGACCGGTGGCGAGCACCTCAACCTTCGCGCCCTTCTCGTCGAGACGCGGCACGAGGAAGTCGTAGAGCTGGTTGGGCTCCACACGGAAGATGGCTTCCTCCTGGGTGATGAGTCCCTCGCGCACCATGTCGATGGCCACGCGCACGGCGGCGAGGCCGGTGCGCTTGCCGTTGCGCGTCTGCAGCATGTAGAGCTTGCCATCCTGGATGGTGAACTCGAAGTCCTGCATGTCGCGGTAGTGCTTTTCCATCTTCCAGGTAATGGCGCGGAGCTGGTCATAGACCTTGGGCATCACGCGCTCCAGCTCGCTGATGGAAAGCGGCGTGCGCACGCCGGAGACGACGTCCTCGCCCTGTGCGTTCATCAGGTACTCGCCGAAGAAGATGCGTTCGCCGGTGGCGGGATTGCGCGTGAAGCCAACGCCGGTGCCGGAGTTCTCTCCCAGGTTGCCGAAGACCATGGCCTGCACGTTGACGGCGGTGCCGAGCCAGTCGTCGATGTGGTTGATGCGGCGATAGGTCTTGGCGCGGTCGTTCTCCCAACTGCGGAAGACGGCGTCGCGGGCCTGCACCAGCTGCTCAAGCGGGTTCTGCGGAAAGTCCTTGTGGGTCTCCTTCTTCACCAGCTTCTTGTACTCGGCGATGATCTCCTTGAGCGCGTTCGGTCCGAGCTCGTAGTCGAACTTGACCTTCTCGCGCGCTTTCACGCTGTCGAAGATGTGCTCGAACTTCTTTTTCGGAATGTCGAGGACCACATCGCCGAACATCTGGATGAGGCGGCGATAGGAGTCATACGCAAAGCGAGGATTATTGCTGCGTTTGGCGAGCGCTTCGACGGCGTGATCGTTGAGGCCGAGGTTGAGGATAGTGTCCATCATGCCCGGCATGGAGAACTTGGCGCCGGAGCGGACGGAGACGAGCAGCGGGTTGTCGCCGGAGCCTAGCTTCTGGCCCTGCAGCCTCTCCAGGCGCTCGAGGGCCGCGCGCATCTCGTGGTCGATCTGCGGATTGAGCGCGCCGCGCATGTATTCGCGGCAGGCTTCGGTCTGAATGGTGAATCCGGGAGGGACGGGCAGACCGGCATTGGTCATTTCGGCCAGGCCGGCGCCTTTGCCGCCCAGCACGTCTTTCATGCGGCCGTTGCCGTCTGCCGAGCCGCCGCCGAAGAAGTACACATACTGCGTGGCTGTCGAGGTTGCGGTTGAGCCTGCTTGGTCGGCAAGCTGTTGATCCAGTACGCCTAGCGACATGGAAATGATGCCTCCGATTTGGATTAGTTCCCAGGCAGAAAAATGACGATATGCCAGGGACCGCAAAGCGGTTTCCATGGAGGGGTGGCGGTACGTTGGCCCGGTCCGTCAGCAGTAGGAACAGGAATTCGACCAAGCGCGTGCAGTCATCCAGACCGTAGACTGTGCCTTGCGGCGTTACGCGTTCACAGGTACAAATAGCGCCGCAAGTATACACGCGCATGTGATGGTCGGCACAGGGCGTTGGTTCATCCAGTAGGATGCCGGA
>DASZRQ010000136.1:0-6672 GCA_035549115.1 Occallatibacter sp. | reverse complement strand
AAGATACGGCTCAGGCCACGCGCTCGATGACAACCGACTCCAGCACCACCGGCTTGTGCGGCTTGTCCTGGCCGTTGCGCGGCACCTTGGAAATCTTGTCGGCGATCTCCTGCCCTTCCGCCACTTCGCCAAAGATCGTGTGATTGCCGGTGAGCCAGGGCGTGGGCGCCACGGTGATGAAGAACTGGCAGCCGTTAGTGTTTGGGCCGGAGTTGGCCATCGCCAGCTTCCCCGGCTTATCGAAGCGATGCTTCGAGCCGCGCGTCTCATCCTCAAAGCGGTAGCCAGGGCCACCCATACCGGTGCCCGTGGGATCGCCGCCCTGGATCATGAAGTCGGGAATGACGCGATGGAAGACGGTGCCGTCGTACAGCTTGTCGCTGGATTTCGCGCGGGTGCCGGGATGGGTCCACTCCCGCTTGCCTTCGGCGAGTTCGATGAAGTTCTTGACGGTAACGGGCGCATCGGCCTCGAAGAGGCGAACGGTGATCTTGCCCTCTGTGGTGTTGAAGATGGCGTAGGTGCCGGGTGCGAGTGCCATGAAAACTCCTGTAAAGAATTGAATTCGATTGAGGCTACTGCTTCGGAGCAGCAGGCGCGGTTTGCGACGCAGTTGGATCGGGCGGCAGAGGCTGACCCACCGGAACGATAGTGACCTTGTTGAGCACGACCGGATCGAGGGGCTTATCGTTGCTGTCGCGGGGCACACGGGCAATGGCCTTCACCACTTCCACGCTTGCGGGGTCGCACTGGCCGAAGATGGTGTAGTGCTGGTCGAGCGAGGGGTAGGCCTGCTCCGTGATGAAGAACTGGCTGCCGTTGGTGTTCGGGCCGGAGTTGGCCATGGCCAGGCGGCCGGGCACATCGAAGTTCAGGTTGGGGTCGAACTCGTCGGCAAACGTGTAGCCGGGGTCGCCCATGCCCGTGCCCGCCGGGTCGCCGCCCTGAATCATGAACTCGGGGATCACGCGATGAAATGTTGTTCCGTCGTAGAGCCGCTTGTGGTGCTGAACCTTGGTAGTCACCGGATCGGTCCAGTTCTTGGTTCCCTCGGCCAGGCCAATGAAGTTGGCAACTGCATTCGGCGCCTGCTGCTGAAAGAACTGGCAGGTGATGCGGCCCATCGAGGTATCGAGCACCACAGTGGGGCCGTTGGGCTGGATAAGCGCGGCTGCGGTGGCCTCGGGCGCGTCCGGCAGGTCGGCAGGCTTGGAGGAGTCCTGCGCGAGGGCCGACACCGCAAACAGTGCGGCCACAGCGGGAAATACGAGGGAGTGCAGGTGTTTCATGCCGAGTTTGAGGGTACATCATGGAGCGTGCGGGCTGCCAGCCAGTGGCGCTGGCCCAAGTGTTGGTAAATTCATCAAGGAAGATAGATCAGGGCAATGATTTCCTCTATCATGATTTATGTTTTCTATCGAACTTGCACGGGCTAGAGATGAATCTGCAGGATCTGCGTTATCTGGTTGCGGTTGCTGAGCACCGGCACTTTGGCCGCGCGGCCGAGGCTTGCGGCGTGAGCCAGCCAACGCTCAGCAGCCAGATTCGCAAGCTGGAAGACAAGCTTGGCGTGCAACTGCTGGAGCGCACCAACAAACGAGTGGAGATGACTCCGGTGGGCAGCCGCATTCTGGCTCATGCGCGGCGCGCGCTGGACGAAGCGGCACAGATGGAAGAGGTGGCGCGGGCCTCGCACGACCCGCTCGTGGGCCCCCTGCGGCTTGGCATTATTCCCACGCTTGCCCCTTACCTGATGCCGCTGATTCTGAAGCCGCTGAAGCGAGCCTATCCCGGTCTCACCATCGAGTTGTGGGAGGACCAGACGCGCCTGCTGATTGAGGGGCTGCGGAATCACAAACTCGATGCCGCGCTATTGGCCACTGCTGCCGAGTCGCCGGAAATCACGGAGCTTCCCTTGTTTGAAGAGCCGCTGGAGGCTGCTCTACCGCCCCAGCACAGGCTTGCCAAAGAAAAAACCGTCCGCGAAGCAGCCCTTGCCGACGACCTGCTTGTGCTGTCTGAAGGGCATTGCCTGGCAAACCAGGCGCTCAGCGCCTGCGGAACCAAACAGGGCGTGCGCGCCCGCGTACAGGGTTCCATGCAGGCGGCAACGCTGGAGACCCTGGTGAACCTGGTTGCAGCCGGCTATGGCACCACCCTGATTCCGTCGCTTGCCGTTGACTCGCTGCGCGAGCGCGGAATTGTACTGCGCCCGCTGGCCGGGAACCCTACGCGCACCATTCGCCTTGTCAGCCGGCCCGGATTTCCCCGCCCGCAGGCCTTGCGCGCCCTGGAGCGCGTGATCCGGGAGGCCGTGGCCTCGGTCCATCTCAAGCGGCTGGCGCTGACCTGAGAACCTGTGGAAATCTTGGGAGAAATCCCGGCCAACCAACTGGTTTTCCGGAAAAAACCGGCAAGCCCGGAAGAAGTTGAATTGTGAGACCCATTATCCACAAAAACACCTCTTCGCGCCGTTGACCCTCCTTTGCAGGCTCCGTAGAGTCTGTAATCGAAGGTGCAGGATTTCTTTGCGGATGGTCGGCTCCCGGCCTGCACAGGCGATCTTGCTGTACTTCATGTTTCCGGAGTAAAAATGCTGAAATTAAAGAAGATTCACATTCTGGGCTTCAAAAGCTTCTGCGACCGCACGGAACTGACAGTGCCGGGCACCGGCATCGCGGTGGTGGTGGGGCCCAATGGCTGCGGCAAGTCGAACATTCTCGACGGCGTGGCGTGGGTTCTGGGTGAGCAGAGTGCCAAGACCCTGCGCGGCACCCACATGCAGGATGTGATCTTCGCGGGCACACGCGACCGCAAGCCGCTGGGCATGGCCGAGGTGACCATCACGATGGTCGATCCCGAAGCCTACGAGGGGCCCGTTCCCGTGGAGCCCGAGGTGCAGGTGGATCACGATGCTCCGGCCGATTGGGATGAGACCGAACTGCGCCGCCAGAAGGCTGCCGAAGCCGAAGAGATCATTGCGAACGAGCAGCCCGGTCAGGCGATCGACGAGGAAGAGGCAGCAGAGGCTCCGGCCGAAGCCGAGGCCAGCGAAGGGCCGCAGCCGGTGGTACTCAAGATTCGCCGTCGCAAGTTCCAGCGTACCTTCCAAAAGGGCGAGATCGTCATCACCCGGCGGCTCTTCCGCACCGGCGAAAGCGAGTACCTGCTGAACGGCAAGCTCTGCCGCCTGCGCGATATTCAGGACATCTTCATGGGCACGGGCCTTGGCCCGGAGAGCTACGCGATCATCGGGCAGGAGCGCATCGGCCAGCTTCTCAGCTCCAAGCCGCACGATCGCCGCGCCATCATCGAAGAGGCCGCGGGCATCACACGTTTCAAAACCAAGAAGCGGCTTGCCGAGCTGCGCCTGGAAAGCGCGAAGCAGAACCTTGCCCGCGTGGATGACATCTTCGAGGAAGTCACGCGGCAGATGAACAGTCTGAAGCGGCAGGCGGCCAAGGCGGAGCGTTTTGCGGCGGTTCGGGACGAGCTGCGCGCCAAGCTGCGCGTGATTCTCGCCAGCCGCATGGCGCTGATGGATGCCGAGCAGGTCCGGTTGGAGAAAGAGATCACCGCGCTGACCGAGCATATCCAGGGCTCCAATGCGGAGATCGAGTCCATGGAGGCCAGCCAGCATACGCTCACCGAGCGAGGCTACGAGTTGGAGCGGCAGGGACAGGAAGCGCAGAGCCGGGCCAACGGCGCCGCCGTGGAACTGGAGCGGGCTGCGGCGCGGGAGCGGGCCAACACCGAGCGCGTGAGCGAGCTTGAGGCGCGCATTGCAGCAGCAGCCGGCGAGCTGGAACAGACACGCACCCAGCTCAACAGCATCGCCGAGGAGCGCGCCCAGCAGCACAGCTTCCTCGAAACGGCCGCGAGCGAAGCGCATGCCTTCCATCAACAGGTACAGGCGCACCAGCAGCAGGCGCGGGCGGCGCAGGAAGAGGTCTTCACCGCGGAGCGCAATCTGGAGACCAGCCGCCGCCACACCATGCAACTGCTTACGCTGGCCGGCAATGCCCGTAACGCGATTGCACAGGCCGAAGAGAGCCTGGCGGCGCTGGAGCGCGAGGCCGAACGGCTGGAAGCCGAGATGGGGCAGGCACGCAACGAATTGGAGAACCTGGGCGTGCAGAGCGGCCAGGCCAGGATGCGATTCGAGTCGGTCGGCGAGACGCTCGAGCGGCTGCAGAACGAAATCACTTCCCTGCGCGAGAACCTGCAGACGCGCCGCGCCGAAGAGGAAGGCCTGCGCGCCAAGGCCAACGAGCTGAGCCGCGCACAGGCGACGGCCACGGGACGGAAGCATTCGCTCGAAGCGCTGATCCGTGATCACAGCTATGCGACGGATACAGTGCGGCGGCTGCTGAAGCCGGGAACCGTTGCCGAAGGGATGGCGCCAGTGGGCACGCTGGCCGATTTTCTGGAAGTGAGCGGCACGCACGAGGGCGTTGTCGACGAGTTCCTGCGCGACGAGCTGAACTTTGTCGTGGTCAAGACGTGGGGAGCGGCGGAAGAAGGTGTGCGGCTGCTCAAGTCCGGAGTGGATGGACGCGCGACATTTCTAGTGCACGATGCGGCGCAGGGCATGTTGTTTGAAGAGAACGTGCAGGCCGTGAATGTGCCAGGCGCAACACCGCTGAAGGATGCGATCCGGGTGCTGAACGGTTTTGGCCGCTCGCTTGAGGTGATCCTGCCGAAACTGCGGCACGGCTACCTGGTGGACGATCCAATCCGGGCGAAGATGCTGGCCAGCGAGTATGCTTTCGCATACTTCCTGACGCCGGGCGGAGAGTGCTTTCACAACGGCACGGTGACGGGCGGCAAGCCCGCGACGGAAGGTCCGTTGGCTCTGAAGCGCGAGCTGCGCGAGATAGACGCGAAGCTTGCGGGCATTGAGCAGGAGCTTGGCCAGACGGAGGCGGCAGCGGCAGCGCTGGCGCACACCATTCAGGATTTGACCGGACAGCTTGAAGCACGTAGTGAGGAGCGCCGCTCTGCCGAGCGCGAGGCCGCCAATCAGGGCGCAGCGCTGAAGCAGATGGAAGCCGAGGTACAGCGCATCGAGCGGCGGCTGCAGGAGTGGACCCTGCAGGCTGCGCGCAACAAGGACACGCGCGAAGCCAAGCAGACCGCGATTGGGCAAAAGCGCGAGGAAGCCACACGGCTCGATGCCGAGCATGCCAGCGCAGAGGCCGGGCTGGAGCAGCAACAGAATCAGCTTGCCGAGCTGCGCCAGAAGCGCGAAACGCTGCAACAGGCTGCCGCGGAGGCAACCGCCGAATTGGCCAAGCTGGAAGAGCGGCGGCGCGGCGCGGAGGCTGCCTTCCAGCGCATTGACCGGCTGCACGCCGACCTGGAACGCCGGGTGCTGGCCATTGAGCAGCAGCGTGCCGCGGCGGAGGCCGAGCGCGAACAGCGCATTCGCGAGAGCGTCGAACTGGCCGCGCGCGAGGAAGACCTGAAGAAGCAGCGCGAAGAGGCGCTCGCTCTCGCGCAGACGCTAAGCGAGGAGGCGCAGGCGCTACGTCAGCAGCTTGCCGGGCTGGAGGGCCAGCTCAAGACGAATCGTGCGGCTCTCGACCAGTTGCGCGATACACGCGGCGCACTTTCGAGCGAAGTTGCCAAGCTGCGCTCGGACCTGGAGCATCTGGAAGCAAGCTGCCTGACCGAGGTGAATGCCGAGGCCAGCGCGCTGCGCGCCGATGCGGAGATTGCGCGCATCGCGGGCGAAGAGCTTGCCGCCGAGGAAGAGACCAGCCGCACTCTGCGCCAACGTCTGGAGCAGATGGGCCCGGTGAACATGATGGCGCTGGATGAGTACAAGGAAACGGCCGAGCGCCATGTCTTCCTCGAGACGCAGCGCAAGGATCTGATGGACTCGATCCAGAACACACAGGAGACGATCCGCGAGATCGAACAGATTTCGCGGACGAAGTTCGACGAGGCCTTTGCGCGGATCAACGAAAACTTCGGCCAGGTCTTCACGCGGCTCTTCCATGGCGGGCAGGCATTCCTGCGGCTCACCGATGCCGAGAATCAGGCCGAGAGCGGGCTGGACATCGTGGCCTCGCCGCCAGGCAAAAAGCTGCAGAATGTGCTCCTGCTTTCCGGTGGAGAAAAGGCCCTGACCGCACTTGCGCTGCTGGTGGGCATCTTCCAGTTCCAGCCCAGTCCCTTCTGCGTGCTGGACGAAGTGGATGCGGCGCTGGACGAGACAAACGTCGGCCGCCTCGCCGATCTGCTGTATTCGCTCAGCACGGAAACGCAGTTCCTGCTCGTGACTCACTCCAAGCGCATGATGCACTCTGCAGACATGATCTACGGGGTCACCATGCAGGAGCCGGGCGTGTCGAAGGTGGTGAGCGTCAAGCTCGGCGGCCAGCAGCACGAGCAGCGTGCCACGGCCTAGCGTTCATCGTGCATTCCCGCACACAAATTCGCCTCCGAAGGATTCCGTCACTTCGGAGGCGCTTGTTTTCACAAGAAAGATCGGGGACCAGTAGCTGACGCTGGAGGTCGGTAGCGTGCAGCTACTGGCAATCCCGTAAGAACGAAGCGAGCCGCGGCTTCCCCTTTCCACTGCTGCCTCGTGCCGCCCGGCTCAAGGAGGGCTTTTACTGCTTGCTCTCCGAACCCTGGCGACAATTGAAGTGTCACTCAGGTCAG
>DASZRQ010000135.1:0-9711 GCA_035549115.1 Occallatibacter sp. | reverse complement strand
GCACCCCACCGTCAGCCCGGCCAAGACCGAGACTCCGCAGAGCCTGGCTGTGACCGACGAGGTGACGGCGCAGAACGTCAAGCTTTCCATCGATCAGTTTTATGCGCTGCGCGCGCAGGCCATGAACGGCCGCGTAACCCGCGCCCTTGAAGGCGGTCTGACGCCGAACTTCGCCGGCGACTGGACCACCTTTGCCGATGCGCCTTCGCTGTGGCCCATCGAGGGCCGCATCGCCTCCAGCTTCGGCGAGCGCGAAGACCCCATCAACGGCGAAGGCAAGTTCCACACCGGCATTGATATCGACGCTCCATACGGCACGCCTGTGCGCGCGGCTGGAGATGGCGAGGTTTCCGGCGCGAATGCGGGCTCCGGCTATGGGCGTGAAGTGATCCTCGACCATGGGCACGATGTCCAGACGCTTTATGCCCATCTGTCCTCGATTGCCGTGCTGCCGGGCCAGCATGTCACGCGTGGCGAAATCATCGGCTACGTGGGCCAGAGCGGCCGCGCCACCGGCCCGCACCTTCATTACGAGGTGCGCGTACACGATGTGCCGGTGAATCCGCACAAATATCTGCACACCACCTGGGCGCAGGCCATGCTCGATGGCGTCGTGCCCGGCCAGGGCCAGGTTGCCTCCACCCGGTAAGCAGGCACAGCAGAAAGCATGAGAAAGCGGCTCCGTACTGGAGCCGTTTCTCTTTTGCGCGTGGTAGGCTTGCCTCGGGTTTTTCAGGGGGTTGCGCCGTGCCGATTCGTCTTTGCCGCCTTGTTCTTGTTCTGTTCCTGGCCGCGCCGTTGCTTGCGCAATCCGCCGCACCGGACCGCTCCTCTGGCGTGCGTCTCGCCTTTGCCCGTGCGCAGCATCTGAAGCGCGGCATCAACGTCTCGCACTGGTTTTCGCAGAGTGCCGGCGACTACTCCGCGCACCACACCGAAACCGAGACCACCCCCGCCGACATCGCGCTCATCGCCAAACTTGGCTTCGACAATGTGCGCCTCAGCGTGGATGCCGCGCCGCTCGAGCAGTATCCGCGCGACGCCGATGGTCTGAATGCAGACTTCACCGGCAGGCTCGACAAGGCCCTCGACACCATCCTCGCCAACGGCATGGCCGTTACCGTCGATCTGCATCCGGAGGAGCCGTACAAGCAGGGCATTCGCACTAGCAACGATGCCGTGGATCGCTTCATCGCGCTGTGGCGTCACCTCGCCGCGCACTATGCCAACCGCGACCCCGAGCGCGTCTTCTTCGAGATCATGAACGAGCCCGAGGTCAGCGATCCCTATCGCTGGGCCGGCATCCAGGCGCGGGCCGCCGCGGCCATTCGCGAGACAGCGCCAAAGAACACCATCATCGCCACCGGCCCCAACTACTCCGACATCGTGGATCTGCTCACCCAGCATCCCCTGGCCGACGGCAACGTGATCTACAACTTCCACTTCTACGATCCCCACGAGTTCACGCACCAGGGCGCAAGCTGGGGCGTGCCCTTCTGGATCGACGAGCACGGCATCCCCTATCCCGCGACCGGGAGCAGCATGCAGGAGCTGGTGCAACAGGTGCCCGACCCGGCCGACCGCTTCAGGCTCGAAAACTACTGGCTCGACCATTGGGATGCGCATCGCATCCGGCTGCTGATCGATGAGGCTGCGGCCTGGGGCAAGGCCAACGACGTGCCCCTCATCTGCAACGAATTTGGCGTCTATCGCGCCGTTGCTCCGCCCGCCTCGCGGCTGGCATGGCTGCACGATGTGCGCACCGCGCTCGAGGCCGACGGCATCGGCTGGGCCATGTGGGACTATCACAACGGCTTCGGCGTCGCCGTCAAGGACGCAAGCGGTAAGTCCATCGTCGATCCGGATACGGTAAAGGCGCTGGGGCTCGCGCAATAACAACGGGCGCAACGAGAGAGAGACTCGCTGCGCCCATGCTGGATACTGCTTCGATCCGCGCTGCTTTATTTGCCCACGTAGCTCACATGCCAGATGGACCGCGAGCCGTCGTCCGAAATGAACAACGAGCCGTCGGCGGCCTGCGCCACGCCCACCGGCCGGCCCCACACCTTGCCGTCCGGCGTCACAAAGCCGGTCAGAAAGTCCTCGTACTCGCCAGTGGCGTGGCCGTCATGCATGGGCAGGCGGATGACCTCGTAGCCGCCGCGCGCCGCGCGGTTCCAGGAGCCGTGCTCGCAGGCAAAGCCGTCGCCCTTGAACTCGGCGGGAAACTGCGAGCCGGTGTAGAACATCATCTCCAGCGAAGCGAAGTGCGGGTTGAGGATGATGTCCGGTGTAATGACCTTGGACTTGAGCTCGGGATGCTTGCCCATGTGGCGCGGATCCTGATGCCCGCCCATATACCACCACGGCCAGCCGTAGAAGCCGCCCTCCTGGATATGCGTCACGTAATCCGGCACAAGATTGTTGCCCAGCCCGTCGCGCTCGTTGGTCGAGCACCAGAGCTGGCCCGTTGTGGGGTTGATGGCCTCGCCCACGCAGTTGCGGATGCCCCACGCATATACCTTGATGAACTTGCCTTCCGGCGTGAACTCCAGCACATCGGCGCGATGGAACTCCTCCGGGTGCGTGTCCGGGTCGTCGATATTCGAGTGCGAGCCGACCGAGGCAAACAGCTTCGAGCCGTCCTGCGAGAAGGCCAGATCGCGGGTCCAGTGGCCGCCGCCGCGCAGCCGCCCGCCGCCGGGCAGCTCGGCCAGCTCCTGCGGCGCTCCGCTGGCCTTCAGGTCGCCGTTCTTGTAGGCAAAGCGCACAATGCCGTCGGTGTCGCCAATATAAAGCCACTTGGGGTTCGGCCCCGCCGGGTAGAAGGCGATGCCGAAGGGCTGATGCAGGCCCTCGGCGTAGACCGAGGTCTCTTTCGGCTTGCCGTCCGCGCCCACGCCGCGAAAGATCTTGATCTTGCCCGTCTCGCTCTCGGCCAGAAACAGGTCGCCGTTCGGCGCTACGCGCAGCAGCCGCGGGTTATCGAGGTCTGAGGCATAGAGCTCCACTTTGAAGCCCTTGGGCGCGATAGGCCACGCGTTGGCCGGGCGCGGCACCACGGTGGGGCCGTTGTCCACGGATTGCTCCGGCATGGGCTCGGGCAAATCGGCCAGCGTCAGGTGACGGCGAATGCCCGGCGCTTCGTGCGCGGCATCGGTAAACGCGGCCTGGCCGGTGAGCACCGGGTGTTTTGTGGTGGAGTCGGCAGCCAAGGCCGCGGGCAGCGGAAGCACAACGGCAAGCAGGGCAGCAAAGCAACTGGAAGCGCGCATGAAAACCTCGCAAGCAGGATAGGGCCTTGTCGGCATAAGGGGAAGCGGGTTCTAACTCAATAGTAGATTTCGAGTTAGAGCAAAGTTGAGCGTGTGCGGGGAGGGCGCTCGCTTACTTCGACGCAGCAGCAGCGCCATCGGTTGCAGGGTTCTGCGCGGAGTTGGCTCCGGAGGCCAGCCCCGTCAAAAGCGAGGGCGTCAGCGACGCGGTCACAATCACCCGGTCGCGCTTCTGCATCACCTCCGCGGTTGCCAAAAGCTGGCGCAGGCCATTGTTGGCGGTGTTGTCCGCCAGCGGCTGGGTAAAGCCGCGGGCCATGGTCACCAGGGTAGCCAGCGACGCGGCCTGCTGCACGGCCACGGTCTCGCTGGGCGCGATCTCCTCCACGCGCAGATGCAGCGATCCGCCCAGGGGCAGCGAAGGGGTCAGGCTGGCGACGATGGTCGCGCCATCCTCCAGCGGCAGAGAGAAGCCGAAAATGTGGATCGCGCCGCTCTCGGAGAAGGGTAGGCCGATCTGGCCCACGCCCCAGGCAAAGGCCAGCAGCGGCACATCGTGATAGTGGTTCGCCAGCAGCGTGGAGCCGGAGAAGGGCAGCGCCGCGGTGCGGTGCCGGTCGATGATCGAGTGAATCTTCTCCGGCGTGGGGTAGTTGCTCACCGCCAGCATGTCGTAGCCAATCTGCGCCACGCGCACGGTGCGGTTCTCCGAGGGGATGTTGTAGATGGTGTGCCCCGCATAGGTCTCGCGCGAAGCGGCGTGCGCGTCGAGCCAGGCGTTGAGCTTTGCGCCGGTCAGCTTGCCCACCAGCACCATCGAATAGGCCACCGGGCCGTTCGGCCCATTGGGGTCCGGCATGCGGTGCAGCGCAATGGCGGCCTGGTCCAGGTCGCGCTCCCAGTCAATGCCTGTCGCGTCCACAAACTGCTGATACTCGGGCACGCGCTGCGGCGGCCGGAGAGGCTTGTGGCCAAAGGCGCGAAAGGGTTTGAGGTTCACGTAGAGAATGCCGTCCGACTCCGGCAGCAGCCGCGCGGCCTCCGGCGGAGCCTTCGAGCGAAGGAAGATGGCCACCGCCAGGAGCAGCAAAACCCCGCCGGCAATCAGAAGCGTTCTACGCGTGCGTCGATGCATGTGAGCCGGACGCGCTCGGCGAGCATGTCCGCCTTCAGCATATCGAATTAGGGCAGACCGCTTCGAGTTCCCGGGATGCACAGGGCCCTGAAATTGTTCTGGGCCTGCCGGTGAAATTCGGGGTAGACTCATCGCATTCCGGGCGACCGCGAGACATCCGGCTGTGCGGCCACGCGCTGGCCGGTCAGGCTTGGACGCCATGCGCGCGGACCGGGAGTGGGGCAGCGGGAAAAGATTCCGGGCCGATGGAAATATCGGCACGAGTCTGCCGTCGTATTCGATTGCGTGCGGGCACCCCCGCCTGGGCGCGTCGAAGTGCATGCATGTGCGACAACGATGCAGGAGGCCGAAAGTGAACAGCGCGATTGCAGAGGTTCCGAAGGAAAAGCTGAAGCAGATTGTGGAGAAGAACGGGGAGAGCCTGTTGCAGGATCCGGAGCGGTGCGAAGGGCTGCTGAAGGATCACTGCGGAACCTACAAGCGGGAGATCTCCGCGCTGGTGGGGGCACTGCAGGAACGAGTGCCGTTGGAGTTGAAGTCGTCCTGGCATTCGGCCATGACGCCGGAGGCGATGCGGGCGCGGTTGGTGCAGCGGCTGGAGGAGAACCGGGGATTGGCGCCGGATGTGGCCAACTGGGCCGTGGACGCATGGTCCTATGCGCTCGACGTGCGGCTGCCGCAGGGCCAGAGCGGGACGATTCCGGGGGCTGCCGCAGCCGGCTTTGCGGCAGGGGCCGCGGGCCTGAGTGTTGCCGAGCGGGTGGCGAGCGACCGCGTTCCGGGCAAAGGAGAGGGATGGACTCCGGTGGAGGGGCCGATTATCGCGTCTTCGGGAGACGGGAAGAAGTCGACGCTGCGGAAGATGGCCGTGGGCGGCGTGCTCCTTCTGGGGCTGGCGGGAGCGGCCTTTGCGTTTATGCACTATCCAGCTTCCGATGACAATGCGCAGCCTCCCGCGCCTGTACCGGCTCCGGCACCGGCTCCGAAGGTGCATCCCGCGCCGCCAGGGCAGGTGCATAAGGGATCGGACGCACACGTGGCAGGAAGGCGGGAGGCGAACCCGGTCCGGCCTCCGTATCAAGGGCCTGAACACTCTTCCTCGGGAGAAGGCTCAGGCAGCGGCTCCGCCGCCTCCGGGGCGTCTGCAGTGCAGTTGAAGCAGGCCTCGGATCGCATGATCGGCCTGTCGGCGCGGGCAGATGCGGCCTCAAGCAGCATCGAGCAGATGGAGCGCCAGCAGCAGGCGCAGGGATACGGGATGCGTGGCGACATTGTGGCCGCGATGAGCCGGATGCGGAGTTACCTGGCGGCGGCAAACCAGGCGCTGGGGAGGCAGGATGCGGCCGGGGCGAACGATGCGATGGACCGCGCCGAACGCGAGGTTTCGACTCTGGAGAACTTTCTCGGCCGCTAGAGCGAAAAGAAAAGGGTCCGCGCGCAAAGGGGTTGATTGCACACGGACCCTTTGGTCGTTACGGGGTCATTGTTCGACGGTTTTGACCATGTCGCCGGTTTTGAAGCCTTCGCCGGAGACCGGCGTGCAGATCGACGAAACATCGTCGACATCCGTGGCTTTGATGATGCCGACCGACGTGGTCAGGCGGCGCAGCACTTTGCCTGTGGTGGGGTCCTTGATCTCCCGGGTTACGCGCATCACCTCGAGCTTGTCGCCCACCTTCACGCCGGCCCGCGCGCCCACGTTCAGGATGATCTGGCCGCTGTCGACCGCGGCCACCACGCCCTCCACCACGATCACACGGACAGGCACTTTGGAGGCCTGCGCGTCCAGGTTGGTGGCGAGCTGATCGACCGCAATCTTGGTAGCCTCACCGATGATCGTCTGTTGAAAGTCGCTGGAGCCGAAGTCGGCGTGGCCGCCGCCCCAGCCGCTCCAGTTGCCGCCGCCGCCCAGCATGGAAGTGCTCGATCGGCTGGACTGGCCGGTGCCATCCGCCACGGCCATAATCTCGCCCGTGTCGATATTGATGATGCGCGCCGTGATCGCCACATTGGCCTTGGAATTCGAATGGCCGATGCCGCCCATGCCGAAGCCGTGCCAGTTGCCGCCGCCGCCGCCGAAGTTGCGGTTCTTGGTCTCATTGCCAAACTCGGTAATGGAACCCTCGATGATGGCGTCCACGCCCAGCAGCTTGCCAATCTTGGCGGCGCTGTTCGGGTCGGCGCGGTCGGAGTTCGAAAAATTCTGCTCGGCCAGAATCTTGTCCAGGGCTTTGCGCTCGATCACGGAGAAGGAGCCATCCTTCACCAGGCCGGTCACCAGCAGGTCCACAATGCCTTTACCTACGTCCACGTTGGTGCCGAACATGGCGGATGAGGCAGTCTGTACCGTGCCGTAGTCGAAGTCGAGCACGGCCACGCGGGGACGGCGTTTGGGTGCATCCTGGGAGTAAGCAGAAGGGGCAATCAGCGCGGCTGCGAAAGCTGACGCAACGACGCAGGCAGGCAGGATCCTGAGCATCTTCATGGGGCTTGTCCTTAGGGAAAATTGGCTGCACAGGCAGGTTCATGCCGGGATGGGCAAAAGTCAAGGCAATTCAGCCTTTCCGGCGTATTCCGCGGCCCTGTTTCACGGGTTTGCCCAGCCTCTTGTGGTGTGCTAATCTTTGATTCTGTGCCGTGGTTTGCGCGGAGCAGGAGTGTGTCCGCGCGCATCACCGGTTCCGAGGCAGGTTCTCGGGTGGCGGGAACGGTTTCTGAAGGCGGGAAACCGGTCTTGGGCTGGCGTAGCTCAGCTGGTAGAGCATCTGATTTGTAATCAGAGGGTCGGGGGTTCAAATCCCTTCGCCAGCTCCACTTTAGGGCGGTTTCGGAACGGAAGAACGGCAAAGAGGTTTTTTTGAAGGCCGGCGCGGGTTCGTGAGCGCCGGGCCTGTCCTCCGCGGCGACCCCACTGAGGTGCATGCTCCGACAAGCCGGAGATTCTCCGGTGAGTTTCGTATGCGCGGAAGCGGTTGCGGCACAGGGCAGGAAAAGAGGCGCACAGGTGGCCGAGCGGTTAATGGCAGCAGACTGTAAATCTGCCGCTCCTTGGAGCTACGGAGGTTCGAATCCTCCCCTGTGCACCACGATTGATTGGGCTTTGGAGCAGGAGGCCCGCGGGTAGAGATGGATCAGGACGCCCAGCGCGAAACGCATCGCACCGGTACGGACCTGGAAAAGCGCTATCCGGTGGCTCTTGCGTTGTATGCGGTTCTGGCGGTTCTGGTCTGGTTCACCATGGATGCGGGCAAGGTGCTCGTAGGGGGAAAGCCGGTAGAATTAAGGCTGCTTCCTCTCATCATTCTGGGCGGGCTGGCGCTGCGTACACTGCTGGCGGTCAAGGCGGATCGGATTCGCCGCCGCCGCAAAGACGGGCAGCAGTAAAGCCCGGCGGGTTTTGTGGAAGAAGGGCTGATGTAGCTCAGTTGGTAGAGCACTCCCTTGGTAAGGGAGAGGTCACCAGTTCAATCCTGGTCATCAGCTCCAGAAATTTGTCGGTGATCAGTTGTCAGCGATCAGTTGTCAGCAGGGGCCGTGGGAAAATTTGTGACGGCTTGCCCGAAGCGAGATGAAACTGACCTCTGATCACTGTTTCCTGATCACTGTTTGGGCGGGAGTAACTCAGTGGTAGAGTCACAGCCTTCCAAGCTGTTGGTCGCGGGTTCGATCCCCGTCTCCCGCTCCAGTTTGACGAGTTGAGAAGTTGATTCGAGGCCGGTAGGAATTATGTTTGAGCAGGCGGCGATTGCCGTTCAGGACGAGAAGGGATACGCGAAGCTGCACTCGCTGCTGGACGCGGCCTTTGATGCGCGGGAAGTGGATGTGCTGCTGAGCCGTGCGCAGCGCTCGAAGGTGCGCATTCGCGACTTCGAGGCGATGCTGAAAAAGGGCTACCTGGGCAAGGAGGCGCCCGCGCTCTACAAGGCGCTGCCGGTCTCCGACCAGGCCCTGACCCGCGAGCGGTATCTGCGGCTGGTGGAGCGCGTGCCGCAGGATTTGCGGGAGAGATACTTCAAGGCCTACGCCTACTATTGAGGCCGGGCCGATTCGGTTTTGAGCTCCCGGCCATGCCTGGAGCGGAAAAGATAAGTTCAACGGAAGGGATTGACGCAGATGGCGAAGGAAAAGTTTGACCGATCGAAGCCGCACGTGAACGTGGGAACGATTGGGCACATTGATCACGGCAAGACGACATTGACGGCGGCGATCACGAAGGTGTTGTCGAAGCACAACCCGAAGATCGCGTTCCGTTCGTTCGACTCGATCGACAACGCTCCCGAGGAGCGGGAGCGGGGCATCACGATCGCGACGGCGCACGTGGAGTACGAGACGGCCAACCGCCACTACGCGCACGTGGACTGCCCCGGCCACGCGGACTACATCAAGAACATGATCACGGGCGCGGCGCAGATGGACGGCGCGATCCTGGTGGTCGCGGCGACGGACGGCCCGATGCCGCAGACCAAGGAGCACGTTCTGCTGGCCCGCCAGGTGGGCGTGCCGTACATCGTGGTGTTCCTGAACAAGTGCGATGCGGTGGAGGATGCGGAGCTGATCGACCTGGTGGAGATGGAAGTGCGCGAGCTTCTGTCCAAGTACCAGTTCCCGGGCGACGACGTTCCGGTGATCCGGGGCTCGGCTCTGGGCGCCTTGAACGGCGAAGCGCAGTGGGAAGCGAAGATCGACGAGCTGATGCAGGCGGTGGACGACAACGTTCCCCAGCCGGACCGCGCGGTGGATCTGCCGTTCCTGATGCCGATCGAAGATATCTTCTCGATCTCCGGACGTGGAACCGTCGTCACCGGGCGCATCGAGCGCGGCAAGGTGAAGGTAGGCGAGGAAGCGGAGATCGTGGGTTTCCGCGAGACGCGCAAGACGGTGGTGACGGGCGTGGAGATGTTCAAGAAGCAGTTGGACGAGGGTCTGGCGGGGGACAACGCGGGTCTTCTTCTGCGCGGCATCCCGAAGGAAGACGTGGAGCGTGGCATGGTTCTGGCCAAGCCGGGCTCGATCACGCCGCACACCAAGTTCAAGGGCGAGGTGTACGTTCTGTCGAAGGAAGAGGGCGGGCGTCATACGCCGTTCTTCAAGGGGTACCGTCCCCAGTTCTACTTCCGGACGACGGACGTGACGGGCGTGGCGGAGCTTCCCGCGGGCACGGAGATGGTGATGCCGGGCGACAACGTGCAGCTCGAGGTGGAGCTGATCACGCCGGTGGCCATGGAGAAGGGCCTGCGGTTCGCCATCCGCGAGGGCGGACGCACCGTCGGCGCCGGAACCATCAGCGAGATCATTAAGTAG
>DASZRQ010000134.1:0-9382 GCA_035549115.1 Occallatibacter sp. | reverse complement strand
AAAAGCAGCAGCTTCACTGTGCGCCTACCGCCCCACCACCAGAATCGTAAACGTCCCCGGAATCATCGGCGGTCTTGGCCGCGGATTCTGCGGCGTCGGGGCCGGCCGCGGTCCAAACTGCGCCGTCACCAGATAGGCGCGATCCGCCGCCGCGTCGTAAGCCATGGTGCGCGCGCCCATTTGCGTGGGCAGCATCTCCACCGTCTTCTCCGTCGCTGCATCCACCACGGCCAGCACGCCCTCACCGCAGGAGGCAAACGCCAGTCCATGCGCCGCGCTCCACGCTGCCGCATCCGGCCCGTCGCCAATCGCCGCCGTGCCCAGTGATGTGCCCGTCTGCGCGTCCACAATGCCCATCTTTCTGCCATCGCACACTGGGAAGAGCTTGTGGCCCGCCGGATCGAGGGCCAGCCCGCTTGGCCCGTCGCATTCCGCAATCGGCCATGTCGCCGTCAGCGTTTTCGTCCGCGCATCCAACCGCACGATCTCGTTCTTGTCCTCGATGTTGTCGTAGATCAGTCCCGCGCCATCCACGGCCGCTGCCTCGGGTCGTCCCGGCAACGCAACGGTGGCCACCACCTTCTGCGTAGCCGCGTCAATCACCGTCGCATCGTGGCTGTGCCCGTTGAAGGCCCACACCGTCTGCGTCGCCGGTTCGAACACAATCGCATCCGGCCCGGTGCCTGCCGCAATTTTTGTCACAATCCCCAGCGTTGCGCGGTCAAACACTGTCACAGTGTTGGTCCCGCTATCGGAGATGTAGCCCAACTTTCCTGCCGTATCCAGCGCCACGCCGTGCGTGTGGCTCAGTCCGCCGATGGCTCCCGCAAGTTTGCCCGTCGACGTATCCACCACGTCCACGTGGTCGCCGCGCGTAATGTACAGGCGGTGCGCGGCCGGATCCACGGTGACGTAATCCCATCCGCCCGCATCCGCCAGCGTCCAGCGGTCGAGCACGCGATACGGCTCTTGCGCCGCGCCAACCGCGGCCATCATCAGAAATCCGCACAGAACGGATGCGCCCAAGACACACGCGCGCAGGGATCGCACAAACAGCATGGGCATGCTTGCTCCTCCAGGAGAACGCGACAAGCATAGCATCGCTGCCTGAAGCTGAGATGAAAGGCCGCGCCGCACCGCTCCGCGGCCCTTGCATTTTGGTTTTACCTACTGCGGCGTGTCCAGCGGGTGCTTCGCGTCCTCGTAGAACTGCTTCTGCAGCTTCAGGCTCTCGGTGTCGGCCTTGATTGCCTTGATGGCTTCGGCAATCTGCTGTGCCCACACCTTCTGGTCAAACGCTCCCAGCTCCTTCGTCGCCTTCGCGCCGTCGCCCGCGTAGTGGTTGGGGAACCGCGCATACCACCAGATGCCCGTGTAGAGCGACTTCGGCAGCGGGTCTCGGTTCTGGTCCGCGCCCGACTGGCTCGATGCCCGATCCATGTGCACCAGGTCCGGCCGCGCAATCAGCATGTTCGAGGTTTCCGTCTCGCCCGCATGCATGTCCTCGGGGTCGCGCTTGCCCGGCCGCCCCGGCAGGTTCGTGTCCGGCAGCCCGAAAACATACACCACGTAGTCGCGCTCGCTTGCCAGTTGGGTCTGCGCAAACAGTGGCAGCAGGCTCTCGTTGCCGCCGTGCCCGTTCACAATCACAATCTTCTTGCAGCCGTTGCGCGCCATCTCGTTCACCGTCTCCTGCAGCAGCGTGAGCTGCGTCTGCAGGCTATAGGCCAGCGTGCCCGGCTGCTGCCGCGCCTCGAAAATCTGCCCGAAGTAGTACGGCGGAAACACCACGGCGTACTCCTGCTTCACCGCGTTCAGCACCGCGTAGCGCACATCCAGCAGGTCCGTGCCCAGCGGCAGATGCGGCCCGTGCTTCTCGATAATGCCAAAGGGCAGCACGCACACGCCCTGGGACTGATGAATCGCCTGAATAAAGTCAGGTCCGGTCAGCTCCTCCCACTGGGGCGAAAGCTTCGATTGCGAAAACGCCGCCTGCGCGGCACACGCCAGCACCGCAACCAGCAACGAACAACAGCGCAACAGTTTCACTGCAAATCCCTCCAAGGGAACACTGGAATGCGGCGATCATAGCACCGCGCCGTGGTTGCCTCTGCTGTGAGCGCGCTCGAACCCGAAGTAATGCCGCGCCGCGCCGCCGCGCCCGCTAGAATGCAGGCCATGAAGGCGCTCCCCCTCGCCTGCCTCGCGTTCCTGTCTGCCGCTGCGGCTCTCGCGCAGGCATCCAATCCGCTCGTCGTCACGCACGGCGGCACATACTCCGGCCGCTGGTCCAGCGGCGACGCCCGCATCGCCGCCGTCACCATCCGCACCACGCAGCCTGTCACACTGCAGAACGCCGCCGTCTCCGGCCAAGGCAACCTCATCGTCATCGGCGCCGGCGCAAACGTGACCATCCGCAACGTCACCGGCACGGCCCTCGATCCCGGCGTCGCCGGCGCATCGCGCGGAGCCTTTGTCCTCGCCACGGGCTTCCACGCGCTCACCGTCGACCATTGCACCATCACCGGCACGGCCTTCGGCATCAAGGCCGTCGGCGCGCAGCCCTCCACGCTTGTCATCACCAACAACAAGGCCGTCAATCTGGAAGACCGCGCCAGCGACGGCCACGGCGGCCTGCTCAACCAGCGCCTGCGCCTCGGCCACTTCGTCATCCTCGATCACATCGTCGCCGCCAGCGGCGCGGAGATTGCCTGGAACCAGAGCGTCCAGGCCATCGGCACAACCTCGACCGAGGACGCCATCAATATCTACGAGAGTTCCGGCTCGCCCGCGCATCCCATCCACGTGCACGACAACTACCTCGAAGGCCAGTCCACCGCCGTCCCCGGCAAGCACTACACCGGCACCGCGCTCATCGCTGATGGCGCCAGCACTCCCGGTGCCGCGCCCACCGCATGGGTGCTCTTTGAGAACAATCAAGTCGTCGCCACCGCGGGCACGGGCGTCGGCATCGCCTACGGACACGACATCACCGCGCGCAACAACCGCGTCGTCTCCTGCGGCGTCGATGCCGCGGGCCATCGCTACGCCTGGGGCGCAAGCGCCACCGTTCTCTGGAACTTCTACAAGTCGCCGGACTTCAGGAACAACGTCATCACCGGCACTACCGGCGGCATGGTCTCGCCCGCATCCAGCGGTGCGCCCCGCGCTGCCGACTCCTGGCGCGGCCCCGATGCCCATCCTGATCCCAGCAACGCCATCTGCGACAGCCGTTTTACTGATCCCTGTATCGTCAATGGCAAGCTCAATCCCCATGCCGAGGACGCCGAGCGTGCAGCGTGGACAGCGAAACTCGCCGCCGCGCACCAGACCGTCGGAGCGCATCCTTAGCGCCGCCAGCCTCAATGCAGTACTCTGGTCCCTGCAGCCCAACTCACTCCCGGACCAGCGCGTGCGCATCGTTCTCTCGAACATCGGCACCTTCGGCGACATCAATCCGCTCGTCGCCCTCGCTCTCGAGCTCAAGCGCCGCGGCCACACGCCGGTGATGGCGCTGCCCAACGTCTACCGCCCCAAGATCGAACCTCTCGGCCTCGCCTTCCATGCCATCCGGCCGGACATCGACCCCTCCAACAGCATCCTCGTCGAGATGGTCTACGACGTGAAGCACGGCACCGAGCACGGCCTGCGCGACTTCCTCTTTCCCGCGCTGCGATCGACCTACGAGGACCTGCTCGCCGCGGCCACCACGCCCGTCCGCGCCGATCTGCTTCTCCTCGGCGAGCTCAACTACGCCGGCCCCATCGTCGCCGAGGTTACCGGCATTCCGTGGGCCAGCTACGTGCTCGCGCCGCTCTCGTTCTTCTCCGCCTTCGATCCGCCCGTTCTCCCGCCTTATCCCAAACTCGCCCGCGCCGACAAGCTGGCCGGCATGGGCCGCGTCATCAAGCGCCTTGCCCGCTTTACCACCCGCAAGTGGCCGGAGCCCATCTACGAGCTGCGCCGCGAGCTGGGCCTTGCCCGCGGCCCCAATCCACTCTTCGACGCCAAGCACTCCCCGCATCTGGTGCTCGCCATGTTCTCGCGCGTCCTCGGCGTGGAGCAGAAAGACTGGCCTGCCAACACCCTCATCACCGGCTTCTGCTTTTACGATTCCGACGCAGGCAACGCCGCGCTACCGCCCCATCTTGAGGAATTTATCGCGCAAGGCGAACCGCCAGTCGTCTTTACTCTCGGCTCGGCCGCCGTGCTCGCCGCCGGCGACTTCTACGAGGTCTCCGCCAGAGCCGCGCAGCGCCTCGGCCTGCGCGCCGTGCTGCTCATCGGCTCCGACCCCCGCAACCGGCCTGCGCAATCTCTGCCCGAGTCCATCTGTGTCGCCGAGTACGCGCCCTACTCCGCGCTCTTTCCGCGCACGCGGCTCATCGTGCATCAGGGTGGCGTGGGCACCACCGCGCAGTGCCTGCGCGCGGGCAAGCCCATGCTCATCATGCCCTACTCACATGACCAGCCGGACAATGCTCGCCGCATGCGCAGGCTCGGCGTCTCGCGCACCATTCAGAAAGCGGCCTACAAACCCGCACGTGTCGCGCGCAAACTCGAGGCAATGCTCGAAGACGCTGAGTTCTTTGAGGCCTCCCGCGCCGTCGCCCATGTCCTCGGCAGTGAAGACGGCGTAAAGGCCGCCTGTGACGCCCTCGAAGCCCTGCACGCAAAAACGCGCAGCAATTAGCCGCGCATTTCTATACCCACTCGCCCTTGCGCATCAGCGGCTCCGCCGCGCCGCTTGCCGTCACGCCGTCGATGTCCAGCTCGCCCGAGCCGATCATCCAGTCCACGTGAATCAGGCTGTCGTTCGCGCCCTTGGCCGCAAGCTGCTCCGGCGTCAGTTTGTCGCCCTCGCGCACGCACGAGCTGTATGCCTGCCCCAGCGCAATGTGCGACGCCGCATTCTCGTCGAACAGCGTGTTATAGAAGAGCACGCCGCTCTGCGCAATCGGCGAGGAGTGCGGCACCAGCGCCACTTCGCCCAGCCGCCGCGCGCCCTCGTCCGTGTCGATCAGCTTTTCGAGCACTTCCTGCCCGCGCGTGGCCTTCGCCTCCACAATGCGCCCCGCCTCGAACCGAACGCGGATGCCCTCGATCATCGTGCCCTGATGTGACAGTGGCTTGGTCGCCGTCACCGTGCCGTCGGCGCGGTCCTTGTGCGGCGTGGTGAACACCTCTTCGGTCGGCATATTCGGAATACAGTAGTATCCGTTGCCCGCCGTGGTGCCGCCGCCCAGCCACAGGTGGTCGTCGGCGAGCCCCAGCGTAAAATCCGTTCCCGGCCCGCGATACTTGAGCGCCGCATAGCGCTTCGCGTTCAGGATGGCCGCACGCTTCTGCAGCCCCGCGTCGTGCGTCTTCCACGCGCTCACCGGGTCGTCGCGGTCGATGCGCGTCGTCGTAAAGATCGCGTCCCACAGCTTCGCCAGTGCCGCATCCGGCGCGTCGTCCGGAAACATCGTCTTTGCCCACGCCGGCGTGGCGCAGGCCACGATGGTCCAGTTGATCTCGTGCCGCGTAATCAGTTCGAGCGCCGGCCGGTAGGCCTGCGACACCGCGCGGTTCGCGCGCCCCACCTTGTCCGGGTCCTCGTTCGACAGCAGCGAGGGATTCGCGCCCGCAATTGCCAGACGCGCTGCCCCGCTCTTGAAGGCCGCGCCCATGCCGTCGTAGAGCCACTTCGCCGCGTGATCGAAGCTCGCATCCGGCGCATGACGGAAACGCATCAGCGCCGCTTCATCGTCGCTGTAGAGCGTGGTAACCAGCGAGGCCCCCGCGCGATACGCATGCTCTGTGATCCGGCGCGCCAGCGCCACCGAGTCCAGCGACGCTGTCATCACCAGCTCCTGGCCCGGCTGCAGGCCCAGGCCCACGCGCACCGCCACCTCGCCCAGCTTGTCCAGTTTCTCGTCGAATGTGCGCTGCTCTGTATCTGCCACGCCGCCCTCCCGGATCATGTTCTCTCAGACATTATCCGGCACAGGGCTCAGCAGCCGGTGTCCGCCCTGGCCAGCGCATCCTTCAGGCCTTTCATGCTCACGCGGCTTGAGGCTTCGGGCGTGCCCGCGCCGCGCCAGTGTGTCTCCAGGCTCACCGCATGGTGATAGCCGTCGCGCTTCAGCGCGGCAAGCTGCCCGGCCCAGTCCACCACGCCCGTACCCACCGGCGCCCACTCCCACTTGCCGTCCGCGTGCCGCACCACGTTCTTCGCGTGGCAGTGCCCAATGCGTTTCTTCGGCAGCAGCGCATAGCCTTTCGGGAATGGCTCGCTATTTGGGAACGTCGCGGCGTTGCCGGGGTCCCAGTTCAGCATGAAGTTCGGCTCGATGATCTCCTTCAGCGTCGCAGCGGCCTCCGCGCCGGTGGCCGTGTTGCAGCTCATCTCGTTTTCGAGCAGCAGAATCAGCTTGTCCTTCGCGCACCGCCGCGCCGCCTTGCGCAGCGTCTCGTTGATCGCCGCGCGATACGGCCTCACGTCGTCCAGCCGCCAGAAGTCGAAGCACCGGATGCGGTCCGTTCCAAACGTCTTTGCCAGCGCGATGCAGTGATCGAGCAGCGCATCCTGCTTCCTGAAGTCGAAGTCCGCATGAAACTGGTCCCGCCGCTCACTCGACTTGGAGAGCGGCGCGCCCGGCCAGTCCACCTTATAGAGCGGGCTCGCAATGTCCGTCACGCGCAGCTTGTACTTAGCCAGAATGGCCTGCGCCTGCTTCAGCTCACCGTCATCGAGCTCCGTCAGGTTCTTGTTCCACATCCCGCGCAGCTCAATCCACTGCAGGCCTAAGTCGTGCGCGGCCACAAAGCAGGCGTGGTCGAAATCCTGCGAGATCTCGTCGTTGATCACTGCCACGCGAAACGCGCAGCTTGCAAACGCCGCCTTGGGCAGCAGTGCCGCCGCCGTTGCCGCACCCGCTCCCGCCACAAAACTCCGCCGCGAAATCATCATCTCCCTGCTCCTACTTCGCCGCGTATTCTTTCGTCGCGCCGGTCCTGGTGTTTGTCACGCTGAAGCTGCCATCCGCTTTCGCCACCACCTTGAAGTACGCCCCGTCCGCGGCGCCCTTCAGGTTCGCAATCAGCGGCGCTGCGCTGTTGTGCGCGGCATCGGAGTCCTCCGCTGTGTGCAGCATGTAGAGGTCCTCGAGCCCCGGACTCGTGTGCACCGTCTCCCACGCCTCCGGGCTGCCCGCCTTGTGCGCGCCGTTGTCCATAATCGCCACGCGCGGCGCAATCGCATGCACAAACGCCCTCGTGTTCGAAAGGTTGAATCCGTGGTGATTCACGAGGTAGAGATCGACATGCCCGATCAGGTTGTCCGGGCACACCAGCGGAATCTCCTTCGCCTTGGTCAGGTCGCCCAGGTCGAGAAACCGGAACTTGCCATACCGTACCAGGATGCCCGCGGAGCGCGGATTCTCTGTCTGGTCCAGCTCCCACTTCGGCTCGCTCGCGCAATAGGGATTCGGCTTCGGCATCACGCCCGGCACGCGCGCAATGTGCTCGCCATCGGCCGTCAGCACCACGATGCTCAGCCCGCCCACGGCAATCGTGTCGCCGGGGTGCACCGTGTGCCGCGGCGTCGAGCCAATCGCCTTCACATAGGCTGCGTAATCGTGCCGCGTAATGTCGGAGTCCTCGCGGTTCACGCCATGATCCAGAAACTCGCCCACCTTTACGCGCGCCACCAGGTTCGGCACGCCGCCCACATGGTCCGTGTGGAAGTGCGTAATCAGCACATGGTCGATCCTGGTGATGTGCGCATCCTTCATTGCCGCTTCAATGCGCATGGCGTCGCGGCCGTTGTTGCCGCCCCAGCCCGTATCGACGAGCAGCGAGCCGCCGGTGGGCGAGACCAGCAGCGTGGCCTGCCCGCCCTCCACGTCAATTGTGTAGATCAGCAGCCGTCCGGCCTCGGCGCGCGCGGGCAGCGCGGCAAGGCACAGCGTCAGCGCGCCCGCGGCCAGCAGCGTGCGCACAGAGTTCCAGCGAGGAAAAAGAGAGATTCTCATGTCGGCAGAAGTGTACTCCGCCGCGCGCGCTGCGCAAAACCACCGCGTCCCGCCCAGCGGCCGCTATCGCATCGTCTCCCGCGCGCCCTTCCACAGGTCGATCGCGCCATCCACGGCGTAGCGGTCGATCTCCTTCAGCTCCGCCTCGCTGAACGCCAGCTTCTTCACCGCGTCCAGCGAGTTGTCGAGCTGCTCCACGTTGCGCGCGCCAATCAGCGCGGAGGTCACGCGCCGGTCGCGCAGTGTCCATGCAATCGCCATCTGCGCCAGCGACTGCCCGCGTTCCTGCGCAATCTCATGGAGCGCGCGCACCCGCTTCAGGTTCTCCTCGTTTAGAAAATTTTTCAGCAGCGACGAGTTCTCCGCCGTTGCGCGCGTGTTCTCCGGCACGCCATGCAGATATTTGTTGGTCAGCAGGCCCTGCGCCAGCGGAGAAAATGCAATGCACCCCGCGCCCAGCTCATCCAGCGTTGCCAGCAGCTCCTTCTCGATCCAGCGGTTCAGCATGGAATACGACGGTTGATGGATCAGCAGCGGCACGCCCGCGCTCTTGAGCAGAGCCGCGGCTTCGCGCGTCCGCTCCGGGCTGTACGACGAGATGCCCACGTACAGCGCCTTGCCCTGCTGTACGGCCGTCACCAGCGCGCCCATCGTCTCTTCCAGCGGCACATTGTCCCACGGGCGGTGCGCATAGAAGATGTCCACATACTCCAGCCCCATGCGCTTCAGGCTGTCGTCCAGCGAGGCCAGCAGATACTTGCGCGAGCCGCCAATGCCATACGGCCCCGGCCACATATCCCACCCGGCCTTGGTCGAAATCACCAGCTCGTTGCGCAGCCTGCTGAAATCCTTGCGCAGAATCGCGCCGAAGTTCTCCTCGGCCGAGCCGTAGGGCGGCCCGTAGTTATTCGCAAGATCGAAGTGCGTCACGCCGCGGTCGAAGGCCCGCCGCACCATCGCGCGGCCCGTCTCGAACACGTCCGCGCCGCCAAAGTTCTGCCACAGGCCCAGCGATACCGGCGGCAACACCAGCCCCGACCGCCCGCACTGCCGGAAGATTGCGCCTTCATACCGCCGCCCCTCGGGAACATACGTCATCGCATCGTCTCCTCAATCCGAAAAGCAGTATGGCACATACGAATCAAGCTGTTTAAGTGCACCGGAATCAAGCACAGCGCCGCAACTGCTAAAATACAATCAGCCGCACTGCGCGGCTATTCATTGCAAATTCATCTTTGAGCGGCACTCAGTCCGCGCACCCAGAAAAGGAAACACGCCCCAGTGAGCCAGACGATACGCAATATCGCCATCATCGCCCATGTTGACCACGGCAAGACCACGCTGGTGGACGCGCTGCTCCGCCA
>DASZRQ010000133.1:0-21368 GCA_035549115.1 Occallatibacter sp. | reverse complement strand
CCCCACCAGAGCTGCCGCGAGATGCACCAGTCGTGGATGTTCTCCATCCAGTTCAGGTAGGTCTTCTCGTACATCTCCGGCGTGAACTTGATGTGGCCTTCCTTCACGGCGGCAATCGCCTTGTCCGCCAGCGGCTGAATCTTGATGAACCACTGCAGCGAGAGGCGCGGCTCCACCACCGTCTTGCAGCGGTCGCAGTGGCCCACGTTGTGCACGTGGTCCTTGATTCCCGCCAGCAGGCCAATCGCTTCCAGGTCTTCGACAATCTTCCTGCGCGCGGCAAAGCGCTCGAGGCCCGCATACGCGCCGCCCTCGGTATTGATGTGCGCCGTATCGTCCATCACGTTGATGGAGGGCAGATGATGGCGCTGGCCCAGCGCGAAGTCGTTGGGATCGTGTGCCGGTGTCACCTTCACCGCGCCGGTGCCAAAGTCGCGGCTCACCCACTCGTCGAGGATGATGGGAATGGCGCGGCCCACCAGTGGCAGCTTCAGCTTCTTGCCGTGCAGATGCGCATAGCGCTCGTCTTCAGGATGAATCGCCACGGCCACGTCGCCCAGCATGGTTTCCGGCCGCGTGGTGGCAATCGTCAGGAACTCGCCGGTCTCGCTGCCCGCATCATCGAGGACCGGATACCGAATCTCCCACAGGTGTCCCTTGTGCTCGTCGTAGACAACTTCAAGGTCGCTGATGGCCGTCTGGCAGCGCGGGCACCAGTTCACGATGTACGCGCCCCGATAGATCAGTCCCTGCTCATGCAGCTTGACGAAGGCCTCGCGGACGGCGACCGAAAGCCGCTCGTCCATCGTGAAGTACTCGCGGCTCCAGTCCACCGATGCGCCCAGCCGCTTCATCTGGTCGAGAATCGCGCCGCCGTAGTGGCGCTTCCACTCCCACACGCGCTCCACAAAGGCCTCGCGGCCCATCTGCTGGCGGTTTTTGCCCTCGGTGGCAAGCTGGCGCTCCACCATCATCTGCGTGGCGATTCCGGCGTGGTCGGTGCCGGGCAGCCACAGCGCGCGGCGGCCGCTCATGCGCTGCCAGCGGGTCAGGATGTCCATCTCCGTCTGGTTGAGCATGTGGCCCATGTGCAGGCGGCCGGTTACGTTGGGCGGCGGCAGCAGAATCGTGAACGGTGGCTTGCCGTCCAGGCGCTCGTTCTCTGTGGGCGTGGGCTGGGCGAAGAGGTTCTCGCGGACCCAGTATTCGGCCCAGTGATCTTCAATGGCGGTGGGGTCGTAGGCTTTGGGCAGTTCGTGGGGCATGAGGGTCGCGTGCGTGCCCCCAGGGAGTATGCGAAAGCCTCATAAAGACGAGGGTTCCGGGCAGTGCGAACAGAGGGGGACCACATTTCACTCTAGCAGATGCGCGAGACACGAAGGCCGCACCATCGAGGTGCGGCCTTCAAGGCTGTTTTGCCGGATTCGCCTCAGAACGGGTTCAGCTTTTTGAGGCCCTTCTTCTTCTTTTTCTTGCTGGAGGACTCGTTGCCGAGGTCGGCCTTCGGACCCTTCTTGGCTTCAGCGGCGTTGGCCGGGGCCTGCGGCGCCTCGCCGGGCTTGATGTCGTTGATCTGGGTCGGAGCCGTTGCCGGAGCCTGGGCCGCGGGCAGGGCGGTATTGGTGGGGCCAACCGGCTTCACCACCGCGTTCGGATCGGCCGCGGCATCTCCGGAAGGTGCGCTGACCACGGAGACGCCCACGCCGGTGCCCCCCTCGGGCGCCGTCATGGTGGGAGCGGCGGAGGGTACATCGGTGCGCGGTGGCTCGTTGACGCCTGTCGGCGTCTCGGTCGTGGCCGCAGCCTTGGGACGGCCGGCGTTCACGGCCTCGTTGAATAGCGCGACATTCTCCTTGGTCACTTCGGGAGCCAGGGTGCGCTTGGGGTCGGTAAGGCTGGGCTCGCCCACGTGGACGGCCTCAACCACCGAGGGGCCGCGCTTGATGAGGCCCAGGGTGCGGTCGGTAAAGCGCAGCGGCTGGCGGCTCTCTTCCTCGGCCTGGCTCTCGGCAATGGCCGCGGCCGTCGGCTCGGGGATGGGCCGGTTCATGGCCACCAGGCGGTCGCGTGCGTCTTCCACATGCGGAGCCATCGGGTAGCGGGTAATCACCTTGTCGTAAGCCGCGGCGGCGCGGTCCAGATACATGGCCCGCAGGCGCTCGCGGATGGCGCCCGGCAGTCCGGGAGCGATCTGGATGCGATGGGCCTCGCCGGCATAGGCATCGCCAATGCCGAGCAGGGCCTGGTCGCTCTTGGAGTAGAGCGGGTAGGTATCTACCACCGTGCTGAGGCGCGCAATGGCGGCGGGGAAGTTCTCGCGGCTCTCATAGAAGAGGCCGATCTCGGTCTCGCGCTCCGCCAGCACCTCCTGCACGTCGCGCAGCTTCTGCTTGGCGCGGGGAATCAGAGGCGAGTCCGGGAACTGGTTGATCATGTTGCGATACTCTTCCTCGGCGCGCTGCGCGTTGGTAAAGTCGCGGTCGGGCTTCTCCATCTGCTGGTAGTAGATGTCGCCCACCTTCATCTGCGCCTCGGCTGCTTCCGGCGCGTTGGGGAAGAAGGTGATGAAGTCCTTGTATTCGGCCTCGGCCTGGGTCAGCGCGGCGGTGCCGCCCTCCTTGAACCAGGTGTCGCCCACGGCCAGCTTGGCGCGCATGCGGTACTCGGAGTCCGGATAGGTGTTCAGAAGGGTCTGCAGCGTAAGCCGTGCCACGTCGTAGCGGCCCTTCTTCATCGAGATCATGGCCTTGTCGAAGAGGATCTTGTCCGGCTGCTGCGAGTGCACGTCGGCCAGCGGGTTGGCGCTCAGATCCTGGTTCTTCTTGTGCTTCTTTTCCCGGGCCTGGGCCGTCGTTGCCGTCAACACCAGCACTGCCAGGGCTCCGCCCGCCATCATCTTCGCAATCCGGTTCATACCACCTCATCCGCGCGGGCTGCCTGCCGCCGCGCTCGTGTACAGCTCTTCACCCTGGGGGAAGTCTTACGCGCCGGCCGCCTTACGGGCCAGCGCCAGCAGAGCCTGCGCATCGCGCTCCGGATGCCCGGCGCCAAACACGGCATTGCCGGCCACCAGCAGCTCCGCTCCAGCTTGGACGACCTGGGCCACCGTGTCGTGAGCCACGCCGCCGTCGACTTCAATTCTAAATGCCAGCCCCTTTTCCCGCCGCAACTCGGCCAGCCGCCGGATTTTATCCAGCGAAAAGGGGATAAAGCTCTGCCCGCCGAACCCCGGATTCACGCTCATGATGAGCACGTGGTGCACCATGGGCAGAATGTCCTCGATCAGGTCAACGCGCGTGGCCGGATTCAGCACCACGCCGGGCTTCATGCCGTGGTGCTCGATCAACTCCAGCGAGCGGTGCAGATGCCGGCAGGCCTCGTAGTGCACGCTCACCCAGTTGGCCCCGGCGTCGGCAAAGGCCGGAATGAACTCGTCCGGGTTCTCGATCATCAGGTGGCAGTCCAGCGGCAGCTTCGTGGCCTTGCGCAGGCTCTTCACCACCGGCGGACCCAGCGTAATGTTGGGCACAAAATGCCCGTCCATCACGTCCACATGGATGGTCGTGCCGCCGCCCCGCTCCGCCGCGGCCACTTCGTCCGCCAGGCGCGCAAAATCAGCCGAAAGTATGGATGGAAGCAGCTCAACCATGGTCGTTGCTGCGGGTCTTCGTCCGCCCGGTCAGTGTATCAGGCGCTCCGCGCTTCTTTCGTTCAGCAGGCCCAGGCTTCTCAAGCGTTTTCAGCAGAATCCGCCCCCGCGCCCGCATCGCCGGAGTGCCGCTGCGGCTGAGCACGCGCAGAGTGTCCAGCGCCTCCGCGCGCAGGGCAGGATTCCAGCGGCTGAGGTCGGCGAGGCCGTGCAGGACGGCGGTTTTTACAATCGAGCTTTTGTCATCGAGCCAGCCCCGCAGCACGGCCGCCGCCCGCTCGGTTTCGGGGATGGTCAGTTCAGTCCGCCCGATCATCAGCGCCAGGTTCCAGCGCAGCTTGTTGGCCCTGTTGTTGGTCCCGGCATCGGCCATGCGGCCCAGGAGCGCGTCCTTCCATGGCGCGAGAATTTTGGGCTTACAGGCAGAAGCGCGTTCCAGGGCGTCCGCGGCGCGGTTGGCGATGCCGGGGTCGTCGTCCCAGAGAAGTTCGATGAGTGTGCCCGCCAGTTTGGGCCGGGCGGTGAGCATCTCCGCAACCTGCCGCGTGCGGCCCACGGAGAGGCTGTGCCGGCCCTCGGTCAGCAGCGCGCGCAACTCGGCATTCTTCGTCATTGCGGGTGCGCCGCCTGCTCGCCGGTCATCGTTCTGGCGGCAATGCGCCCCACCCCGCGCAGCATGGCCTTCAGCGGCCAGCGTCCCTCGGCGTCCGGAAAGAAAATCTCGCCCACCCGCCGCACCTCCGGCCGGTAGTACCAGCGCTTGAGCAGCGCCAGATACCCCTGCCGCTCCGTGGCTGAGGGCGGGGCGTGGTCTGCCGCGAGTTCCGCGAGCACCACCTCCATCCGCGCCTCCAGCACATCGCGCGCAATCCTGGCCTCGGTTCTCTGCTTCCTGTCCTCTGATCTCTGATCCCTGATCTCTGGCACAGCCTCCACCGCAACCGGCTGCGCAAACAGCGAGCTCGACCCCGACCGTTCATTCTGGATGCGCATGCCCAGGGTGGAGAAGCTCGCCGGCCCGCGCAGTGTTCCGTGCTCATACAAAAAGACCGATAGTTCACCAGCCAGCGCCGAAGGCGCAGTTGGCCCCACCGCAGGTGGTTGCAGCACTACGGCGCGCAGCCGGCTCAGGGGCTGCACCAGCTCTGGCGCAAGCGCCCGCACACTCTCCACCTTCTGCACCTGCGCGTGCAGCGCGGCCGCCTGCTCGTACTCCAGATTCTCCGACGCCTTTTCGCGCTCGGTGCGCAGCTTCACCAGCCTGCTCTCGCCCCGCGTAGCGAGAAAGCTCTCCACGGCAGCCGACTCCTCCGCGTAGCGCTCGTCCGTGCAGCCCTTGTAGCAGGGCGCGAGGCACATCTTCATCTCGGAGTAGACGCAGCCCGGATGGCTGGGATCGGGATCGAGCTCCTCCACGCAGCGCCGCAACAGAAACAGCTTCAGCGCCTCCTCCGCAAACCGCTCCGCCGCCGCCCGCGAGGCAAACGGCCCATAGGCCCAGTCAGCCTCGCGCTGGCTGGGCCGGTTGGTCACCACAATCCGCGGATAGCGATTGCCGCCGAGATAGCGGATGAACGCTGGCGCGCGCAGATGCATCCGCTCCAGGGACTTCGACCCGTATACCCCTTGCAGCATCTCGAACTGGACGAGCAGCGACTCGAACTCCGAGCCTGTAAGCCGGTAAGCAATGCGCCGCACGCGCCCCGCAAGCTGCAGCCGCCGGGGATGCTTCGCCGAGGGCTGCAGCAGCCGTTCCAGCCGCCCCCGCAGGTTGGGTGTGCGGCCGATATACGGCTCGGCTTTCGGGTCCTCTCCGTAGAGCGCAAACACCGCCGCGGCCTGCGGCAGTTGCGTCAGCGCGCTTTTCGCATCCGCCGGGTCAAAAGTAAGACACTGCGTTTCAACTATCAAAGCCGCTTAGCTAAAGGTCCTTTCCTTGGATATAATCCACCATATTTTTGATTGGGGCGATAGTGAGCAACTCAAGATTTCAGATCAGCAGGGTCAAGGGCGCACCCGTCGCGTCCGCCGAGTTGATAGCAGACCTGAAACGCGCATCCCAATCTGCAGGGACCAACATCTTGTCTCAAGCGATGTACTTGAAACACGGGAAGTATGATCCTACGACAGTGGCGCGGCGTCTTGGCTCATGGAACAAGGCTCTTATCGCATCGGGATTAGAACTTGCGAATGAAATAAATTATTCGGATGATCGTCTGTTTGAGAACATCATGCGTTTATGGGAGCATTATGGACGGCAGCCTCGAAGAGCAGAATTATCAATCGAACCCTCGTTGATTTCTCAGGGTCCGTATAGGCGACGTTTCAAGTCATGGATGGAGGCGCTTGAAAAGTTTGTTGAATATGCAAATGCTCAGGAGATGAATTTTCCGGACCTAACTGAGGTTTCATCCGGGCATCGAACAGGTCGTGATCCCACATTGCGTCTCCGTTTCCGCATACTAAAGCGAGATAACTTTTCATGCAGAGCGTGTGGTGCGAGTCCCGCTTTAACGCCGGGCATCGAACTCCACGTTGACCACATAATCGCCTGGAGCGTAGGTGGCGAAACCGTCGAGGAGAACCTGCAAACGCTCTGCGAGAAATGCAATCTTGGGAAGAGCAATGACCTTTAGGGCAGATTGAATCGAATGTCATCGAAAGGCTAACTCCGTTCACTCTGCTAACCCTGCGAACAGACGCGAAGCGTCGCCAGTTGCTTACGCTCCCGCAATCATCATTCCATCAATGCGCAGCGTGGGGCAGGCCACCGACCCGCGAAACACCAGGTCATTGCCGATGGCCGTCACATGCCGGAACATCTCGGCAAGGTTGCCCGCCACGGTCACCTCTTCCACCGCATGCGTCAGCGCGCCGTTCTCGATCCACAGCCCTGTTGCCCCCCGCGAGTAGTCGCCGGTCACCAGGTTCGTTCCAAAGCCCATCAGGCTTGTCACGTACAGCCCCTTCTCCATGCCGCCAATAATCTCCTCCGGCGTCAGCGTGCCCGGCTCCAGGTACAGATTGCCGCAGCCGATGCCCGGCGTGCCCGCCAGCCCGCGCGAAGCGTTATGTGTGGACTGCATGCCCAGCTTGCGCGCCGTGTAGGTGTTCAGCAGATAGGTTTCCAGCACGCCTTCGCGCACCACCACCGTGCGCCGCGAGGGCAGTCCCTCGCCGTCAAAGGGCGACGTGCCGAAGCCGCCCACGCCCGCAGGCAGCATCATCAGGTTGTCGTCGACGATGGTGATGTTCGCGGCGGCAATCGTCTCGCCCAGCTTGCCCGCCAGAAACGACGCGCTGCGCCAGATGGCATCGCCCGAGGCTGCTTCAAAGATTGATCCGATCAGTGACCGCGCCACCTCCGGCGCAAACACGATGGGCGCCTGCTGGGTGGGCACGCGCCGCGCGCCCAGCTTGCGCACCGTGCGCCGCGCTGCTTCTTTGCCTACATCTTCAGGGCTTTCGAGGTGCGCGAAGCACCGCGCCCCGCTCCACCAGCCGTCGCGCTGCATCGCGCCATTCGCATCCACGGCCAGCGGCGCGGCGGAAACGCCCGCGTAGCTCGTCCGGTAACCGCCCGCAAAACCGCGCGAGTTGGCCAGCACCTTGCGGCCCGTTGCTGCGTCAAAGCTGCCGCCATCGGAGTTGGTGATGCGCGGGTCGGCCGCCAGCGCCGCAGCTTCGGCGCGCCGCGCCCATTCAATGCGCTCGGCCGCGGGCAGCGAATACACGTCGTCGAAGTAGAGCTTCTGATCGGCGTCGATCTTGCCGAACTCGGTCGTCTCCGGCAGCCCGGCAAAGCTGTCCTCTTCCGTCACGCGCGCCAGCGCCAGCGCGCCCTCCACAAGCTGGCGAATGCCGTCCGGCGTCAAATCGCTGGTGCTCGATGAAGCTGACCGCTTGCCCAGAAACACTCGCAGCCCCAGCGCCCGCGAGCCGGACTCCTTCAGCGTCTCCACCTCGCCCATGCGCACCGTCACGCTGAACTCGTCGCCCTCGCGCGCCACGGCTTCGGCGTCGCTCGCGCCCGCCTTCATGGCAAGGGCGACAACATCGGCGGCAAGGGTTTCAAGATCGAGCGCGGTTTCCGTCACAGGCATGACTTCAACGCTATCAGACGCGACGAAGCGCGGAACGCAGGCGGCCTTCAGAGCATGTGCCGCGCCCAGCCTTCCAGCCATGCGCGCGCAATCGTTCTCCATGTGTCGTTGAAGTAGAGCGTCGTGGCCGTCAGGCCCACGGTGAGAATGACGCCCGCCGCCACCAGAAACTGCTGCATCACCCGGCCGCGCTTCCAGTCCCACAGGAACATAAGCAGGATGAGCGACAGATTGCCGCCCTCGAAAAACAGGTACGTTCCCAGAAAGCCCGTCGGCTGCGGCATGAACAACCCCGCCATCCGCGAGAACCCCGCGTCGCTGATGGCGATGGTTGCCAGGATCAGCACCCGCCGGTGGGCAGCCGAGTTGCGCCGCATCAGCACGCCCCAGGGCAGCAGCACCGCCATGCACAGCACCCCGCTGAACGCGATCGAAAGAAACTCAGGCGGCGGAAAGTTGGGCGTTCGCAACTTCCAGTTCAGCGCCTGCCAGCTCATCTCCGACCACGGCGCGATGATCATCACCAGTCCGGCATAGCCCGCCGCGAACCAGCCCAGCCTGCGATGCAGTGCGACGTTGCCTGTTTCCACCAGCAACACCAGCGCCGTGGCCGTCAGCAGCCACAGCGTGGTGGCAATGGCATGCACGTGCACGATAAACGGAACCGCCGGATGCTCGCTAAGGTAGTTGTGCAGGTCAAAGCCGAAGCCGACGCCCACATAAATCCAGAAAAGGGCGAGCCAGACAAGCGCAGCCCGGCGATCGTCCCGCGCAGGCCAGGAGGCTTTGGTGTGTACACGCACGCGGAGTGTCCCCTTTTGTCGGGAAGCAACGGGAGCCCATGGATGCAGATGTGACGTGAGCCTATCATGCCGGGCAGGCCGTCACGGTCTACTTCAAGGATTCAATGCAGCCTAACGCAAGGCCATTGAGAAGCCGGAGCCACCAACGAAGATGAACCTAGTCCGTACATAAGCTTTGTGAATGAGAAGACGACTGCTCTAGCGCATTTGCGCCAAAATCGGAAGCAGGTGAGTTTTACCATGGCGTCGGGTCAACAAGAACGGATCAGGGAAAGGATCGCAATCGGACGGCGCCGAATTGTGAACATATTGCAGCGCCATGGAGTTGCTACCATGCGCATGCTTGAGCAGAAGATTTCTGATGCTGGCCCAAATCCTCAACGAGTCGACCCTCACATCCTTACCCAAGCTAGAAACGAACTCACAAATCTAAAGCATCTTGTGACGAGGAAGATACGCAGAACTCAGTGGCATTACTTGGCATCGACCGATCCTGAATTTGTAGAGCAGCGTTTTAACGAACTCTTACCTCTGCATGCACAAACAGAGGACAGATCGTTCACCGATCGTATGGGCGATACAGCTGAAATCGCAGTATTGAAGGCGATGCAAAACGCAAGAGCCAACTTCTTTGGCCATTTTACTGATTTAAATGCGCACGATGACGACCAACGATACACAAAGCACGATCCGGATTTCTTTAGTGGAAACCCGATAAGGGGAGGGAAGCTTGATTATATCTTGGTTCACCCTAAAGCCGGCGGTATGGGGATAGAAGTTAAGAACACTAGAGAGTGGATCTATCCTGATAAAGACATCGTAACCGAGCTACTTCGCAAATGCATCCAAATCGACGTAGTTCCAGTCCTCATAGCCCGCAGAATTCATTACTCGACATTCACGATTCTTAATACGTGTGGCGGGGTCATTCATCAATTCTATAATCAGTTATATCCGAGGGCCAATGCAGTTCTCGCAGAGCAGGTACGTGACAAAACCAAATTGGGCTATTCGGATGTACGGCCGGGGAATGAGCCCGACCTCGAATGCTTAATTTTTTCCTGAAGAGCATAGATTCTGTGGCGGAACGCAGCCGCGTACAATTTGAGGGGAATAAAAGCGCAATCGAGGATTATGTAGAAAACCGCGTCACGTATGCGGAATTTGTTGCAATCCTGCGAGGCTCCTACGAAGAACCCCGTTAATCTTTCGCCCATTCTTCGCCACAAAAGTAGTCATCGTACCAAAGCTACTACTAAATACATATAAACATCACCCCGTCCCGCCCACCGTCATGCGGTCCAGCTTGATTGTCGGCATGCCCACGCCCACCGGCACGCTCTGGCCATCCTTGCCGCAGGTGCCGATGCCCTCGTCCAGCTTCAGGTCGTTGCCCACCATCGAGACGTATTTCAGCGCCTCCGGTCCGTTGCCGATCAGCGTCGCATCCTTTACCGGCGCGGTCACCTTGCCGTCCTCGATGAGGTACGCCTCCGAGGCCGAGAAGACGAACTTGCCGTTGGTGATGTCCACCTGCCCGCCCCCGAAGTTCACGGCGTAGAGGCCGCGCTTCACGCTGCGGATGATGTCCTCCGGCGCGTCGTCGCCGGCCAGCATGTAGGTATTGGTCATCCTCGGCATGGGAATCGACTGGTAGCTTTCGCGCCGGCCGGAGCCGGTGTTGGCCGCGCCCGTCAGCCGCGCGGAGAGCTTGTCGGTCAGGTAGCCCTTGAGCACGCCGTTCTCGATCAGCACCGTCTCCTGCGTGGCCGACCCTTCGTCGTCCACATTCAGGCTGCCGCGCCGCCCGGCCATGGTGCCGTTGTCCACCACGGTCACCTTCGAGCTCGCCACCGGCTGCCCGATCAGCCCCGAAAACGCCGAGGTCTTCTTGCGGTTGAAGTCCGCTTCGAGCCCGTGGCCCACGGCCTCATGCAGCAGAATGCCGGGCCAGCCCGGTCCCAGCACCACCTGCATCTCGCCTGCCGGCGCGGCCACCGCGCCAAGCTGCAGAATTGCCCCGCGCGCGGCCTCCTGGGCCAGGTGCTCCGGGCTCTTTGTCGCGGTAAAGAGATCGAGGCCGCCCCGTCCGCCCGCGCCCGCCGAGCCTTTCGTTGAGAGCGCACCCTCCTTCGCAATCACGAAGACATTCAGCCGGCACAGCGGCTGCGTATCGCTCGCAAAAGCGCCGTCGGAGGCGGCAATCAGGATGCGCCGCAGCTCCTCGCTGTAGCCGGCCCGCACCTGCGCCACGCGCGGATCGTAGGCCCGCGCCGCGCGGTCCGCGCGCAGAATCAGCTCGAGCCGTGCGGCCAGGTCCAGGTTGAACCCGCCCAGCGGAACCGGATAAAGATCGCCTGCCTGCGTCTCGGTAAAGCCCTGCACCGGCTGCTTTGCCGGGCCGGAGGCGATCAGCGCCGCCGTGCGCGCCGCATGCAGCAGCCGCTCCGGGCTCAGGTTGTCGGTATAGGCGTATCCGGTGCGCTCGCCGCTCAGCACGCGCACGCCGCAGCCGGCGCTGGTGCCCTGGCTGGCGGACTTCACAATCTGCTCGTCCACGCCCAGCGCGATGGACGTAACCGACTCAAAATACAGGTCTGCGTAGTCGCCCCCGGCACTCAAAGCCTCGCCCAGGCAGCGCTCCAGCAGCCGCTCGGTAATGCCGAATTTCTCAAAGAAGTAGCGTTTGTGGCTCTGGGCAGGGGAAGAGGCCGGATTCGTCATCCTTCCAGTTTACGCCCGCGTCAAATTCTCCGCTTCTCCTGCGCAGGCCGCCGTTCCCGTTCCTGATTTGGTCCCATTCGCCGCGATTCTTCTGCTCCGGCCGCCGCGCCGCATGCTACAGTCTGGCCATGAAAAAGTTCGCCTTCGCGACCCTGCTGTTGATTGCGTTCGCAAGTCCCGCATTCGCTGCCGGCCACCACCATCATCATCACCATCGCCATCACCATCCTCACAAGCCGGCCGCTTAACTCCGGCATGCCTGGTTGCCTGCGGCTCCCAGCCAGCGCCAGCACTCGCTGACCGGGAGCCGTTCTCCCCGTTGCGGGTTTTGACTCCGCCGTAACCTCCGCCCTCTACCGCAGTACGCACCCCCGTGCTACAGTCTCGCCATGAAGAAATTCATCGCCATCGCTTTTCTGGCTGCCCTGGCGTGCGCGGTGCCCGCGTTTGCGTCGCAGCATCCCAAGGTGAAGCACCCCAAGGCCCACCACGCCACCAACCCCTACCTGAAGCATCCTGTGAAGCACAAGGTTGACCATCCCGCCAAGAAGCATCACCACCTGTAGCGCCGCATACCTCCTTATGACCGATCCGCGTTATCCCATTGGCCGCTTCAGCGGCCAGCCTGCTGAGACTCCTGAAACACGGGCCGCTGCCATCCAGACCCTCCGTGAGCTGCCCACCCGCCTGCGCGAGGCCGTGGACGGCCTGACCGGCGACCAACTCGACACGCCCTACCGCGAGGGCGGCTGGAGCATCCGCCAGGTGGTGCATCACATTCCCGACAGTCACGCCAACGCCTATGTCCGCTTCAAGCTCGCGCTCACCGAGGATTGGCCGGCGATCAAGCCCTATGACGAGGCCGCCTGGGCCAACTTGGCTGACAGCCGCGCCCCGCTCGAGGCCTCGCTGGCGCTGACCACGGCCCTGCACACGCGCTGGGTCACGCTGCTGGAGTCCATGGGCCCGGCGGACTACGACCGCGGCTACAACCATCCGGAGGGCGGACGCCAGTCGCTGGCCAGGGCGCTGGCCATCTACTCCTGGCACTCGCTGCACCACACCGCGCATATCACCGGTCTGCGCGCGCGGATGGGCTGGTAAGGCGCCGTCTCATGTCCCCGGCCGGCGAAGCCGTCTCTTCTGCCGCGCAGCTTGTCCGGGCCATCGAAGAGTATCTTGAGCAGCATCCCGCGGCGGCCATCCTTGAGGAGGGCCGCGTGCTGTTTGATCTGCGCTTCGCGCGCTACTCCGTGAGCGATGCGCGAGGCCGCTGCGTGCTGGAGCTGTGGAGCGGCGAGCGCAACCTTGTCCGCACCGTGGTGGAGATGCGTCCGCGCGGCCAGAGCCTGCGGCTGACGACCCGGCGCATGGGCGCGGCCAAACCGCAGATGCTGGAGCTTGTGCCTTCCAGCGACCGCCGCACGCCCACGGCGCGCGATGCGGCCCGGCGCAATTATCAAAAGCTGCTGGAGCGTGGGTTGACGCGGGCCTTCCTCGGCAGCAAGGTTGAGGGCTTTCGCTCGGCCATGGACCTGGAGCACAGCTTTGGCCCCGCCTATGTGCGCGGGCGGCTGCTGCGCGGCGCGGCAGCCGATGCGGTCATCGGCGTGGGCGAGGCGGAGTCCGCCGCAACCATCGACGGCATTCTCACGCTCGGGATTCTCTGGCTCGATTACTGCCGCGAGCATGCCGATGCCCGCCGCCACTTCAGCGGGCTCAAGGTTGTTGTTCCGGCAGGCTCCTGGCGCACCACCGCCGAGCGCATGGCGGGCCTCAACCAAGCTGCGGCGCAGTTCGAGCTCTACACGCTGGACGAGCGCAGCGAAGAGCTGACCCCCGTGGATTTCCGCGACACCGGCAATCTTGAGTCGCGGCTGGTGCACGCCTTCGACGCCCATGCCGCGCTGGAGCGCTGCCAGGCTGGAATCGACCGGCTGCTCGGTCTCGTTCCGGCCGAGAGCCGCGGCCGCGTCGAGATTCGTCCGCGCTCGGCCGGAGAGGTGAGCCTGCTGCTGCATGGTCTCGACTTTGCCCGCGTGCGCCATGGGGCCAGCGCGCACTCCTTCGCGCGGCAAAATGAGCTGAGCTTTGGCGCGGGCGCCAACGAGACGCCGCTCACGGAAGAGAATGAGCCGCAGGCCCGCGCGCTGTTGGCGCGGTTGTTTGCCAGCCGCCGTCCCGATGGGCAGAGGACCGATCCACTCTTCCGCCTGCAGCCGGAGCGCTGGCTGGAGTCGCGGCTGCGCGCGGGCCTTCTCGAGCTGATGCCCGGTCTGCGCGGCGACCTGCTTTACACGCAGGTGCCGGCCCTGGCCAGCGGCGACCGCGGCATGCTGGACCTGCTCACCCTGGACCGCGCCGGACGGCTCGCCGTGCTGGAGATCAAGGCCGGCGAAGACCTGCACCTTCCGCTGCAGGCGCTGGACTACTGGCTCCGCGTGCGCGCCCTGAACGCGGATCGCGCGGCCAGCGGCGGCAGGCAGCTCTCGGCTTTCGAGCGGCAGGGCTACTTCGCCGGCGCGGAGGTCTCGCCGCTCGCCCCGCGTCTGCTGCTCATCGGGCCCGCATTGCGCATCCATCCGGCCAACGAAACCGTGCTGCGCTACTTCGTGCCGGAGATCGAGTGGGAGCTTGTCGCGCTCAGCGAGCACTGGCGCAGCGAGCTGAAAGCGGTGTTCCGCAAGCGCGGCGGCTCCGCACGGTGAGCTGCGCGCGTGAATTGACCCGGTTTGCATGCAGTACCCGTTAGAATGACCGCAATGCAGCGCATACTGGATGCTTTTGTCTGGCTGTTTTTCGCGGCCATCGCGTACCTGATTGCCGTTGAGGCTCTGGGCCCGTGGCTCGACCTGCCCGGCGCGGGCAACATCGGCTTTACGCTGGTCTTTGTGTTCTTTGCGCTGGCCCACTGCCTGCGCTGCGAGGGGTTGAGGCGCACCGGCGCGTTCTTCGCGGCTTCGGCCGTCATCTCGTTCGCGATGGAAGAGATCGGCGTGCGCACCGGGCTCATCTTCGGGCCGTATCACTACAGCGACATGCTGGGCGCAAAGCTGGGCCATGTGCCGGTTCTCATTCCGCTGGCGTGGTTCATGATGATCTATCCCTCATGGCTCACCGCGCGGGCCCTGATGCGCGGCATCGACACGCGCTCGCCCGCCGGAATCGCCGCGCTGGCCCTGGTTGCCGCAACGGTGATGACGGCCTGGGACGTGCTGATGGACCCCGGCATGTCCGCCTCGGGCAACTGGGTGTGGGAGCAGGGCGGCGCGTACTTCGGCGTGCCGGTGCACAACTACTTCGGCTGGATGTTGACCACGTTTCTGGTGTACTGTGCCGCAGGAATCCTCTGGCACACGGCGCGGCGGGCCGCTGTTCCCGAGGGATCGCTGCTGGCCGCGCTGCCGGTTGTGATCTATGCCGAGTTTGCCGTGCGCTATGTGACCGCCGGACGCAACCCGATCCTGAAAGTGGTCGCGTTTTTCGTCATGGCGTTGCCGGGATTTCTCGCGCTCGCGCAGACGTGGTTGCCGCGCGAGCGCCGGGAACCGCTGCCGGCCAGCGCGGATTAGTGCGCGGCGGCAAAGGCTGAGTTCAGCCCCTCGAAGACCGCCGCGTAGCCGTTCTCCGCGGCAAAGCGCAGCGGCTTCACTCTCTCCACCAGAATCTCCGGCGGCGTGGGCTGCTGGCTCAGCAACTCCATCGTCTCGCGGAGATAGTCCTTGAGCGGCATCGCCCGCGGGTCTTCCGCGCCGCCCATCAGGTCCGTCTGCACATAGGGCGGAATGATCTCCACGACCTCCACCGAGGTGCCCTTGAGCTGGTAGCGCAGCGACTCCGTATAGGAGTGAATCGCCGCTTTGGTGGCGCAGTAGGTAGGCGTGAGCGCGAGCGGCACAAAGGCCAGGCCGGAGGACACGGTAATCACCGTCGCCGCGGACTGCTTTTTGAAGTGGGGCAGCAGGGCCGCCGTGAGCCGGATGGGGCCGAGCAGGTTGGTAGCGACGATGGCCTCGGAGTCAGCCAGGTCCACCGGCTCGGCGGTCAGCGTTTCCGTCCGCATGATGCCTGCATTGTTGATGACCACGTTCAGCTTCGGAAACTTTGCGGTAGCTTCGGCGGCAAAGGCCTTGATGGCGTCCCCGCTTTCGATGTCCAGGGTCATCCATTCCATGCCGGGGTGGGCCTTGGAGGTCTCTTCCAGAACGCTCCTGCGGCGTCCGGCGATGACGACCGTGTTGCCTGCGGCGTGGAGCGCCTCAGCCAGCCCGCGGCCAATGCCGGAGCCTCCGCCGGTAACGAGAATCGTGTTGCCTGTGGGGTTCATGCGTTTTCTTCTCCTCGAAAAAGATCATAGGACGTATACTCTCCTTTGGGAAGTAGGCACCTTGTTGATCTATACTTACCAAAAGGAGAGTGAAAGTGGTTCTCAGCCCGGATGGCACAAAGCAATCCACCCCGGAGATCGACGCTCTGGTGCGGGAGACCATTGAGCGGGTGGCCGACAAGTGGACCATGCTCATTCTCGAAGCGCTGGAAGAGCATGGAACCGTGAGGTTTACGCGGCTGGGTGAGCTGGTGGGCGGCGTGAGCCAGAAGATGCTGACCAAGACCCTGCGTCAGATGGAGTACGACGGGCTGGTGACGCGGACCGTGCATCCGGTCATCCCGCCGCACGTGGATTACACATTGACCGAGCTGGGTCACAGCCTGGGTGCGGCCTTCTGCGGCGTGTGGCAGTGGGCGGAGAAGTACCACGACGCCATCACCGCTTCCCGGGCCGCCTTCAGCCGGCGCGGATAATGCGGTACCGGGTTTTGCACAGGATATGGTATAAATCCAGCCGTTCCCCCAAACGCCTTTTGCCAAGGGTCTGCATACCGGCGGCAGGAGCGTTTGCCTCGATGCTTAAGGATTATCGCGCTCCGGCCGATAAGCGATTAAGGGGGACTGAACGTCGTGCTGCCCACACCGCTTTCGCAGGCGCCTGCTGGCGTCGCAACTTCTTCGTCACTTTCCGTTGACTCTCACTACCCGGCCTCCGCGCCCGAGACGGAGATCGATCCTCTCCTGGCGCACAGGCAGAAGGCTGTCCAGGCCGGCCTGGGCTGCATCCGCGGCCTGCGCTATGCGCTCATGGCGGAGGGAGCTGCCCTACTTGTGCTCTTCGGCCTGTGGCGGCTGTGGCGCATCTTCGTGCACAGCTAAGGACTTCACTTCTTCAGCGGCTTGCGCGCGAAGTAGTAAAGCGCATAAGACAGCAGTGCGAAGGCCAGCACCGAGACGTAGTTGTTGTCCAGGAAGGTGTGCGGGAAGTTGAGAATGTCGCGGTTGTCGAGGTAGGTCGCCTCCACCGCTTTCAGCGCCACGCCAATCAGGCCCGCAATGCCGCCCGCCGCAATCAGGCCCGAGGCAAACAGCGAGCCCGAGGAGATGTCGCTCTCCTCCTCGCCGCCGGCGCGCTTCGCGGCCCGGTCCACCATCCAGCGCACCACGCCGCCAATAAAGATGGGCAGCGTCGTGCCAATCGGCAGATACGCGCCCACGGCAAAGGTAAGCGAGCGCACGCCGAGCAGCTCCACCGCCACCACCAGGGACACGCCCACCAGCACCAGTCCCCAGGGCAGTTTCCGGCTCAGGATGCCGTTGATCACCGTCGCCATCAGCTTGGCCTGCGGCGCGGGCGCGGCGGCGCTGCCAATGCCCTGGATCCACTGCACCTCGATCCGTCCCGTCGCGGGCGAGTAGAGATACTTGCCGTCGGCCAGCTCCGAGGAGCCGATGGCGTTGAGCACGATGTACTCCGAGCGATGATGTTCGGTCGCGCTCTTGTCCGCCGCCGTCACGCGGATCGTCTCGGGCAGGTGCTGCACGTCGTTCTGGATGGCCACGCCGGGATGCGCGGCGTGCAGGTTCCACGCCCGCGGCGCGGCGCGGAACTCCTGCAGCCCTGTGTTCATCAGGTTGAGCGTAAAGCCGATCACGATGGTCGAAACCACCACGCCGATCATCAGCGCGATCTGCTGCAGCCGCGGCGTTGCGCCGATAATGTAGCCGGTCTTCAGGTCCTGCGAGGTATCGCCGGAGTTCGACGCCGCGATGCACACCACGCCGCCAATGGTGATGGCCAGCGCGCCAAATGCGGGAGCGGTCCAGCCCTGCACCAGAAATACCGCCGCCGTCGCCATCAGCGTCGCGATGGTCATGCCGGAGACGGGGCTTGCCGATGAGCCGACGAGGCCGACGATGCGCGAGCTGACCGTGACAAACAAAAATCCGAAGACGACGACGAGCAGCGAGGCGGCCAGATTTGCGGGCCAGCCCACAAACGCGCCGGGCACCGGCTTGAATTCGAGGAAGAGAAACATGCAGGCCACGATGAGCACGGAGCCGATGAGCACCACCCGCATGGAAAGATCGTCCTCCGTGCGGATGGGCCTGGCTTTCTCCGCCGCCGCGCCGGGGCGCATCGTCTTCAGGCCCGTCGAAAGTGCTCCGAAGATCGTCGGCAGCGTTTTGAGCAGCGTGATGAGGCCCGCGGCCGCCACCGCGCCCGCGCCCATCGGCTTGATGTAAGTCGCCCACAGGTCGCTGGGGCCCATCTGCGCAATCGGCACCTGGCCGGGATAGATGGGATTGGGAAGAGCCTTGCCGAAAAAGTAGATGAGCGGCATGATCACGAGCCACGAGACAACGCCGCCGGCAAAGATGACTCCGGCGACGCGCGAGCCGATGATGTAGCCCACGCCGAGATACTCCGAGGTCGCGTCGGCGTTGATCGATGCGCCCTTCAGGATGTGCGCGGGGCCGAAGTCGGGCCGGTACTCCGGATTCTCCGGCCATGCGCCAAACAGGTTGCCGTTCTGGAAGAAGGTATAGAGGCCGCCCAGGCCGAGGCCGAGAAAGACGCGGCTGGCCAGCGATCCGCCCTTCTCGCCCGCGATCAGCACGTCGGCGCAGGCCGTGCCCTCGGGATAGGGCAGCGCGTCGTGCTCCTGCACAATGAGCTGCCGCCGCAGCGGAATCATGAACAGCACGCCCAGCCATCCGCCGATCAGCGCCAGCATGAAGATGCGCGAGTACTCGAGATCGAAGCCGAGAAACACCAGCGCGGGCAGCGTGAAGATGACGCCCGAGGCAATCGACTGGCCGGCGTTGCCGGTGGTCTGCACAATGTTGTTCTCGAGGATGGAGGAGCGGCCCAGCACGCGCAGGATGCTGATGGAGAGCACGGCAATGGGAATCGACGCCGCGACGGTGAGCCCGGCCCGCAGGCCCACATAGACCGTAACCGCGCCAAAGATGATGCCGAAGATGGAGCCCAGCAGAATCGCGCGAAAGGTAAATTCCGGGCGGCTCTCGCTGGCTGGAACGAATGGCTGGAACTCGGACACGAATCGCCTCCGGGCGCGTGCAGCGCGGTTGAATCGAATTCCCTGAATAGTGGAGTGTAGCAGTGCGCGGCCCCGGCTTCCTATGGCGCGGCGCGCTTGTCGATCGCTGAAACTCCGTTCATGCTGGACGCCGCGGCCTCGCGCGCACTCCATGCTTGGCGAACCGCACCCCGAGCGCGTAGGGTAAGGGCAATCCCTGCGCTCACGGAGACGCGCATCATGTCCAGCACCGCATCGTCCTCTTCGCCTGTCCGCCGGTTCCTTTCGCTTGATGTGGCCCGCGGCATCACCATCGCGTTCATGATCATGGTGAACAACAACGGCGGCCCCGGCTCCTGGCGCTTTATGAATCACGCCCAGTGGAACGGCCTGACGCCGACCGATATTGTTTTTCCCACCTTCCTCTTCATCGTCGGCGTCTCGATTGTGCTTTCGACAGAGGCGCGGCTGGCCAGGGGCGCAACGCGCGCGCAGCTTGCGCGGCACACGGTGCAGCGGGCCGTCATTCTGTTTCTCTTTGGCCTCATCGTCAACGGCTTTCCCTACTTTCACCTCGAGCACTACCGCATCTATGGCGTGCTGCAGCGCATCGCCTTCTGCTATCTCGTGGTGGGGCTGTTCTATCTCTGGGACAATCGCGCTTCCACAAAAATTGCCGCGCTTGTCGCCGCGCTGGTGGGCTACTGGGCGCTGCTGCGCTTCGCGCCCATCCCCGGCATCGGCGTGCCGGGCCGCGATGTGCCCTTCATGGACATGACGCGCAATCTCACCTCGTGGATCGACCGCGCGATCTTTCCCAACCACCTCTACCTCGGCTGGACCGACCACAACACCCGCGATCCCGAGGGCCTCTTGAGCGATCTGCCTTCCATCGGCACCGCGCTCATGGGTGTGCTCACGGGCCTGTGGCTGCGCACCACACGGTCCACCGGCGTCAAGGCCGCGGGCCTGGCGGCCGCGTCCATCACGAGTCTTGTGCTGGGTTATCTCTGGTCCCTCGAGTTTCCGCTCAACAAGAACATGTGGACCAGCTCGTTTGTTCTGGTGGCCGGCGGCTACTCGCTGGCTCTGCTCGCGCTGTGCTTCTGGGCCGTGGAGATTCGCGGCTGGAGCAAGGGCTGGACATGGCCCTGGCTGGTCTTCGGTTCCAATGCCATTGCCGCATACATGTTCAGCGAGCTGTTTCCCAGCGTGTTTGACGACATCAAGGTTTCCACGGCCAGCGGCGCGCAGACCAATCTCGGCGGCTTCATCTTCAGCCATGTCTTCGCGCACATTCCCGATCCTGGCTGGGCCGCCTTCGGCTGGTCATTCTCGTTTACGGCGGTGTGCTTTATCCCGGTCTGGATTCTCTACCGGAAGAAGATCTTCCTGAAGGTATGATCACGCCGCCGGTGTGTGCTTGACCGGGCGGAACAGCCACGAGAGCAGCAGCGTGAACAGCACGCCGCCCACCGTGAACTTGAGCCACACCGGCGCATGCGAGGGCGAGAAGAAGCCTTCGAGAATGCCCGCGACCACCAGCATCGGCATCGTGCCGGAGATGAGTTTCGTGGCCTCGATGCCGCCGCGCGCCACGGAGTCCTTCCAGCGCAGCGCGCCGGGAAAGAGCATGGCGTGACCCAGCCGGAAGCCCGCGCCGCCCGCGATGAGAATCGCGGGAAGCTCCAGCGAGCCGTGAGGCGCAACAAAGCTCCAGAGCGCCAGCGACATGCCGTACTGATGGCAGGCCGCGCCGATCACGCCCAGCATCATGCCGTTCACATAGAGATAGAAGAATGTGCCCAGCCCGAAGACGATGCCGCTGGCGAAGGTTACAAAGCTGACCGAAAGATTGTTGGTCATGATGAAGCTGGAGGCCATTGGCTTGACGGTCACGATGGATTGCGTCCACATCTGGTGCCGCTCCATGGTGGCGATCATGGCGGGGCCGACGAAGTGGCGCATGAACTCGGGCCTGGCGTGCGTGATGGCGGCTCCGAGGATGCCCCAGGCAACCGAGACCAGCACCGACGCGAGCACGAAGCGGATCTGCTGCTGAAACACGGCCGGATACTCATCGCGCAGAAACAGGAACAGGGTCTTCACGCTCGTCTTGCGGCCGGAGTAGATGATATGGTGGGCCCGAGCCAGCAGTTGATTCACATGCTCGGCGTAGGTGCGCGCCGTCGCATCCTGGCGCAGCACGGAGAGGTCCGCGGCCACCTGCCGGTACAGCAGGGCCATCTCCTGCAGCTCCGCGCGCGACAATTGTCTTAGCCCGCTCTGGTCCGACTGTGCCAGCAGCGCAGCCAGCCGCTCCCAGAGCGGCCGCCGCTTTGCGATCCACGTGTTGGAGAGAATAGGCGACATGAGCCAGAGGATGGACCGGAACCTCGATCAGCTTGATTCGGATCAACTCCATATTGACACGCCGGAGCTGGTCGCTATCGAAATGCCGCTGGCCGGCATCGGCAGCCGCTTCATCGCTCTGCTGCTCGATACACTGATCTGGGGCGCCGGCCTGTTTGTTCTGCTGCTTCTCTTCTGGATCGTTTCGCCCGCGCTCAACCTTTTCTCCAACCTGTCGTACCAGTGGGCCGTGGCGCTGGTCACCTTTGCGCTCTTCCTGCTCAACTGGGGCTACTTCACGCTCTTTGAGGCCTTCGGCAATGGACGCACGCCCGGCAAGCGCATCGCGCGCATTCGCGTGATT
>DASZRQ010000132.1:0-7570 GCA_035549115.1 Occallatibacter sp. | reverse complement strand
ATTCCCCACTGCTGCCTCCCGTAGGAGTCTGGACCGTGTTTCAGTTCCAGTGTGTCCGTGCGCCCTCTCAGGCCGGATACCGATCATCGTCTTGGTGGGCCATTACCCCGCCAACTAACTAATCGGCCGCGACCCCCTCCTGGAGCGAATTGCTCCTTTGACCCGTGGGTATTATGCGGTATTAGCTAAGGTTTCCCTCAGTTATCCCCCACTCCAGGGTAGGTTAGTCACGTGTTACTCACCCGTGCGCCACTTTACTCAGGGATTGCTCCCCTTTCTCGTTCGACTTGCATGTGTTAGGCACGCCGCCAGCGTTGATTCTGAGCCAGGATCAAACTCTCGTTTGAAACCTGTTGTCTTACCCTCTCTGACGGAGGTCAGATGGGTTCGACCGCGTCCAAGGCTCGAAAGCCCGGACGCCTTACCTTGTGAGAATGATCAAGCCAAACCTGATCGTTTCTCACGACTGGCACGTTCAACCTTATTGTCAAAGATCCTTGAGGCTTATCCGCCTGAGCGGGGCCCTGGGATCGAGGCCCTGACTGTGACGCCAGGGTGTCCTCGAACTTGGTGCGCTGCGCTGATTTTTGCCGCCTTACAGCAGCCCTCAGCGTTTTTGCGCGAACTTTTTGAGACTATCGAAACCGGAGCTATCTGTCAAGCTACTCTTCTGATTCTCCCCACTTAGCCTTTGTGCAGGCCGCGAACCCCGATGGGCGCGGTACTCCTCGCAAAGCAGGCTCGATGCGGCGAACGGCAGAAGCCGTTTCGACAACGTCGCGCAGCGCAAATTCTCAAACAACGACCGGCACGCATGCCTGGGCCACTAAGGCGCACGAAAGGACTTGCCTCTCGGGTCATGCAATGGCTTGTTCTCTGTGGGATTCCCTACAGGGGTCCAGGAGTGCTACGCATCTCGACTGACCCTACGAACCAGCTTCCTCATTCCTTTGCAGGCAGGCCACCAAGGCCACAGGGAAGCTCCACTGCTCATTCTGCAACTTTTTGAGAGTAGCACAGGCTGCTCTCATTTGCAACTCGCTTGAGGACAAGCAAAACCGCCCAAAGCGACTTGATGAGAATAGCAACTGCCTGATGCCAGCGCAAGCGTTGACCCTGTGGAAACCTGGCCTTTTCCGTGGAAAAGCTGCCGGAAACGATGGTGCGCGGCGCGATCCATGCGCTTGCGCCGCCAAAGAGCACCGGGAGACCCCAGATGGTGCCCGCCGCGAACCGCTCCGCGGGCTGCGCATGCAGATGCAGATGCGGAACCGTTGTGTTGCCGCTGTTGCCGCAGCGGCCAATCAACGCGCCTGCTTCGACCCGGTCCCCTGCCCCCACCGCGATCGAGCCTCTTTCGAGATGCGCCAGAATGACATACACATCTCCGGCTCCGTTGAGCCGGAGCGAAACGTAGTTGCCCGCAGGATGGGCCCGGTCGGCCTGCACCCAGCGCCGCGCAGGCTTATCCCGATGTCCATCTTCGACATACGCAACCACGCCAGCGGCCGGTGCGAGAATGCGGCTTCCCCGGCTCGGCCCGTCCACACGCACCCAGTCCACTGCAAACCACTGGTCCCGCGCCATAAGGTGATGATTCCACGCAGCCGAGGGGCCGGCGCCGCGTGCTTTCCATTTCCCCTCGAACGGCAGCCCCAACCGCACCGGCTCTCCGACCGCGAAGCGCTCCAGCCAGGCTTTGCGCAACCGGCGCGCCTCGCCCCGCCAGCGCAGCATCAACACTACGGAGATCACGAGGAGAGCCAGCGCCGCGAGACCCGCGGGAATTGCGTATCCCGTTGCATCCCATGCGGTCTGCAGAAGGAGCAGGACCGCGCCCCGCATGGCCCAGCGCAACCGGCGAAAGTGGAATCCGATGGGAGCCACCAGCGACACGGCAAAGCACAGAGGAGATGCCAGTTCTGCCCACTCCAGCGCCCGGCGTATCCACTCCAGCATCACAGAGTCTGGCTCCCTACGGCTTGGCGATGATTCCCAGGTCTGTGAGCCCGTTCACAAAGAACTGCATGGCCAGCGCCACAAGCAGCAAGCCCATGATTCGAACGAGGATGCGGATGCCCGTTTCGCCCAGGACGGCGCGCACCCGTCCCGCCCCGGCCAGCACCCAGTAGCTGACCAGGCAGGTGATGGCGATCGATCCCAGAATGGCACCCATCTGCCAGTGCCAGACGCTCGGCACGGTGCCCACCAGCACCATGACCGACGAGATGGCGCCGGGGCCGGCAAGCATGGGCACGCCCAGCGGCACAATGCCCGCGTCTTCCTTGGCCGCGCCTTCTTCTGTATCACCCTGCGCCTCCTGGGTGGGCGAACGGCGGGCCTCCAGCATGTCCAGCCCGATGAGCAGCAAAATCAGCCCGCCCGCGATTTCGAACGCGGGCAGGGTGATGCCGAACATTCTGAAGATGGCCTGGCCGGCGAGGCCAAAGCTCGTGAGCACGATGAAACAGGTGATGGCGGCCTTGCGCGCCATGCGCTTGCGCCGTTTTTCGTCCGCGTTCTCTGTAATGGCAATGAACGACGGGATCGCCGCGAAGGGGTCGACGAGAAAGAAGATGGAGCTGAGCGCGAGCACACTGAAGCGCACGATCGGCGCACGGCTCAGCTCGTTCAGAGCATTTGCGGCTGGGTTCGTCCAAAGCACGATTAGTTAGAGCTTAAAGCAGATCAAAGGATTCAACACGGGCGTGTACCTGGGCATCCTCGACGGGTGCGTTTCCGGGCCGGACGACCAGCCGTGTTCCGCATCCGGCGGCACGGGCCGCGTCCAGCTCGCGGACGACATCGGAGAAGAAAAGCACTGTGTGCGGCGCGACGCCAAGCTGGGCTGCGATGGATGCGTAACTCGCGCTCTCCGCCTTTGCGCCGGTGCGGGTGTCGAAGTAGCCGGAGATCAGCGGCGTGAGATCGCCATAGGTGGAATAACGAAACAGGAGTTGCTGGGCCTCGACGGAGCCGGAGGAGTAGATGGCGACTCTGCCGGTGGATGCCCAGCGCGCAAAGGCCGCGGGAACATCGGGAAAGAGCGTGCCCTTGAGCTCGCCGGCCTCGAAGCCTGCCTTCCAGATTTTGCCCTGAATACTTTTGAGGGCGGTCGATTTGCGGTCATGCTCCATGAGCCACAGGAGATAGGCGCGGGCGTGCAGCTCGTTGCGTATCTCGATGCCGAAGGTGGGACTGTCTTCGCTCGTCTCGGCGCGATTCTCCTCGGCCAGCAGGCGCAGATCACTCTGGACCTCGGGCTGCGACAGGTTCTGCTTCAGAAAATCGGCGAGATGAGTGCGCGCATAGGGAAACAACTGCTCGCTCACCAGAGTGAGCGGCGCAACCGTGCCCTCCACGTCGAGCAGGTAGACCTGCGGCGCAGCGCTCATGCGGAGATGGCTGTGGTGACGCGCGGACCGAGATACGCCGGACCAAAGCAGAGCGGCTGATAGCCCGCATCGACGCCGGAGCCGGTGTAGTGCGGGGTCCAGCCAGAGGTGTCCTGGAACCAGCGGATGGCGCGGATGCGGCGGTCCTCGCAGAGGGTGAACCAGTGATGGGTTCCCCTGGGCACGCGAAGCATGTCTCCGGGACCGACTTCAACCGAAGCGACGCGCCCATCCAGAACCAGGAAGAAAATGCCGCGCCCGGAGAGGATGAAGCGCACCTCGTCCTCGGAGTGCGTGTGCTCCTTGTCGAACTTCGCCAGCATGGCTTCGAGGTTCGGCGTCGCGGGGTTCACGTCGATCACGTCGGCGGTTACGTAGCCGCCGCGCTGTTTCATGGCTTCGATCTCCGTGGCGTAGGCGGCGAGCACTTCATCGGCGGAGCAATCAGCAGGCACGCGGTCGAGCGGCCAGCGCTCGTAGTCAATGCCGAGCGGCGCCAGGGCTGCGCAAATCCCGCTCTCTGCGTCGATGCGCACCTGTTCGTCGGGGAAGCGAAGAACGGCCATCTGCGACCTCACTTGCCGGGGCTTTGGCTACTCGAGAATGTCCGGCGTGGCCGGCATTCCGCTCGCGCTCAGCCGGCGCTCCTCCACCTCGAAGAGGAACTCCAGCGCTTCGAGATGGCGGCGCGCCTCAGCCACCGATTGCCCCCAAGTATAAAGCCCATGCCGGCTCAGCAGCACACCATGCGCCTGCCGGTAACCGCGCAGCGCGGCCTCCAGCTCGGCTGCCAGCGCCGCATAGTCCTGCGAATTTTCGAGCACGGGGACACGCTCCAGGTGCATGTGCGTGCTCACGCCGGAGAGGCCTTTCAGCAGCTCGTAACCTTCGAGAGGCACATAACCCGTGGGCGCAAACCGCGCGGAGATCAGCGTGTTCCACACCGTGTGGACATGCAGAATTGCCCGCACCTCGGGGCGCTCGCGGTAGAGCACGACATGCAGCCCTGTCTCCGCCGAGGATTTGCCCGCGCCCGCAAGAACATGGCCTTCGAGATCGGCTTCGAGCAGGCCGGCCGGCGTCAGCGCGCCCTTGTCCAGACCGCTGGCGGTGATGTGGATGCGGTCTGCAGCGCGGATGCTGAAGTTGCCGCTCGTGGCCGGAACCCAGCCGCGCTGGGCGCACCAGCGCGCCGCCGCGCACAGCGCGTCCATTTCATTCTGCGCAGCATCACCGTTTGCCTTGATTGCAGGGCTCATGCGTGTGACGAGTGTATCAATCGCCGCAGCATCCTATGGTTTTCGCGTCTTACAGATGGGTCTGCAGCCAGCGCTACAGGCCGGGCGCTATACTTGGGCGTTTGCGGAGGGACCATGTGGCCTTTACGGACCTCGTCTGCTGTCACCGGCCTCGCGCTTGGCGCGGCCAGCCTGTTCGCACAACAGCCTGTCTCATCCGGCAATGCGCAATTGCCTGTGTATCAGGCAAACGCCCGTGACGTGGTTGTCGATGTAGTCGTCACCGACAGTCATGGCGAACCCGTGACAGGCCTCCACAAGCAGGACTTCACCCTCACGGAAGACGGCAAGCCGCAGGCCCTCGACTACTTCGAGGAGCACACCAGCATGGCTCTGCCCGCCGGCGCGACGCCCGCACTGCCTGCGATGCCTCCAGGCGTCTACACCAATGTTCCGCCCGCGCCGGAGAACGATGCCGTTAATGTGCTGCTGTTGGACACGCTCAACAACGACCCGCGCTATCAGCCCTATATGCGCCAACAGATCATCCGTTTTCTTCTCGGCATGAAACCAGGAACGCGGATAGCCATCTTTGCACTCGGCTCCAAACTTCGCTTCGTGCAGGGATTCACTACGGATGCAACCGTACTGCGCGCAGCCCTTGAGCGCTTTGTTCCGGGCCATGAGCCCATGTCTGAAACCATGAGCGACACAGCAGACTCAAAAGAAGCGCTCGCCATCCTCACCGCTATGGCCAGCGCGGTGCAAAGTCCCGGCTCCGCGCAGAGTTCCATCCAGGCGAGCACCGCCACCGAAGGCCCGGGCGCGGCGCAAAGCCCGAGTTCCACACAGGGAGGCAGCGCCGCAATCGAGGCCATTGCTTCCGCGCTGGCCGATGAGAGCACCATGCTGCAGGCCAACCGTGTGGCCATGACTCTTGAAGCGCTCCAGTATCTGGCCCGCTACCTAGGCGATGTGCCGGGCCGCAAGAATCTGATCTGGTTTTCGAGCAGTTTCCCGGTCAACATTTTCCCCTCGCCCGAGCAGCAGCAGGCGCTCAGCGATGCCCGCGTCTTTACCGACCAGATCAGAAAAACCGCTGATATGCTCACAGCCGCGCGTGTGGCTGTGTATCCCATCGAATCCGAGGGAATGATGGAGGATCACGTCGCCGAGGCCGACAGCAGTCTGGAGGAAACGGGCAGAGGTTCCGGCCTGATGGGCAACCTGATGGCCTCAGCATCCAGCCGTACCGACACCATCTACACCATGGAACAGCTTGCGGCCGAGACCGGCGGCAAGGCCTTCTATAACTCCAACGACCTGAGCGGTGAGTTCAACCACGCCATCACCAACGGCTCGCAGTACTACACCCTCGTCTACTCGCCCGCCAACAAGAAGATGAATGGCCACTACCGCAACGTCGAGGTCAAAATTCCCGGCGAAAAATACCACCTGAGCTACCGGCGCGGCTACAACGCCGACGATACGCAGGCCGCCTTAAAGACCGCATCGAACCCGCTGCAGCCGCTGCTGCACTACGGGCTGCCCAGCGCGACGCAGATTCTCTTTGGCGCGCGCGTGAAGCCCACGGACCCTCAGCCCGCTCCGGATGCGAAACTCGCCGGCCAAAACGCCAAACTGGCCAAACCTGTCCGCCGCTACTCGGTCGATATGCTGATTCGCTGGAGCGACCTCAAACTCGACGAAGCGCGCGACGATCGCCATACCGGCCAGATCGAGGTGGAGCTGCTAGCCTACGACCGCGACGGTCACGCCGTGAACTGGACCGGAGGCACACAATCCATGAGCCTGGACCCCAAACTTTACGCAGCCATCCAGCACTCCGGCGTGCCCGCACATCTTGAAATTGACCTGCCTGCCCGTGAAGATGTCTATCTGGAAGCGGGCGTCTACGACTGGGGTACCGGCAAAGCCGGCACACTGGAGATTCCGGTGCCCGCCCGCACCGATACTGCCCAGGCGGCTCCGCCCGCCCACTGAGCGCCCTCTACAATGAGTGCTTGCTCGCACCGGACCAACGCGACCGCATCGGCATCGTCCTTGTCTCGCCGCGCAACCCGCTGAACATGGGCGCGGCTGCGCGAGCCATGGCCAACTTCGGCTTCGCGCATCTCTCCGTGGTTGCACCTTACGAAGCCCACTGGCGCGAGGCTCGCTCCGCAATCGGAGCGCCGGAGATCCTTGCCCAAGCCTCCTGCACGGAGCGCCTGAGCGAAGCCCTCGCCGACCGCACTCTTGTCCTCGGCACCGGCACGCTCACCCATCGCAAGGCCGAGCAGCGCGTGGTTCAACTGCCGCAACTCGCGCCGCTGGTTGCCGAGGAGCTTGCCCGCGGCGGCCGCATCGCCCTGGTCTTTGGCCCGGAGAAGCACGGCCTGACCCGCGACGACCTTTCCTGGTGCCATATCCTCGTTGAAATTCCCACGGACCCCGGCCAGCCTTCAATGAATCTCGGCCAGGCCGTCGCCGTCTTCCTCTACGAGCTGGCCGTGCGCACGGCCACCGAGCCTGCCACGGCCGAAGAGCTCCCGCCTACCGCGGCCTCGGCTGAGCTCGACCGCCTCGCCGCCGTCATGGAAGACACCATGAACGCCGCGGGCTATGCGCCGGAGATCATGCAGCAGGCCAACGGCCACGACCTGCGGCTGATGCTGCGCCGCCTGCGCCTGAACGCCAAAGACACCCGCCGCGCCATGGGCCTCTTCCGCCGCATCCTCTGGCGGCTTGCGCATCCCGCCGGACGCGCCAAACCTCAGTAACGCGGATTTGCCGGAATCCACTGCGAGACCCCAACGCTTTCCTGCTACAGTGGCGAACGAAGGCTCCCCTGATGCGCACACTGTCCCCCCGCAGTTTCACCGCTGCCGCTCCGGGTCCGCTTGCCGCGGCCGTGTGCCTTGCCGCCCTTGCGCT
>DASZRQ010000131.1:0-5319 GCA_035549115.1 Occallatibacter sp. | reverse complement strand
GGCACGGAGGGTCTGGAGAAACAGGCCGGAGGTGATGAGCAGAGCCAGCGACAGCGCGATCTGCCCGACGACCAGTGCGCTCAGCAGCCGCTGATTGCGTCCGCCGCCCGCTACGGCCGTTGACTCGTCTTTGAGCACGTCGGCGGTGGTGACATGGGACGAGCGCCAGGCGGGCAGAGCTCCGCAGAGGGCGCTTGAGGCGATGGCGAGGAGCACGATGGCGGTAATGACGCGGCCATCCACGTAGCCATTGAGCGCGATGGGATTGGCGCTGGGCGGGATGAGACTCGACAGCATCCTGGCTGACCAGGACGTGAGCAACAGCGCGAGGCCGCCGCCGGCCGCCGCGAGCAGCGCGCCTTCCAGCGCCATTTGCCGCACCAGCACAGTCCGGGTTGCGCCCAGGCTTTGCCGGATGGCCAGCTCACGGCGGCGGGCCACAAAGCGCACCAGGGCGAGCGTGGCGACATTGGCGCACGTGAGCAGCAGCACAACGCCGGCCATGAGAAGCAGCAGCGGCAACGAGGCGGAGAGGTAGATGTTCGCGCCGAAGGGCGAACGCCACAACGGGTCGAGCGTGATGGCGTTGACGCCGAGATGCTGGTCGGGATACGAGGCAAAGATCTGCTGCATAAGCATGTCCAGGTCGCGCGTTGCGCGGGCACGGCTGACGCCGGGCTGCAACCGACCAAGCACATTGAGCCAGTTGTGATCGCGGTAGAAAACCCACGCGTTTCCACCACCCGTGGCGACCAGCGGCAGCCATGCGTCCGTGCGGATGCCGGGCATGCAGCCAATGAAGCCCCTGGGAGCCACTCCGATGACGGTGAAGGGCCGCTGCGAAATCTCGATGGAGCGGCCTACGATGGCGGGGTCACCCGCGAAGCGCGTTTGCCAGAGAGAGTAGCTAAGAACCACGTAGGGCGTGCCGCTGGGGCGGGCTTCCTCGTCCGGGAAAAAGAAGCGTCCAAGAAAAGGTCGGATGCCGAGCACATCGAAGTAATTCGCGCTGACGTTGGCGGCGTAGATGCGCTGAGGCTCCGGACCACTGGTGAGGGTTTGCCAGTCGTGGTTGTAAGCCAGGATGCCGCTGAAGGTGACGTTGCGTTCGCGCAGGTCGCGGTAATCGGGGTAGGAAAAGGGCGGCGACGGCGAAGTATTCCACTGGCCGCGCATGATGCTCACCAGTTCGCTGGTATTGAGGGCCTGCGGAACAGGATGGAGCAGCGTGGCATTGATCCAACTGAAGATGGTGCTGTTGGCGCTGATCCCCAGCGCCAGCATCAGTATGGCTGTGATCGCGAATCCGGGATTCTTGCGAAGCTGCCGGAGCGCATACCGGACATCACCGGACAACCCCAACATAGGGAGCCTCCTCACAATCGCCTGCACATTCACCAGGTGGTTGACAGGTAATTATGCTCCTTACTCGTGCACGTGGCGCGCCATAACGCATCGCGCGCAACTGGCGTCAATCCTGTAAACCAGCCTCGGAAGCCGGCGTCCGGCTGTTCGCCTGCGCACACCGTGTTCGCTACCGCACACCGGTCCGCAGCGTCTGTGCGATCTGGATCACGCTGACGCACACTGGCCTCACCATTGTGCGGAATGCTATCGTGAGCCCACATGCCGTTTGTGACCACAACGGAAGCCGGCGTGCCCATCCAGGGCCCCAGCGCCACCCTCATCTACGACGACTGGTACCCCGCGCTGCGCACCGATACGCTGCGCGCCGGCAAGCTGGCCACGGCCATGCTGCTTGGCATTCCGCTGGTGCTCGGCCGCCGCAAGGATGGCCGCATCTTCGCGATGCGCGATAGCTGCCCGCACCGCGGCATTCCGCTCAGCGTGGGCTGGTTCGACGGCAACCGCGTCACCTGCCGCTATCACGGCTGGGAGTTCGAGCCCTGCAGCGGCCGCTGCGAACTGATCCCCTCGCTCACCACCCACGACAAGCTCGACGCCACCCGCATCTTCGCCAGCGCCTATCCCTGCGAAGAGCGCGACGGGCATGCCTGGGTTTACATTCCCGGCCCCGGCAGCGGCAAGCTGGCGCAGGTCGCGCGCCCCATACCGGAGCTGGCCAAGTTCGGCCCGCGTTTCCGCACCGCCTTCCTCACCGCCGACCTGCCCTGCAACGTCGACCACGGCATCATCGGGCTCATGGACCCCGCGCACGGGCCCTTCGTGCATCAGGCCTGGTGGTGGCGCAGCCGCGCCAGCATCCGCGAGAAGACCAAGCGCTTCGAACCCATCCCCGAGGGCTTTCGCATGAGCGCCCACGCGCCCAGCGGCAACTCCGCGCCCTACAAGCTGCTCGGCGTCTACGGCCAGCCCATCGAAACCACCATCGACTTCGTGCTGCCCAACCGCCGCACGGAAATTATCCGCTGCGGCGACAAGTGGTTCTCCTCGCTCACCACCGTTACGCCCGTCACCGCATCCACCTGCCGCATCGACGTGATCGCCGCGTGGAATGTCTTCTATCGCGTTCCTTTTGTCACGCCGGTTGCGAAGTTCTTCGGCGCGCGCTTCGTCCGCCAGGATCAGGTCACGATGATCCAGCAGGCAGAGGGACTGAAGCACAATCCCTCGCTCATGCTCATCGACGATGCCGACAAGCCCGCCAAGTGGTACTTCGCTCTCAAGCAGGCGCGTCTCGATGCAACGCAAGCAGGCGCGCCGCCCAAACACCCCATGGACGGCCCCGTCGATCTGCACTGGCGCAGCTAGATTTTCATTTTCAAGGAAAGGGAACTACTCGGCCTGCGCGCCGCCATCGTCGTTGCGCACATCTTCCTCATCCTCGTCCTCGCCTTCAACGGAGATGCGCAGCGAGCGCAGAAAATTCACGTCGTTCTTGGTAAACGCGCTGCCATCGGCATGGCTCTCGCCGCCCGCCTCGGCCTCTTCCGCGTCCTTGGAGCCCACTTCGTTCAGCCCGATCGTCGCCTCCAGCATCAGCAGCACGTCGAACCCGTGCCGCCGGATGTCCTGGACCACACCGGCGATCTGTTCGCTTTCAATCACCGACTCGTGGATCGCTTCTCCGAGTTGTTGAATCAGTTCGCGCAGGCGAGATGTCACAGAAACCTCCACGACGTCGGCCGGCGCGAAAGCTGAGCGCTGAACGGCGTGCGATTTGTACTACCTTACTGCCGCGGCGGTCCGGCGGCAACTGCCGCGCGCCGGAAAATCCGCACCGCATTCAGCCATTGGTACCGCTGTTACCATCATATCGAAGTGAAACCTGAGACCATCGGGCGCGTCTTTGGCACCGGCATGCGCGTTGCAGGCCGCATGGCCGCGCAGCGCCTTGCCGCATCGGGTGCGCCGGCGCAGCCCTCTCAACCCCGCGCCGCATCCGGCTCCGGCGGCAGCCTCGGCCAGGGCGTCCGGCGCGGCGCGGCGGGATTCTTCAAGCCCATCGGCCGCGCCAGCAGCATCGTCTGGCTGCAGGTTACCGGCGTCTTCTTCTTTCTGCCGGTGCTGGTTTTTGCGCCCACTGTGTGGCGCACGCGCATGAGCTACGCCCACGGCCCCGACCACCGCGCCTTCCTCGCTTCGGCTATCGTGGTTGCCGTCTTCTTCTACCTCGGCGTCACATCGTTCTGGCGCGCGCGAAAAAAATAGCCGCGCGGCGGCGAGCATTGCGCGCGCAGATCAGCACTTTCTCTTCTCAAACGGCGCCAGCACATAATTCAACTGCACCAGCACAATCGCCGCGATGCTGACCCACGTGTTGATCACGCACAGGGCCGCGCCAGCAGCGTATAACGACTGCGCAATCATCACCCGCCGGCAGATGCTGGCGCGCACCTCCACCGGAGTGTCCTCTTTGACCAGCCCCGCGTGCGTGGCGTGCGCCCAGCTCCAGTAGAGCATCGCACCGGGCGCGAGAATGTTGAGCCAGTAGAGCAGCAGCGCCGCGCGATAGGTGATGAACTCCGCCAGCAGCCGCGTCGAAAGCGGCATCAGCGTAATCGTGAACAGGAACCCGAGATGGATCCACGTCAGGTCGCGCGTACCCTCGCCAATGTGGTTGAGCTGCGTCTGCTGCCCCGCCCAGAAGATGCCCAGCGTCAGAAAGCTCATGCCATAGGTGAGCCACTGCGGACCCAGCACGCACAGCGCGGCCAGCAGCTCATGCTCGCCGTGAATGTGCTCCGCCGCGGGAATATGCAGGTCGAGCACCAGCAGCGTCATGGCCACGGCAAAGATGCCGTCGCTCAGCGCAGCCAGCCGCTCCAGGTTCCGCCCTTGAATGCGGTTGTACAAGGTAGGCATCGCGCAAGGCTCCGCGTCTTCCAGAGATACTTCAAGATACACGCTGAGCGCCGCTTCAGCGCCGCGGTGCGTCCGGCCTTCGCATCAGATGCCACGCACCCAGCGCCAGGGCCGCAAAGCCCAGCCCATACGCCAGCAGTGTGTGCGGCCTTCCATGCAGCATCCAGCCGCGCACCAGCGCCGCCAGCCCCAGCGCAATCAGGACCACGCCCCGCATCGCGCTCATCGCGTCACCGTCTCCCGCGCGGCCAGCATCTCCCGGCGCAGAATTACCGCGCGACGCAGCGTCTTCACGTCGTGGGTCCACTCCGGCAGCAGGCACGACATCGCGATCCCTTCCGCATTGCACAGAATGCCCCACGCCAGCGCCGCGGTCACCAGCCAGTACGCCCGGTCGAAGCACAGCAGGGCAATGGTCGCGGCGGCCAGCAGCATTCCCCACGCCTTGGAGGCATAGGAGTGGTAGCTCGCCATGCGCCGGTACCTGATCCAGTCGAAGAGCATGCGGCCGGCCTCCATGGCCAGGAGCGCGGCCACCAGACTCATCCGCTCGCGGATCACCGGCCCGTGCCGCGCAACGGCCGCCGCCAGCACCGCGATGTAGAACACCATATCCACGGCGGAGTCCGCCACGCGCAGAGCCGCCGTCGCCGTGCCCCACCGCCGCGCCAGAATCCCATCGAAGACATCCGACAGGAATCCGGCGGCAATCATCGCGCCCAGCCACGGCTGCGGCGCGGCCAGCCGCAGGGCGCACAATACCATCGCCGGAGCCAGCAGCAACCGGAACGTCACCATCGACCAGGGAATCGCTCTCTTCACCGCACGCCTCTTTCTGCGCACCGCGTTTGACCCCACCGCCGCTCACTCCCTATCGTAAGCAAGAGGCCGGATCAGCAATCGTAAGCCGGGCTCGCGCTCCGCGAAAGGACCCTTCATGACCACCCCCGCCGCTCCCGTAGCCGCTCCGCTCAAAAAGACCGCCCTCAACGCGGCTCATCGCGCCCTCAAGGCCAAAATGGTCGACTTCGG
>DASZRQ010000130.1:0-11069 GCA_035549115.1 Occallatibacter sp. | reverse complement strand
CACGCCGCTCACCTGCCCCGTCATTGACGACGCGATCAGCGGCGGCTGGTCCAGAGCCCAGATGTTGCGAAACGTGAACCCATGGATCGCCGGCTGCTCCTGCTCCATCTGCACCAGCGAGTACCAGTCGTCCAGAAAGATATTCTCGAAGGTGTAGTTCGAGTGGTCGCCCTGCGCACCGTTCGCGGCCCACATGCCCAGCAGCGCAAACGGCTGCCCGCATGCGCCAATCCCCGCATGCAGCACGTCCGAGTCCCGCAGCGTAAAGCCCGACGAGCTGAAGATCTTCCGCGGCCACCCCGCGCGCACCACATTGGAAATGCTCGTCGAGAGCTCCGTATTTTCAATTGTGATGTCGCGCACGGCCCGTCCCGGCCGCAGCATGTCGGCATCCGTGTAGCCATCCCAGTTGCCCATCAGCGCAATGTCGTCGTCCGACGCACGAAAGAACGAGTTCTTCACCAGCCCATCGCCCGAGCCGATCCAATCCATTCCATCCTGGTTGGCATTGCCGGGGTTGCCGCCCACCACGCGCAGGTCGTCGAACACGAACCCGCTGGAGTCCTTCAACTGTACGCTCCACGTGCGCGACCGCACCACGCACGTCACGCCATCGATCTCCACATTGTGCGCATCCATCGTGCCGATGCAGTGCCAGTCCGGCTTCTGCATCCAGCCCTCGTCGTTGTTCGGGTCCTGCGGTCCGTCGTAGACAATCGTGCCGCGTCCCAGCACCTTCACGTTGTCCACCTTCCACACGTTCAGGCTGCCAAAGAAAGTCGCGCCCGGCGCCAGGTACAGCGTCTCGCCGCTCTTCGGGTTCAGGCTCTGCCGGTAGACGCCCGCCTTGTACACATGCGCGCCCTTCGGCGGAGCCGCCGGCGGCGTGCCCGCAAACACAAACAGCATGTGCGCATGATTCAGAAAGTCCCGCGGCCGCGAGATCGCCAGCTTCGCCGGTGCATCGAGCCGGAAGCGGATCGTCTGCCCCTCGCGCGTCGCGCGCAGCCCCAGCCGCCAGGGCTGAATATCCACGCCTTTATCCCAGAATCCCGGCTCCGCCGCCGTAATGGCAATCTCCACGGGCCCTGTCGTGTCGAAGTTGACGAAGTCATAGCTCGCCGCCGCGTGCGCCACATCGATGGACTTGCCATCCACCGTGACCGTAAAATCCGTCGCCCGCATCTCCGGCGGCACCGGTACCGGCTGCACCCGCGCCGCAAACGCAGTACTGCTCAGCCCCAGCAACCCCGCAACTAGAACTCGCGCCCCAGCCAGCAAAGACCATCCCCGCCCAGCAAAGAGTGACAATCCCCTCACTCTAGCACTGCCTACAACAGGGAATGCAGAGGCAACTTTAGGATGTAGGATAATCCGCGTCGGTTATGCCGCAACACCGCAGAATGCGAGGCGAAGGGCCGAATGGAGAATCAGTCATTCGCAACGGAAGAATCAAAAGCCGGGAAGCGCATATTCGGCTTGTTTATTTCTCTGGGTGCGCTTGCACTTTTTTCTGTAGCTGTCGGTTGGTTCGACAACACCACCGAGCTGGTTCCCAGTCACGATAACGTTGACAGGGCTGTTTTCTCCATCGCAATTGCAATTGGCATCATATCCGGCACAATAGCAATTTATCTCTCGAAGGGACGGGCAATTTGGCGACGAGCCAGTTTGGCTTTTTCATTTTTGCTGCTGGGAATGATTTCAGGATTTATGGCGAGCGATCATGCTGCAAATATCATTGAAGGATTGATTGACTTCCCACCTGCAAAGACCAGGAGCTACCCGTCGCTCCTTTTGATCTCCCGTGCCTACCAAACGCACGGAAAGGGGAGGAGCTGGAACATCCAGACAACCCCTATTTGGTCAAACTTGGACATAACAGAAGATGACTATAACTTTATGCTGGCGCACCGGCGACCAGGTGACGACTCAAATAATCTCGATGAGGTTCCGAGCAAAGGTTATTTCTGCGCGAAGGTCACTCTCGAACAATCGGGTGATGCACTGCGGGTGATGAATGCTGGGAGTCACAAGCTCCCTAAGGGCACGGTGATTGTTTGCCCCGCACATTAGCCCGCGAGGAGCAAATATCAGCCGAGGCGTTTCAACTTCTGTCGGTCTTCCTGTACGCCAACGGTTTTCTGTTCCCTATTCCCTCGTCCCTATTCCCTGCCTCTAAATCCCTTCACCCATCGACACATAATCCCGCAAATACTCCAGCTCCTTGCGATACGCGCTCCGTTCCGCCTCTTCGGTCGCAAACGGCGAGGTGTCCTCGCACTCCGTGCCAAGCTGGTTCTCGAGCTTCTCCACGCGGTCCGCCAGCGCAATCAGCGCGTCCGACAGCGGGTCTTTAATGTCATGCGGATCGGTGATCAGCACCCGCTGCCCAGCGTGGTACACGATGTGCGCGGGCACGCCCACCACCGTCGAGTTCGGCGGCACGTCATTCAGCACTACAGACCCCGCGCCCACGCGCGAGTTCTCGCCCACGTTGATATTGCCCAGGATGTTCGCGTTGTTGCCGATAAACACGCGGTCGCAGATGGTGGGGTGCCGCTTGCCGTGCTGCTTGCCCGTGCCGCCCAGGGTCACGCCCTGGTAGATGGTCACGTCGTTACCCACAATCGCCGTCTCGCCAATCACCACGCCCGTCGCGTGATCGATAAACAGCCGCCGCCCCAGGTGCGCGCCCGGATGAATATCCACACCCGTAAAGAACCGCGCAATCTGCGAGAGCAACCGCGCCGGCAGATACAGTTTCGCTTGCCATAGCTGGTGGCTGGCCCGGTGGAACCACACCGCCCACAGTCCCGGATAGCACAGCATCACCTCCAGGCTGGAACGCGCCGCGGGGTCGCGCTCCAGCACAGAGTTGATGTCTTCCCGTATCCGATCGAACACGTGGTCCCTCCGGTCCTATCCCCTACTCCCTGCCGTCTACACCGTCACCGGCTGGGTCGGCAGCGCCAGCGCTTCCTGCCGCAGCGCGTCGAACAGCACGCTCGAGAGGTACCGCTCGCCAAAGTCCGGCAGCACCGCGACAATCAGCTTGCCGGCATTCTCCGGCCGCGCCGCCACCTTCAGCGCCGCTGCAGCCGCCGCGCCGGAGCTGATGCCCACAAACAGCCCCTCTTCCTTGGGCAGCCGCCGCGCCATCTCCACCGACTCGTCGTTGGTCACCTGCACCACTTCATCGATCAGCTTCGTATCCAGAATGCTCGGCACAAATCCCGCGCCAATGCCCTGAATCTTATGCGGTCCCGGCTTGCCGCCGCTCAGCACCGGGCTGTCGACTGGCTCCACCGCAATCGCCTTGAACTCCGGCTTGCGCTCCTTGATGTACTTGGCCACACCGGTGATGGTGCCGCCCGTGCCCACGCCGCTGATCAGGATGTCCACCTTGCCATCCGTGTCTTCCCAGATCTCCGGTCCCGTCGTATGTAGGTGGATCGCCGGATTCGCGGGGTTGTCGAACTGCTGCAGCATCACGCCGTTCGGCGTCGCCGCCAGAATCTCGTTGGCCTTGGCGATGGCACCCTTCATCCCATTCGGCCCCGGCGTCAGCACAATCTCTGCGCCAAAGGCCTTCACCAGCACCCGGCGCTCCACGCTCATCGTCTCCGGCATGGTCAGGATCAGCTTGTAGCCCTTTACCGCGGCCACAAACGCCAGTGCAATGCCTGTGTTGCCGCTCGTCGGCTCAATCAGCACCGTCTCGCCCGGCTTGATGCGCCCCTGCCGCTCCGCGTCCTCGATCATCGCGAACCCGATGCGGTCTTTCACGCTCGCCGCGGGATTGCGGCTCTCCAGCTTCACCACCACCGTGCCCGGCAACCCTGCCGCCACGCGGTTCAGCCGCACCAGCGGCGTTTTCCCAATCAGCTCAGTCACATTCGCGGCAATACGCGCCATCTCTTCTCCTTTGTCTCAACAGAAATACGGATCAAGCCCCAGGGGCGATTGCAGATGTCTCAGGGGGTGCGGGCCGCCCGCGCATGCGGGTCAGGCGGGGAAAGTAGGGCGCGCCGGTCAGGCGCACCACTGCGTCGGAGCAGACACCAGGGCGGTGTTAGCGACATCGACGCATGCCGCAAGAGTAGCCCTCCACAGCCGCTCATGGCAAGCGCAAGCCCTGCCTGCCCGCAACTCCATGGTCACGGCGGCCGAGCCCGCACGGTTCTTTCCTGCCAGTAACTTCCGTGTTAGATCGCCTGTCCCGCCCAGGAACGAAATCGCGGTGCAGGGAAGGCACAGCCCGCAATCTCCGCCCGCTCCCGGTATATCCTGAAGAGTTGCCGCAGGTTGCCGCGCATCCGTACCGCGCTGCCCCTTCCGCATCCCAACCGCCATGAGCAAGCAGACAATCGCCATCCACCTGCCCGACGGCTCCGTCAAGGAAGTGCCTTCCGGCACGACGCCGTTTGAGATCGCCAGCTCCATCTCCCCGCGCCTAGCCGCGGCCGCCGTCGTCGCGCGCATCACGCCGCTCGCCGCCGCTGCCCACACCGCTGCCAAAGCCGAGGGCGACGCTGAGGCCGCCATGTACGCCGCCGAGGACACACAATCCGCACGTCTCGTCGACCTCGCCGCGCCCCTCGCCGAGGACGTAAAGCTGGAGCTGCTCAAGGAAAACGACCCGGAAACCCTGAAGGTCGTCCGCCACTCCGCCGCGCACGTCATGGCCACGGCCGTGCTCGAGCTCTTCCCAGAGACCAAGCTCGGCCACGGCCCCGCCACCGACTCCGGCTTCTTCTACGACTTCTACCGCGAAAAGCCCTTCACGCCGGAAGACCTCGCCGCCATCGAGAAGAAGATGGCCGAGGTTATCGCGCGCGACGAGAAGTTCGTCCGCGAGTACGAGCCTCGCGAGCAGGCCCTGGCCGAGTTCGAGCAGCACGGCGACTTCATGAAGACACACTTCGTCACGAAGTTCACCCTGCCCGGCTCGCAGGTCAGCTTCTACCGCAACGGCGGCTTCGTCGACTTCTGCCGCGGCCCCCACGTGCCTTCGACAGGCCGCGTCAAGGCCATCAAGCTCACCACCCTGGCCGGCGCCTACTGGCTCGGCGACGAGAAGAATCCGCAGCTCCAGCGCATCTACGGCACCGCCTTCTTCTCGCAGAAAGACCTCGACGCTCACTTCGCGCGCTTGGAGGAGGCCGCGCGCCGCGATCACCGCGTCCTCGGCAAGCAGCTCGACCTCTTCTCCATTCAGGAGCTCGCCGGCCCCGGCCTCATCTTCTGGCATCCCAAAGGGGCCATCATCCGCAAGGTGATGGAGGACTGGATGCGCGAGGAGTGCCTGCGCCGCGGCTACCAGCTTGTTTACACGCCCCACGTCATGCGTGCGCACCTCTGGCAGGTCTCCGGACACACTGGCGTCTACGCCAAAAACATGTTCACGCCCATGGAGCTTGACGACGCGGAATACCGCCTCAAGCCCATGAACTGCCCCGGCCACATCCTCATCTACAAGGACTCTCCCAAGAGTTATCGTGACCTGCCCGCCCGTTACGCCGAGTTCGGCAACGTCTACCGCTACGAGCGCTCCGGCACCATGCAGGGTCTGCTGCGCGTCCGCGGCTTTACCCAGGACGACGCTCACATCTTCTGCACTCCCGGCCAGGTCGAATCCGAAGTTGCCGCCTGCATCGATTTCGCGGAAGCCGTCCTCAAAACCTTCGGCTTTGCGGAGTTCAAGGTCGAGCTCTCTTCCTGGGATCCCAACGACCGCGACCACTATCTCGGCGGCGACGACAACTGGAATCTCGCCATCGGCTCGCTCGAAAAGGTGCTCAAAGAGAAAGGCATCGACTACAAAACCATCCCCGGCGAAGCCGCCTTCTACGGCCCCAAGATCGACATCAAGCTCGTCGATGCCCTCGGCCGCCTCTGGCAGCTCTCGACCGTGCAGTTCGACTTCAACCTGCCCGCGCGCTTCGAGCTCGAGTACGTCGGCGAAGACGGCGAGCGCCATCAGCCGGTCATGGTGCACCGCGCCCTCTTCGGCTCGGTCGAGCGCTTCTTCGGCGTCCTCATCGAGCACTACGCCGGGGCCTTCCCGCTCTGGCTCGCACCCGTGCAGGTTGGCCTCGTCCCCATCAGCGAGAAGCATCTCGACTACGCAAAGAAGGTCGAAGCCGAGCTCAAGGCCGCCGGCTTCCGGGTTGAGATCGACGGCCGGAACGAAAAGATGAACGCCAAGATTCGCGACTTCGCCAACCAGAAGACGCCCTACATCCTCGTCTTCGGCGACAAGGAAGCTGGCGCCAGCGCCGTCAGCGTCCGCACCCGCGGCAAAGGCGACCAGGGCTCCGTGCCGCTGGCCGACTTCATCGCCAGGGCAAAGCACCTCGCCGAAACCCAGTCGACGGAGCTATAGCCTCGTGCCGGAATGAAGCTGGTATGGCATTCCGGCGCCTTGATATAAGAAGAAATAAGAAATATTGCTATACTCAAGGGCACGGAGACGCGCCATGACCACTCTCACCATCTCGCTGCCCGATTCGCTCAGAGAATTCATCGACCGCGAGGTTGAAGCCAAAGGCTACGGCAACGTGAGCGAGTACGTGCGCGGCCTGTTGCGCGAGGCACAGGCGCGCGATGCGGATGCGCGCCTGGAAACGCTCCTGCTCGAAGGGCTGGCGCAGGGGGACGCTGAACGTTTGTCAGCGGCCTTCTGGACGGAGTTGCGCGCTGAAGCCGTAAAGGCAGTGAAGACACGGACCCTCCGGCGCAAAGCGCGCAATTGAGAATTGCATGGCTCGGAAACCAATCCGGGTGTTCGTTTACGCTGCCGCGCGCAACGACATCCTCCGGCAGCACGCCTTCTATCTCGATGAACGCGGTGCGGCGCATATGGCAGAGAAATTTCTCGATGCCGTGCAGGCCGCAATGGAGAAACTGCGCCGCATGCCGGATGCGGGCGCGCCGAAAAAGTTGAAGCATCCGCTGTTGGCCGGGCTGCGCGCGTGGCCCGTCGAGGGGTTTCCAGCTATGCGCATCTACTACCTGTATCGCGCCGGAGAAGTGCTGGTCGTGCGCGTGCTCGATGGCCGCCGCGATCTCGATGCGCTTTGGGAGGAGCCGGACTTCGCCTGAAGCCGCACTCAAGCGTTGATCGCCATCCCCTCCACCGCGGCATACGCATCCAGCATCGCCTCGCTCAGCGTGGGGTGCGCGTGGATCGTGAACATCAGCTCATCCACCGTGCCTTCCAGCTCCATCACCGCCACTGCCTCGGCAATCAGCTCCGTGGCCTGTGGCCCAATGATGTGCACGCCCAGAATCTCGCCGTATTTCGCGTCGGCCACAATCTTCACAAACCCGTCGTGGCTGTCCACAATCGTCGCCTTGGAGTTGCCCGCGAAGGGGAACTTGCCCACCTTCACCTCGAAACCCTTTTCCTTCGCCTGCGCCTCGGTCAGTCCCGCCGAGCCAATCTGCGGATCGCAGTACGTGCACGCCGGAATGCGGTCCCGCCGCACCGGCCTGTAGTTCCGCCCCGCAATCTTCGTCACCGCCACAATGCCGCTCATCGCGCCGGAGTGCGCAAGCTGCGGCAGCCCCGCCACAATGTCGCCAATCGCGTAGACGCCCGGCTCTGCCGTCTCCTGCGTCTCGTTCACATAAATGAATCCCCGCTCCACTTCGACTTTGGTCTTGTCCAGGCCCACATCTGCCGTGCGCGGCGCGCGACCCACAGCCACCAGTACCTTCTCCGCTTCCTTCTCCATCGTTTTGCCGTTCGCGCCGGTCCAGGTCACCTTCATGCCCGTCCCGGTCTTCTCAATCTTCTCTACCTTCGCGCCGGTGTTGATGTCGATGCCCCGCTTCTTGAACAGCCGCGCCAGCTCCTTTGAGATATCCTCGTCCTCCGGCGGCATCAGCCTCGGCAGAAACTCCACAATCGTCACCTCGGTCCCAAAGCTCCGGAAGATCGACGCGAACTCCACGCCCACCGCGCCCGCGCCAATCACGATCAGCGACTTCGGCGGCTCGGGAATCGAGAGAATCTCGATATTCGTCAGGATGCGGTCGTCCGGCGCCAGCCCGAAGATCGTCTTCGCGTCCGAGCCCGTAGCCACAATCACGTTCTTCGCCGTCACCGCGCTCTTCGCGCCGTCTGCGCCGGTCAGCTCCACCGTGTGCACGCCGTCTTGCGCAGGCCCGGTGAGCCGGCCATAACCCGCAATCACCGTCACCTTGTTCTTCTTCATCAGGAACTCGAGTCCCTTGGTGTGCTTGGTCACCACCGCCGTCTTCCGCTTCAGCACATTGGTCCAGTTCAGCGCTGGCGCGCCCACGTTATCGATGCCATAGTCCGTGGCGTGCTTCAGGTGGTCCCACAGCTCGGCGTTAAACAGCAGCGTCTTGGTCGGAATGCAGCCCACATGCAGGCACGTCCCGCCCAGCACCTTGGCCGACTCGATCAGCGCCGTCTTCAGCCCAAGCTGCCCTGCCCGAATCGCCGCCGTATACCCCGCCGGTCCGCTGCCGATGATCGCCACGTCGTACAGTGTCTCTGCCACCGCAAACTCCGTTCCCGCCGCGCACAATCGACACGCGGCATTGCACCACCCTCAAGTTTACTGGATGAACAGAGCGGCCTAACGGATGCGCTCTGCCACAAGTGCGGCTGCCGCCTGCGCCGTCTCCGGCATGTCGCCAAAGCCGTCCAGCCAGTGCACCTCGGGCTCCCGCCGGAACCACGTCATCTGCCGCTTCGCATAGTTACGATGCCCCTGCTGCGCCGCCGCAATCGCCTCGTTCACGCTCAGCGCGTCTTCAATCACAGCCCGCGCCTGCCTGTAGCCCAGCGCATCCAGCGCCTTCACCGGCCCGTACCGCGCCAGCAGTCCGCGCGTCTCCTCCACCAGCCCCGCCGCGAACATCGCCGCGCACCGCGCATTCAACCGCTCATAGAGCGCCGCCCGCATCGGGTTCAGCCCGATGCGCAGCAGCCGGAACCCTGTCAGCGGATCGCGCGACCTCTCCCCATCGTTCAGAAACTGGGTCATCGGCCTCCGTGCCGTCAGGCACACCTCGATCGCGCGCATCAGCTTCGCCGCATCGTTCGTGTGGATGCGCTCTGCCGAGACCGCATCCAGCCGCTGGAGCACCCGATGCAGCCAGCCTTTCCCATGCTTCTCATGGCTCCGCTTCAGCCGCGCACGCAGAGCCTCCTGCCGCTGCGGCCCCGCGAACAGCCCCTCCGTCAGCGCCCGCAGATAAAGCCCCGTCCCGCCGGTCACAATCGGCAGCCGCCCCCGCGCGGCAATGCCTCGAAGTGCCGCCCGCGCCGCCCGGCTGTAGGCGCCAGCCGTAAACGGCGCATCGGGATCGGCCACGTCGATCAGGTGATGCGGCAGCCGCGCCCGCTCCAGCGCCGTCGGCTTGGCCGAGCCCAGGTCCATCCCCCGGTACACCGCCACCGAGTCGCAGCTCACCACCTCGCCGCCAAACCGCTCGCCCAGCGCCAGCGACAGCGCCGTCTTCCCGCTCCCCGTCGGCCCCAGCAGCAGAACCGCTAGCGGCTCGCGGCTTCGCCGTTCGCTGCCCTGCTGTTCCGCATCTGTGTCAGGGCACGACTTCAGTCGTGCCGATGACGCCGACTGATCGAGGGGGGCTTTAGCCCCTGAACTCTCATCCAAGGTACTGCTCGACGCAGTCGTCATAGCCTCCACCAGCCCGGCGGAAAGATCCACTTCGGATTCGTATGCAGAAGCCACCATAGGCAAATCAGCGCCGCCAGCAGCACCAGCCCGAATGCCTGGTTGCGCCGGAAGGCGTACCGCAGCCGCGCGCGGCGCTCCTCGCCTGCGGCTTGCTCATGATGCGGCTGGATGCGTGTCTCAGGCATGGATCGTCACGCCTCAGTATAGGAGAGCCCCGGCACCGCAATGCGCCAGCCTCCGTTTGACTTACCCCGGCCCCATTGCCGACCATAACCTGTTCGGGGGGCGTGAAAAAAACAAGATGAAAGTTCTGGTGTTGGGGGCCGGGGGGCGCGAGCACGCGCTGGCCTGGGCCGTAAAACGCAGCGCGCGCGTCACGGAGGTTGTCTGCGCGCCGGGCAACGGAGGCATCGGGCAGGTGGCCCGCTGCGTTCCGGTGGATCTCAAAAACATCGATGCCATGATTGCCCTCGCCGAGGCTGAGCGGCCCGCGCTCACCATCGTCGGCCCGGAGGTTCCCCTGGCCCTGGGCATCGTCGACGCGCTCCAGGCCCGCGGCCTGCGCGTCTTTGGCCCAACCCAGGCTGCCGCGCAGCTTGAGGCGAGCAAGGCCTTCGCCAAGCAGTTCATGCAGCGCCACCGCATTCCCACCGCCAACTACGCCGTCTGCAACAAGGCCGCGGAACTCGAAGCCGCCATCGGCCTCTTTCACGCGCCCATCGTCGTCAAGGCCGACGGCCTCGCCGCGGGCAAGGGCGTCATCATCTGCACCTCGCGCGCCACTGCCCTTGAAGCCGCGCACGGCCTCTTCGATGGCTCGCTCCTCGGCGAAACCGCCCAACAGGTCGTCATCGAAGAGTTCCTAGAAGGTGACGAGGTCAGCTTCCTTTGCCTCAGTGACGGCACGCACGTCGCACCCCTCGTCCCCGCACAGGACCACAAGCGTATCGGCGAGGGCGACACCGGCCCCAACACCGGCGGCATGGGCGTCTACTCCACCAGCGATCTGCTCACTCCCGAGATGGCGCAGTGGATCGTCCGCGACATCGCCGAGCCCACCGTGCGCGCCATGGCCCAGGAGGGTGCGCCCTTCGTCGGTGTCCTCTACTGCGGCCTCATGATGACCGCCCGCGGCCCCCAGGTGCTCGAGTACAACGCCCGCTTCGGCGATCCTGAAACCCAGGCCATCCTGCTCCGTCTCGAAAGTGACCTGATGGACGCTCTCGAAGCCTGCGTCGATGGACGCCTCGCCGAAACCACTCTCCGTTGGACTCCCGGCGCATCCGTCTGCGTGATTGCCAGCTCGTCCGGCTATCCGGGCGGCTACAAAACCGGATTCCCCATCTCTGGCCTGGGCAATGCGGCACAGGTGCCGGGGGTGCAGGT
>DASZRQ010000129.1:0-91892 GCA_035549115.1 Occallatibacter sp. | reverse complement strand
CGGTCGCGCATGGCGCGGCGCTGGCGGTGGTAGCCGATGGCGAAGCGGTGGCTCTCGTCGCGGATGAGCTGAATGAGATGCAGCACCGGCGAGCGGCGGTCGAGGACGACGGGCTCGTCCTCGTTGCCGTAGACGTAAATGACTTCTTCCTTTTTAGCGATGGAGGCCAGCGGCTGCGAGGTGAAGCCGAGGGATTCGAGCGCGTCGGCTGCGGCGTGAAGCTGGCCCAGGCCGCCGTCGATCAGCACCAGCGAAGGCATGGGCTGATCTTCGTCCTTCAGGCGCTTGTAGCGGCGGAAGACGACCTCGCGCATGGAGGCGAAGTCGTCGACGCCGAGCACGGTCATCACCTTGAACTTGCGATAAGCTGATTTGTTCATCTTGCCGTCTTCCCACACGACGAGCGAGGCGACGGTTTCCGCACCCTGAATGTGTGAGATGTCGAAGCACTCAATGCGCTTGGGCAGTTCGGGGAGCATGAGTGCGTCGGCCAGCGCCTCCTGGATGGCCTTGCGCGAAGGCTCCAGCACGCGGAAGCGCTGCGTGAAGGACTGATGCGCGTTCTGCCCGGCGAGATCGACGAGGGAGCGCTTTTCTCCGCGCTGGGGCACGGCCAGCTCAATGCGATGGCCAGTACGCTCGGAGAGCAGATCGGCGAGGGCTTCGCGGTCAGCAAAGTCAGTGGGGACGAGGATGGAGCGCGGGACATATTGCTGGTCGATATAGAGCTGCTTGAGCAGCGCGGAGAAGAAGGGGCCGGGTTGGAAAGCGTTGCGTGCGGCGGCTTCGGTTTCGTCCTGATCTCTGATCTCTGAGCCCTGATCGCTGTCCGCGTTGGCTTCGAGCAGGTCCGGAATGTCTTCCCAGAAGAACTCGCGGCGGTCGACGATCTTGCCGGCGCGCATGTGGAAGAGGTTGACGGCGAGTGCGCCGTCTTCAAAGTGGTAGCCGAAGACATCGGCATCGTCGCTCTGCTCGGCGGTGGCAATGCGCTGCTTCTCCTGGAGCTGGTGCACGGTAGCGAGCTGGTCGCGCAGCCGTGCGGCGGCCTCGAACTGCTCGGCTTCGGCGGCGGCTGCCATGCGCGCGGTCAGCGAGCGCTCCAGCTCGGTGGCGCGGCCTTCGAGAAAGAGCTGCGCATCGCGCACGGCCTGCTTGTAGATTTCGGGCGTGGTCAGGTTCTCGACACAGGGACCGAGGCAGCGATGAATGTAGTACTGCAGACAGGCGCGAGGGTGATAACGGGAGAGATCGACCTTGCAGCTTGGGATGAGGAAGCTGCGATGGATGAGCTCGACGATGCGGTAGGCGAGGTTGCCGGGAAAGTAGGGGCCGTAGTAAGCCGAACCATCCTTGCGCAGGCGGCGGGTGACGAAGACCTTGGGGTAGCGGTCGGCGAGCGTGAGCTTGACGTAAGGATAGGTCTTGTCGTCGCGCAGCAGGATGTTGAAGCGCGGCTTGCGCTGCTTGATGAGGTTGTTCTCGAGCGCGAGGGCCTCGTGCTCATTGGCGACGAGGATGTAGTCGATGTCCACGGCCTCGCGCATGAGCGAGCCGGTTTTGGCGTTGGCCTGCGAGGCTTCCAGCAGATACGAACGGACCCGCGAGCGGAGATTCTTGGCCTTGCCGACGTAGATGACCTCGCCCTCGGCGTTCTTGTAGAGATACACGCCGGGCTGGGTGGGGAGGGTGCGGATTTTCTCGGGCAGGTCCATCGGGTTGGCTGGGCGAAGGCGGTTCCGGGGTCTCGGGCCGATTCCAGAACGATTGGACAGGCCCATCTTTCTCCAGCATAGCTCCCGAGGCAAAAGCGGCAGGCAGGCGCCGGTCCGAAGATGAGCAAAGTTACGCGAGAAGGTAAAAATTACACTGAATTTAACGGGTAAGATGCCAGGAAGGTCACTTCTAACATGCTGTTTTTGCAAGAGATAGAGTGTGCATTTTGTTTGGCGATCAGGATGCTATGGATAGGGCAGAAGGATAAACACTGCCCGATGCGCGGTGGTCATCAAGCGTACCGGGGCGGGAGGACAAAAACATGATAAATCCCCGATTTGGCCTGTGGATGGCAGCGGCTGCTCTCGCGATGGCTGGTGCAACCGGCTGTGCCACCAAGAACTGGGTGCGGACCCAGACCGCCCCGATCGTTGACCACACCGACCAGCTTGAGCAGAAGACGGCGGCAAACGGCCAGGCGATCCGCGACACCGATGACCGCGCGCAGGCAGGCATCAAGCAGGCGCAGGGCTCAGCCGATACGGCTACGCAGAATGCGCAGGCTGCTTCGAAGTCCGCAGGCGACGCGCAGACAGCCGCCAACGATGCCGTGAACCGCGCCGATACGCTCGACAGCGTAGTGAAAGGCCTGGACAACTACAAGTCGCTGGCGAATGTGACGGTGAACTTTGGCTTTGACAAGGCCGTGCTCACCGCCGATGACAAGGACCAGCTCGACCAGTTTGCCAATCAGCTTGGCACCGCGAAGAGCTACATTCTGGAAGTGACGGGCGGGACGGACTCGACCGGCTCGGCCGCCTACAACTACGACCTGAGCCAGCGCCGCGCGGATGCGGTGGTGCAGTACCTGGCCGCGAAGTACAACATCCCGGCGCATCGCTTCTACCTGATCGGCATTGGCAAGGATCAGGAAGTGGCTTCGAACGATACGGCAGCGGGCCGCAAGCAGAACCGCCGCGTGCAGGTGCAACTGCTCTCGAACATGGCCCAGGACCAGCAGACTGCTCCGGCAGCGGCTCCGGGCACAGGACGCTAACACCCACTCCTACTCCCCCAGAACTGCGGCAGGCCATCCGTGAGAACGGATGGCCTGTTTTGCTTTTGAGTAGGGCGATTATTTCTGCTCAAGCTGCCGGATGTGCTCGGCGCGGACATCGTTGGCGGTGAAGAGGCGCAGGAAAGGCGCGCCGGCGGCGGCAGCTTCCACGGCGGGACGGCCGTTGGCCTCTTCGCGCTCGACGATGCAGACCACGGCGGCGACGGTCATGCCGGCTTCCTTTGCGGCCTCGATCGCGTTGATGGTGGAAGCGCCGGTTGTGCAGACATCGTCCACGATGACGACGCGCGCGCCCTCGCGGAAGAAGCCTTCGATGCGGCGGCCGGTGCCGTGGGCCTTCTCGGCCTTGCGGACGAGGAAGCCGTGCATGAGCGGAGCGGATGGGTGCGTCTGTGCTCGCCAGGCGCTGGCTGTGGCCACGTTGGAGACGATGGGGTCCGCGCCCATGGTGAGGCCGCCAACGGCATCCGCATCGATGTGGTTGGCCTCAAGCAGCTCGAGGATGGCGTGGCCGGTGAGGCGGCCGCCCTCGGCGTGCAGCGTGGTGGTGCGGCAGTCGATGTAGTAGTCGCTGGTGCCGCCGGAGGAGAGCTTGAACTGGCCGAGCTTGAAGCTGGTGCGGGCAAGCAGAGAGAGAAGCTGCTGGGCGTGGGCTGGGGTGGTCATCAAGGGAGATTGTAAAAGATTAGGGATTAGGGAACAGGGAATGCAGAACACCTCATTGATCTCTGAGAACTGTGAACTGCCTCTCACATGTTGTCGAGGTGGCGGAAGCCGGAGGTGCCGAGGAACATGAGGGAGAAGAGCAGGAAGTTGTAACAGGCATGGACGAAGACGCTGGCGGCAAGGGAGCGGAACAGAAGACGGACGCCGCAGAGAACGAGGCTGACGCAGACCAGCAACAGGAATGGGCCGATGGCGCTGGCGGTCTGCTCGGCGTGGAGCAGAGCGAAGAGAATGCTGGTGATGATTGAGGCCGAGGCCATGGCCGGCAAAGACCAGTTGGGGTGGCCGTTGCGGTCCGGCGGGTTGGGCAGGCGGTGCGTGAACTGTTCTGCTGACCAGTCGAAGGCCGTGGCGAGGGCAGGGAGCAGAAAGCCGCGGAAGGCGATCTCCTCAAAGAATGGCGCGAAGGTGATGCCGAAGAGGAAGAGTACCCAGGCCGCGCCGGGCATGCGGAATATCTTGTCGATGGGCGCGTTCTCCGGACCGGGGATCAGCACGCTGTTGAGGATGGCCAGCAGGAAGCAGGCACCCGCCGCGCTGAAGAGATAGCCCATGCGCCGGCCGGCAACGCGTGCTCTCCACTGCAGGCCGGAGAGCAGGCTGCGGCCCCACAGCGCAGGAAAGAGCGCCGCCGCACCGGCATAGGTGAGGAGATAGAAGAGCCCTTCGGTGCCGAGGGTGTAGTGGATTTCATTGGCGGCCTGTGGAACGGTGCTGACACCGAAGAGGTGAAAGTAGATGCCCACGCGCGCAAGCATGATGGCGGAGAAGAGGCCGAGAAGCGCGAGCAGAAACAGAATGCCGAGGTGGCCGAAGTTGGGGATGCGCTCGGGAGGCGGCTGCGGCTCCATGAGCACCTGGCAGAAGAAAGGCTCGTTGTCCCGCGGCTGCATTTCACCGGACGCCTGCATGGGTTGCGACTGGTCCGCCGGGTCCATTTGCTCCGCCTCGTCCGTCTGCTCAGCGGCGTGCGCATTCTGAGAGTGAGGCTCATCGAACTGCCGGTCCTCAGGAAACTCTGCCGGAAGATGGCTCATGCGGGCACCATCTTCTTTTTGTTTTTCTTCGGTTTGACCGATGAAGTCTCAGGTTCTGCTTGAGCGATGGAGGCCCCGGCCGAAGCAGCCGGAGTATCGATGGCTTTCAGGCGGCCATTGGGGGCGCTGTAATAGCGGGCGAGAAACTTGCCGGTGTAAGAGCCGGGGGTGTGCGCGATCTTTTCCGGACGGCCCTCGCCGATGAGCTGTCCGCCGTCCTCGCCGCCTTCGGGGCCGAGGTCGAGAATCCAGTCGGCGTTGCGGATCACGTCGAGGTTGTGCTCGATGATGATGATGGTGTTGCCGAGGTCTGTGAGGCGGTGCAGGACTTCGAGGAGCTTGCGCACGTCGTCGAAGTGCAGGCCGGTGGTGGGCTCGTCAAGGAGGTAGAGGGTGCGGCCGGTCTGACGCTTGCTCAACTCGCGGGCCAGCTTCATACGCTGGGCTTCGCCGCCGGAGAGGGTGGTGGCGCTCTGGCCGAGGTGGACGTAGCCGAGGCCGACATCGACAAGGGTTTGCAGCTTCTGGCGGACGGTGGGCACGTCGGCGAGGACGGTGAGCGCGTCTTCGATGGTGAGGTCGAGGATGTCGGCGATGGAGTAGCCGTGGAACTTAACGGCGAGAGTCTCCTGGTTATAGCGGCGTCCGTTGCAGACCTCGCACTGCACGTAGACGTCGGGCATGAAGTTCATCTCGATGCGGCGCTGGCCGTCGCCCTGGCAGGTTTCGCAGCGGCCGCCGGCCACGTTGAAGCTGAAGCGGCCGGGTTTATAGCCGCGCTCGCGGGCCTCGGGCAGCATGGCGAAGAGGTCGCGGATGGGCGAGAAGACCTGGGTGTACGTGGCCGGGTTGGAGCGCGGGGTGCGGCCGATGGGGGACTGGTCGATGCGGATGACCTTGTCGATCTGGTCTTCGCCAGCGATCGATTCGTGTGCGCCCGGTTCTTCGCGCGATCCATAAAGATTTTTGGCTAACGACTTGTAAAGAATGTCGTTAATCAGCGTGCTCTTGCCGCTGCCGCTGACGCCGGTGACGACGGTCATGAGGCCGAGGGGCAGGCGGATGTCGAGGTCGCGGAGGTTGTGCTCGCGCGCGCCGGAGACGGTGAGCCACTTGCCGGTGAGCGGGCGGGGCTCGGAGCGCTGGAGGATGCTGGCGGCTCCGGAGAGGTAGCGGCCGGTGAGCGAGGCCGGCGCGGCCATGATCTGCTCGGGGGTGCCTTCGGCGACGACATACCCTCCCAGGCGCCCCGCACCTGGTCCAAGGTCAAGAACAAAATCGGCGTGGCGGATGGTGTCTTCGTCGTGCTCGACGACGAGGACGGTGTTGCCGAGGTCGCGGAGCTGCTCGAGTGCACCGATGAGGCGCTCGTTGTCGCGCTGGTGGAGGCCGATGGAGGGCTCGTCGAGGACGTAGAGGACGCCGCGGAGGCGGGAGCCGATCTGGGTGGCGAGCCGGATGCGCTGGCCCTCACCGCCGGAGAGCGTCGCGGCGCTGCGGTCGAGGGCGAGATAGCTGAGGCCGACGGCGCAGAGGAATTCGAGGCGCTCGGCGATCTCGCGGCGGATGCGCTCGGCGATGAGGGCCTCGCGGGCGGAGAACTGGAGATTGATGGCCGCCGAGAGGGCGCGGTTGAGCGGCAGGGCGGTGAAGTCGGCGATGGAGAGGCCGCCGACCTTGACGGCGAGGGACTCCGGGCGCAGGCGCTTGCCGCGGCAGGCCGGGCAAGGGGTGGCGGACATGAAGTTCATCATGTACTCGCGATAGGCCTCGCTGCGGGCCTCGGTGATGGAGTCGCGCAGGTAGGCGAGGATGCCGTGGAAGCCGGTGCGGGGGCCTTCGCCCTTGGGCGGGCCGTAGACCAGGATGTGCTGCTGCTTCGGCGGAAGATCTTCGAAGGGCACGGAGAGGTCGATCTTGTAGCGCTCCGCGGCCAGGTGCATGAGCTTGATGAGGTACTGCGAGGCCGAGCCGGGGCCGAGGCCGCCGTCGAGCAGGGGTTTGCTCCAGTCGGTGATGACCTTGGCGGGATCGAGATCGTAGAGCGAGCCGAGGCCGTGGCACTCAGGGCATGCGCCAAAGGTGGAGTTGAAGCTGAAGCTGCGGGGCTCGAGCTTGGGCACATCGAGGCCGCAGTCGGGACAGGCCATGGAGGAGGAAAAGAGCTGTTCATTGAGCTTGTCGCCGCTGCTGGCGAAGCCCACGAGGACGAGGCCGTTGGCGAGCTGGAGGGCCTTGGAGACGGCGGCTTCGAGGCGCTTTTCGAGCGAGGGCTTGCCGGATTTTGACGCCGGCGCTGCCTCAGGCTTGAGCAGGACGCGGTCGACGACGGCCTCGATGGAGTGATTCTTGCGCTTGTCGAGGATGGGCGGCTCGGAGAGGTCGGCGATTTCGCCGTCGACGCGGGCGCGGAAACCCTGTTGGTCGAGCTGATCGAGGAGGTCCTTGAACTCGCCTTTGCGGCCGCGGACGACGGGGGCCATGATGGTGACCCGCTCGCCGGCACCCTGCTCCAGGATGCGCTGGACGATCTGCTCGGCCGTTTGCCGCGCGATGGGACGGCCGCAGTTGGGGCAGTGGGGGGTACCGACGGAGGCGTAAAGCAGGCGGAGGTAGTCGTAAATCTCGGTGATGGTGCCCACGGTGGAGCGGGGGCTGCGGCTGGTGGTCTTCTGCTCGATGGAGATGGCTGGGCTGAGGCCCTCGATGGAGTCCACATCGGGCCGCTCGATCTGGTCGAGGAACTGGCGGGCGTAGGCGGAGAGGGTTTCGACGTAGCGGCGCTGGCCTTCGGCGTAGATGGTGTCAAAGGCGAGGGAGCTCTTGCCGCTGCCGGAGAGGCCGGTGACCACGGTGAGGGTGTTGCGGGGGATGCGCACGCTGATGTCGCGCAGATTATGCTGGCGCGCCCCACGCACCGAGATGTGAGTCATGGACATGCTGGATCGAGGGTGAGCGTGGGCGGTTCCAGAGTGGTCCGGCTGCCGGGGCGGGCCGCAACACTCTGGAGGTATTTTATTTGGCAACAGAAACCAGGGTCAATGAAGCGGGTTTTCTGCGACAATCAGTCCACGGAATGGGCCGCACGCTACACTTGTAGATGACGGCGCACGGAAAGAGTTGCAGCGCCGCGCAGTTGCGGACGGAATTGCAGGAACCGGATGACGGATTTTTTGAACCTGGCGATGTTGATTTGCGCGTCTGTGGGCGCACTGGCATTTGGCGTACTTGTGGCGTATGGCATCTTTCGCACCGGGTTTGCGCTGCTGCGGCCGCAGAGGCGCGAGGCCCCGGTCAAGACCCAGCCTGAGACGGCCGGGCTCCTCTAGTTTTCCTCTTTCACAATCGATGCGGGATTGAAGCGCGCGGCTATTGCGGCGACTGCTGCTGCTGGGGCGCGGGCGGCTGGCCCGGCTGCTGCTGCATCAGCTCCTGCTCGCGGATGATCTGCTGGGGCGGATGGGGCACCTCGGGTGGCATGGCGGGCTGCTGCGGCGCGGCGTCCATCTGCTGGGAGTCATCGGGGGCATCGCTGTAGTCGTCATCGGGCTGCTGCTGCATGGGATGCATGGCCGCGGGCGCATTATTGCCTGCACGGCGCGCGGAGAGCTGCACCTCGCGGGGCAGGCCCGCGCCGTTGTCGCCGACCATGACGATGTTGTAGCCGGAGCCCTGCAGGAGCTGGCTGAGGACATCGCGCGGGCTGCCCGGACCAAAGACCCCGAAGATGCGCTGATCGGCCCCCGCACCTTCGATTTTGACGCCCGTGTCGGAGGCGATGGTCACCAGAATCTGGTCGAGACTGGAGTTGCTGGCGTCGACGCGCAGGCTGCGCCGGTCCCAGGTGACGGTGGCGGGGCTGGGGGCATCGTTCACAGGCCAGTTGGGTTTGGGCGGCTCGACGACGGCCGGTGCGGGCGCCGGGGCGACCGGCTGGACTGCGGCGCGCTGCTTTCGATGATGCGCGGCGTGCGTCGATGAAGGTGTGGTTTGCGCCAGAAGAACGGTGGCAGCAGAGAGCGCAAGGCCGGCGAGCGCGAGAGAACCGGCTTGATGCATGCGTGCGCTCATGGGGTGCCTCCGCCGGGTGTGCGGCGAGCCGTTTTGATGGCTCTCCACTGTACTAGACTAACAATTGCCCGCGGACGCTCACAGGGGTTTGTGCGGAGAGAGAGGGAATTTGGATCCGATGCGGCTTTGCTGGAAGGGTTGGATCTGGGCTCTGCTGGGGTGCGCGCCGCTGCCGGTGCTGGCCGCAAACTGCACCACGCAGGCCGAGATGCAGCCGCAGGACCGGAATGCGCTGATCGCGGTGGGCGAGCGGCTGACCGGCGCGGTGATGCAGCAGGATTATTCGACGCTGCAGGCCGACCTGCTGCCCGCGATCACTGCGCAGTGGGACGGCATCCACAATGAGGTGGAGCAGGGCGCGGCGGTGCTGAAGGGCGGGCAGGCGCAGCTCGAAGAGATGTACCTGCTCGATGCCTCCAGCCAGACCGCGACCATGGATACGCAGTTTTTCTGCTCGAACCAGAGCGGGTCGCTGACAGTGACGATCACCATGCGCGCCCTGCCGCCGGGCAAGTATGCCGTGCTGCTGGCAAATGCGCCGGGAGCGGCGCTGGGCGGGCAGATCGGCATGGTGGTGGTGTGGGATGCGACGGGCGCGACGCCTGCATGGAAGCTGGGCGGTCTGTCGGTGCGGCAGGGTGCGATCGATGGGCACGATGGCGTGTGGTACTGGACGCAGGCGCGGGCCGCGGCGGCGAACGGATCGCCGTGGGTGGCGTGGTACTGCTACGACTTTGCGCACTACCTGCTGCTGCCGGTGGATTTTCTCTCGTCGCCGAATATGGAGAAGCTGCTGCGCGAGCAGTCGGAGATCAAGAACCCTCCGGGGCCGTTCCCGCTGACGATTCAGGATGGTGCGCGGACGTGGAAGATCGACGGAGTGCGCATCGATCTCTCGTTGCGCGAGGCGGATCTGGGCGTGACATATGAGTCGCTGGGCATGAGCGATCCTGCGGCGGCGCGCACCGAGGCGCTGGCGGTGCTGGGCGCACTGGTGAAGGCGCATCCGGAGCTGAAGCAGAGCTTCCATGGGATATGGGCCTATGCCTCGCACGACGGCAAGGTGACACCGGTGATCGAGATGCCGATGGCGCAGATTCAGTGACGGAGATCAGTGGTCAGACATCAGTGATCAGTAATCTTTGCCGCGCGATGAATCGATGAACGCGGCGATGGGAATGCCCGGAAAGGAAGATGCGAAAGTGACCGACCTGATTGACCTGCGATCGGACACGGTGACCCGGCCCACGCCGGAGATGCGCGCGGCGATGGCCGCGGCCGAGGTGGGCGACGACGTTTACGGCGAAGACCCGACGATCAACCTGCTGGAGAAGCGCGCGGCGGAGATCCTTGGCCGCGAGGCCGCGGTATTTGTGCCGACGGGCACGATGGGGAACCAGATTGCGATCCGGCTGCATACCGAGCCGGGACAGGAAGTGATCTGCGAGTCGCGCTCGCACATTCTCGACTGGGAGATGGCGACGGCGGCGACCTTCTCCGGCTGCCTGGTGCGCGCGGTGGCCACGGAGAGCGGCACGCTGACGTGGCAGGACATTGAGCCAGTGATCTACGGGCGCAGCACCTTTCGCGCGGCGACTGGTCTGATCGAGATTGAGAATACGGCGAACCTGGCTGGCGGCCGCGTGACGCGGCTGGATGCTCTCGAAGAGATATGGACGAACGCGAAGGAGCGGAAGCTGCCGCTGCACCTGGACGGCGCGCGCATCTTTAACGCAGCAACCGCGCTGGGTGTGGATGTGAAGACGCTGACGCGGGGCTTCGATACGGTGATGTTCTGTTTGTCGAAGGGGCTGTGCGCGCCGGTGGGCTCGATGCTGACGGGCTCAGAGGAGCTGATGGAGCGGGCGCGCGTGTACCGCAAGGCGCTGGGCGGCGGCATGCGGCAGGCCGGCGTGCTGGCCGCGGCGGGGTTGATCGCGCTCGAAAAGATGACGCTGCGGCTGCACGAGGATCACGCCAACGCGAAGCTGCTGGCCGAGGCGCTGGCACACACCGAAGGCGCTGCGATCGATCCGGAGACGGTGGAGACGAACATCCTCATCTTCCAACTGACGAATGGCATGAGCGCGGACGATCTTGTGGCGCGGCTCAAGGCGCGCGGCGTGCTGACGGGATCGGTGGGTCCCCATGCGATTCGCCTGGTGACGCACAACGATGTGAGCCGCGGCGCATGCCTGGCGGCCATCGATGCGCTGACCGAGGAGATCGAAGCAGGAGTAGCAGCAAAGTAACTTTCGCCTGCTGAAGAATTTGCGCAATCTTCCCGTTGCGGCGCAACTTTTGCGCATGAATGCGGTTCCAACCATGCAGCAAGAGAAAGCCGGATGGCGCGATGCGGTCCGGTACAAAACGCTGAAGGAGTTTACGACTGTGAAGAAGATTGCAATGGCAGTACTGCTTGCACTCACAATGCTCCCTGCGGCATCGTTCGGACAGATTTCAGTCCGCATCGGACCTCCGCCGCCTGTGGTGGAGCGCCGGCCTCCACCGCCCGCTCGCGGATTCGTGTGGATTGGCGGCTATCAGCGCTGGGACGGCGCACGGTATGTGTGGGTTCCCGGCCGCTGGGAACGTCCGCCTCGTCCGCATGCCCGGTGGGTTCCGCACCGCTGGGTGCACCGCCATGGACAGTGGGTTTTTGTCGAAGGACACTGGCGGTAAAAACAGACTTGGCAGCAAAACAAAAGCGGGGCTTCAAAGCCCCGCTTTTGTCATGAGCAGCGGTCTTAGCTGATTTCGAGCACATCGCTGCTGGCCGCGGCAGCGGCCTCAGCGCGCTCCACCAGCTTTTGCGCCACGGCAAAGAACTCAGCCGCTTGCGGACTCTTGGGGCCGGCCAGCGTGACGGGCAGGCCGCGGTCGCCGCCCTCGCGGATGGCGGGGATGAGCTCGATGGAGCCGAGGAAGGGAAGATTGAACTGCTGCGCGGTGCGCTCCGCTCCGCCCTTGGAGAAGATGTCGATCTCGTGATGGCAGTGCGGGCAGGTGAAGTGGCTCATGTTCTCGACGATGCCGAGGACTTCCACATGCACCTGCGCGAACATCTCCAGAGCCTTGCGCGCATCCTGCAGGGCAACGTCGCTGGGCGTGGAGACGACCACAGCGCCGGTGAGCGGCACGGTCTGCACGAGGGATATGACCACGTCGCCGGTGCCCGGAGGCAGATCGACGATGAGGTAGTCGAGCTCGCCCCACTCCACCTGCTGCAGAAACTGGCGGATGATCTGATGCAGCATGGGCCCGCGCATCACCAGCGGCTTGTCGCCGGGGGAGATGTAGCCGATGGAGATGGTCTTGAGGCCGTGGGTGAGGTTGGGCTGGATCATGTTGCCCTCGCCGACGACCGGCTGCTGCGTGGAACCCATCATGGTGGGCACATTGGGGCCGTAGATGTCGGCGTCGATGAGGCCGACCTTGTAGCCGAGCTTGGAGAGGGCGATGGCGAGATTGACGGCCACCGTGGTTTTGCCTACGCCGCCCTTGCCGGAACCGACCGCGATGATTTTGGAAATGCCGGGCAGCGCCACAGGCGCGGGCATTGCGTGGGAATGAGCCATGGAACACTACTCCTTGTCGAGTTCGCCGGGCGTGCATGGCCCGAGAAACAGAGCCGGAGACAGCACCGGCAGAGCGAACCGATCCATTCCAGTTTACTCGTCCAGTTCACGTGAAGTTGGGATACGCTTCCGGGGCATGTCCCGCAGTCTGCGCCGCGGTCAGGCGGGCTGTTTGCGCATCGGCGTTGGCGGCAGAAGCTCCGGCGCGATGGCAGCGCCCGCGGCACGCGCAATGGCCGCGTGCAGATGCCGGATGCCATCGGTGAGCGAGGCCGGGCCGGGCTGCAGAATGCAGTCGGAGGGAATCTCGTAGACGTGGCCGCTGCGCACGGCGCTGATGCCGCTCCAGCCGGGACGCGCAACGATCTCCGCGATGTCGACCTTCTTGCCGCACCAGGAAGCGAGGATGACTTCAGGGTCGCGGGCGACAACCTGTTGCGGATCGACGACGCGATCCTGCGCTTTGCCGCAGTGGATGTGCTCGGGAAAGATGGGCGAGCCGCCGGCGATCTCGATGAGCTCTTCCACCCAGCCGATGCCGCCGATGAGCGGGTCGCTCCACTCCTCGAAGAAGACGCGCGGGCGATGCGGAAAGGCCGCGGCGGATGCCGCGATGCGGTCGAGGCCGCTTTGCAGATCAGCAATAAGCGCACGGCCGGCGTCCTCGCGGCCAAGGATACGGGAGAGCAGCACGATCATCTCGAAGATGCCGGCGATGCGGCGCTGGTTGAAGTGGAAGACCGTGACGCCGCGCAGAGCGAGCTGGCGCGCAATCTCCGCCTGCACGTCGGAGAAGGTGAGCACAAGATCAGGATTGAGAGCGAGGATGGCGTCGTAGTTGGCGTCGACAAACGTGGCGACGCGGGGCTTGCTGCGCACCTCCGGCGGGCGCTTTGCGAAGCCGGAGACGCCGACGATGCGATCCTGCTCGCCGAGCAGATAGAGGGTTTCGACGGTCTCCTCGGTGAGGCAGACGATGCGCCGCGGAAAGGAAGAGGCGGTCACTCAGTTTCCGGAGGGCGAAGGCGCGGTGGCGCTGCTTTCCGCCTTGCGGCGCGCGGCCTCCGACTCGCGATGCTGCCTGCGGCGGAGGGCATCGTTATAGCGGCGAATCTCATCGGGCGTTTCGGGAACGGCCTCGGGCACACGCTGCCTGCGGCCATCCTGATCGATGGCGACAAAAACGAGATAGGCGCTGGCTACGTGCACCACGGTGGCGGTGCGCGTGTTCTCCGCCCACACCTTCACGCCCACCTCCATGGAGGTGGTGAAGGCGCGGTTGACGCTCGACTTGAGGGTGAGCAAGTCGCCGAGGTGAACCGGGCGGATGAAATCGATGTGATCCATGGAGGCGGTGACGACATGGGTGCGCGAGTGGCGGTAAGCGGCCATGGCGCCGGTGAGATCAATGAAGTGCATGAGGCGGCCGCCCAGCAGATTACCCAGCGTGTTGGTGTCGTTGGGCAGAATGATTTCAGTCATTTCCGACTGCGTGCTGGCGACTGTCTTGCGCAAAACCGGCGTGGAATTCGTAGTACCCATGGTGTACTTGCTCCGTTACCTCCGGTGCCGTTGCACGGGCCGGATGTTCGCTACAATGTAGAACGGCGAAGGGCGCGCTGAACCCTGATTTTTCAGTTTCAGCAATCCGCGCCGATTACGCAAATTTTACAGGTAGATCGTTATCCCGATGAGCAGCACAGACAAGTTAGCAGGATTGCGCGAGATTCTGGCGCTCGACGCGAAGAACAGCTTTGCCCGCTATGGCATTGCCATGGAACTGGCCAAGCAGGGCGAGATTGACGCGGCGCTGGCGGAGTTTGCGACGCTGCTCACGAACGATCCCGACTATACGGCCGGCTACTTCATGGCCGCGCAGACGCTTTCCAACGCGGGACGGACGCAGGAGGCCATTGTGCGGCTGAAGGAAGGCATCAGTTGCGCGGCGCGCACCGGCAACCGTCACGCGCTCAGCGAGATGCAGGGGATGCTGGACGAGCTGGACCGCTAAGCGCCTGCGGTGCGTCCAAATGCGCTTCGCGCCAGGTGCAAGCAGGTGGAATGCCCGTCACCTGGGGTTGTTTGGGCGGGAACAGGTAGCAAAGGAAATGTGCCCTGCGTGAGCACGCGCGCATCTATACTAGCAATATGCCGAAGTATTCGATCGTCGTTCCTTTCCACAATGAGGAAGAGAACGTAACCGTACTGTATGCGCGCCTGAAGCAGGTGATGGAGCAGGTGGGCAGCAGCTTTGAGCTGGTCCTGGTGGACGATGGCTCGAGCGACCGCACCTACAAGCTGCTGGAAGAGATTGCCGCGGTGGACAGCCGCGTGCTTGTGGTCAAACTGCGCCGCAACTTCGGGCAGACCTCCGCGCTGGCCGCGGGCTTCGATCATGCCTCGGGCGAGTTCATCTTCGCCATGGACGGCGACCTGCAGCACGATCCCAACGAGATTCCGAACTTCATTGAAAAGCTGGAAGAGGGTTACGATGTGGTCTCCGGCTGGCGCAAGGAGCGCATCGACAACTTCGTGATGCGGCGCATCCCCTCGCGCTGCGCCAACTGGCTGATGGCCAAGCTCTCCGGCGTGGACATTCACGACTTCGGCACCACGTTCAAGGCCTACCGGCGCGAGGTAATCACCAACATTCCGCTCTACGGCGAGATGCACCGGTTTATTCCGGCGCTGGCGAGCTGGTATGGCGCGTCGATCTGCGAGATTCCGATCAAGAACGTGAACCGCGAGCGCGGCAAGAGCCACTACGGCATCAGCCGCACTTTCCGCGTGTTTTTCGATCTGCTGACGATTCGGTTCCTGCTCAAGTACATGAGCCGGCCGCTGCACTTCTTCGGGACGTTCGGCGCGCTGGGCATTCTGGCGGGCGGGCTGGTGTCGGCCACGCTGCTGGGCATGAAGGTGATGAACTGGCGCCAGAACGTGATGGACCAGCATGGGCCTCTGTTTGTGATCGCGGGCGTGCTGATTGTGGCAGGCATCCAGATGCTGGCCATTGGCCTGCTGGGCGAGCTGCAGGTGCGGCACTACTACACCTCGCAGCAGCGCGTGCCGTATGCCATTGACCGGCTGGTGCGCCTGCGCGCGCCGGAAGAGCCGAGCATGCTTTCCGACAGAGAGTAAAGAACAGGGAATCGAGAATAGGGAGCAAGGAATAGAGGCCTCGCGCGATGCGCGGGGCTTTTGTTTTGCCGCCGTTGTGATGAGCGCACTTGCAGCGGCCGGGCCGATGGGTTCATGCTGGCGGATGATGAAAGCCATACAGATTCATGAGACGGGCGGGCCGGAGGTGTTGCGGCTCGACGAGTTGCCCATCCCCGAGCCGGGACCGGGGCAGGTGCTGATCCGCGTGGAAGCGGTCGGCGTGAACTTCATCGAGACGTACTTCCGCAAGGGCACCTACAAGGCGACGCTGCCGCTCACGCTGGGCAGCGAGGGCGCGGGCACGGTCGAGAAGCTGGGGCCGGGCGTGACCGCGTTCGCCGAGGGCGACCTAGTGGCGTCCGTTAGCATCATGGGCAGTTACGCGGAGTATGCGCTTGTGCCGGCGGAAAAGCTGGTGAAGGTGCCCTCGCGGGTGACGCCGGAACAGGCTGCCGCCGCGATGCTGCAGGGCATGACGGCGCACTACCTGGCCTATTCCACGTTTGAGCTGAAGGCCGGAGACACGGCGCTGGTGCATGCGGGCGCGGGCGGCGTGGGGCTGCTGCTAACGCAGGTTGCCGTGCGGCTGGGCGCAAAGGTGATCACGACGGTTTCGACCGAGGAGAAGGCGGCGCTCTCGCGCGAAGCGGGCGCAGCCGAGGTGATTCTCTATACCGAGCAGGACTTCGAGGTCGAGGTGAAGCGCATCACGGATGGCAAAGGCGTGGACGTGGTGTATGACTCGGTGGGCAAGACAACATTTGAGAAGAGCCTGAACTGCCTGCGGCCGCGCGGACTGCTGGCGCTGTTCGGGGCGTCTAGCGGGCCGGTGCCGCCGTTCGACCTGATTCAGCTTGCCGGGAAGGGCTCGCTGTTTGTGACGCGGCCCACGCTGTGGCACTACGTGGCCACGCGGCAGGAACTCGAGTGGCGCGCAGGCAAGATTCTGGACTGGGTGGCGACCGGCGAACTGAAGCTGCGCATGGAACATGTGTATCCGCTGGCCGAGGCGGCACAGGCGCAGATCGATCTCGAAGCGCGGAAGACGACAGGCAAGATTCTGCTGGAACCGTGAAACAGAGAACAGAAGACAGGGAATAGGGAATAGGGAATAGAAAGCTGCATCAAGGGGAGTCATGGAGCAGATTCTGATTGCGCCGGAGGATCGGGTGTTTGTGCTGACAGGCGCGGGCATCAGCGCGGAGAGCGGGCTGCCCACGTTTCGCGCGGAGGATGGCCTGTGGGCGGGCTTTCGCGTGGAGGAGGTTTGCACGCCGGAGGCCTGGGACCGCGATCCATGGAAGGTGTGGGCGTTTTATTCCGCGCGGCGGGAGCAGGGTGCAAAGGCGGAGCCGAACGCGGCGCATCGCGCGCTGGCCGCGCTGGAAGAGAAGATGGGCGACCGGTTCTTTCTCTGCACGCAAAATGTGGACGACCTGCACGAGCGGGCGGGGTCGCGGCGGCTGCTGCACATGCATGGGGAGCTGACGAGGGCCCGCTGCGAAGACGAGTGCGGACGGCCGCCGGTGGAAAATCGCACGATCTACACGAGCCTGAATGAAGTGGGCCGTTGCGCCTGCGGCGCGCGGCTGCGCCCACACATCGTCTTCTTTGGCGAGATTCCGCTGGAGATGGAGCGCATTGAGTGCGAGATTGCGCGGGCCACGCTGATGGTGGTGGTCGGCACGTCGGGGTCGGTGTATCCGGCGGCGAATTTCGTGCACTGGGCGCGGCAGCACGGCGCACGCACGGTCTACATTGGCCCGGAGCCGCCGCTGAATGCGGCAGCCTTTACCCAGGTGGTGCTGGGCAAGGCGGGCGAGGTGATGCCGGGGCTGTTCGTGGCGGCGTAGAGGCGCGACTGCGTGCGCGTTTCAACGCGCCTTGATGAATTCGTTGCGCCGCATGCGCAGCGCCGACCAGTCTTCGTCGATCGCCACGGCGCGCACCGTGTCGAATCCCAGGGCTTTGATCACATCCCAGCCGTTATCGCGGTTGAAGTCGCAGGAATACTTCTTCGATGTGCCCTTGGGATAGGCGAACCAGACGATCGCATCGCCTTTTGCGCGCTCTGCGAGCGGCCTGGACAACTCATCCACTTCCTTTTTACGGGTCACGAAGGCCAGCACGAACGGGATTTCGCCGACCTCGCGAAGGCTGCGGCGGATGGTGACTCCGCGCAGCTTCGCGAGCTCGGGCACAAAACTTTCCGGCGCGTTCAGAACCAGAATTTCGCTCTGATCCTTGAGGTTGAGTTTGTCAAAGACGGTCGGCATCGTCTGATGCTACACATGATTGCCGAAAAAATGGAAGTCCATAAAAGCGCATGCAGCTAAAAATGGAATCGATAGCGGACCTCGGCTGAGATCATGCGCGGATCATTGTAATGAAAGCCGCCTATGGTCACGGAGTTGTCGAGGAGAACGCGATGATTGGTCACATTCAGCATATTAGCGCTGACTTTCCAGTTTTCGCCGAAGGCGTGACCGGCGGAGATATCGAAGGTGGTGTGCACGGGTAGATAGTCGCCTTGGTAGGGTCCTTGACCTGAGTCTGCCAGACCATTGGCGAAGCCCGACCCGTAGTAGACATTGGTGGCGAACCAGGTGCGCAGCGGAAGATTTGCCGTGAAGCCCGTATTGAGCGTATCGCGCTGGTCGTGATCGACGGGCGTGTAATCGAAGCCGAGGTTGCAGGCATCGTCGTTCGGATCGCTGCAGGCAAAGCCCCCGATGACGTTGCCGCGCTGCTCGGCGATCTGGTTGGAGTAAGCCAGATGAAACTGACCAAAACGCGCGATCTGCGGCGAGCGCAGAGTCATCTCCCAGGCGCGCACCAGCGCACCATCCACCGCGATCGGGAAGTAGATATTGGATTCGCCGACGTTAGAGTGGTCGAGGAAGTTGTTGATGCGTGTCTTGAAGGTGTCCACGTCGAGCATCCAGCCCTTGTAGGGAATTTGAATGCCGAACTGGTGCTCTTCGTCGCGCTCGGACGGCAGCGGGACAAATGTGTTTTCATCTGGCTGGCTGGTGACGTAATTGAGGAAGGAGCTGGAGACAGTCTCAACCGGTGCCGGCTGGAAAAAGTGGCCATAGAAACCGCGCAGCACCCAATGCAGACGCGGGATTTCGATTGCCGCGCCAATGCGCGGATAAGCCGCAGTTTCCGTGTACCCAGCGTGGAAGTTGGAGATGCGCATGCCGCCGAGCAGGGCGATATAGCGATTGACCTGCCAATGATCAGCGAAGTGAAACTCCACAAGGCCGGCATTGGTGGTCGAATCCGTGGGCTGCACCGAGTTTGCAGAATAGCTCGCGTCGTTGATTACGAGGCCGAAGAGGTCGTCCTCTGCCTGGTAGAAAGAATAAATGCCACCAGAGAAGTTATGCGCGCCCGCGGTGAGGTGCGCGTCAGCCTGCAGTCCTGCGTAGTTCGAAGTCTGATGCCAGGTGGTCGCAACAGGATCGTCGTCCGCGAGAGAGTCATAGTTGGATTGGTTGAAGTGGTAGAAAGGCGCAATCTCAAACAACGCTTTGGGTGAGAGCGTTCGTACCCAGTTGGCGATGACAAAGGCATCTCGCTCTGTCTGGCCGTCGCGTAGTCCGTAAGAATTGTAATAATCCGACTGCTGTTCCCAATCATTCGGGTCCGGGTCGTAGGGGATCTGAAAGTAGTCCTGGCGGTATTGCGTATCGAGCCTGAGCTGATCCCTAGGTGTCTGATTGCGAATCAGCGAGAGAAAACCGCTCTCGGAGTTGGTTGCGTCGTGGTCGATGCCGGAAACCGGCGTGGCAAGGCCGTAGTTCGAGCGCGAGCCGGTGGCGCTTGCATACCATGCGGTTCGCGCGGAGTGGTCACCAAGCGAAAGCTGGGCCTCGCCTGTATACAAGTTGCCTCCGCTCAGCAGCAGTTCCGCGTCGCGGTTGCGCTCGAATCCGTTGCGGGGGAGAACGTTAAAGACACCGTAAGTGCGGTCGCCAATGTCGGCTGCATAGCTGCCGCGCTGGGTCTCGAGCGAGTCAATGTCCTTGGGGTCGATCTGCGGGCCGACGTTGGAGGCAATCTTGGTGTTGGGGATGGAAACACCGTCGATGAGCCAGCTTGTCTGGTGACCCCCGCGCATGTGCAACATGTCGTGAGTCATATAGGCGCCGGGCACGTAGTCGGTAATCATCTCCATGCCGATGGTGCGCGAGGCACCGGGCGTTTCTTCGATTTGCTGATGGGTGACGAGCGTCGTCGGAGTAACCGTATCTGTGGCAGAGAGCGAGTTCACTTCGGCATTCACCAGAACGGACTGTGTGGCCTGGGCGACAGAGAGTGGAATATGGACCACGGGGTTGGTGCCCGAGGAGAGCGTGATCTCCTGCGAACTTGCGGCAAAGCCGGATGCGGACACCTCGATGCGATAGATGCCGATGGGCGCCTGCGCCAGCTCAAATTCACCCCGCTCATTGGTAGTTGCATGCAGAGTGAAGGCTGAGTTCAAGGCCTTGAGCGCTACGCTGGCTCCGGCGATTGGCCGGTGCTCAGGATCGTGCACGATGCCATGGACGTTGGAGAAGACAGTTGCAAACAATGGAAGGGCACAGAACAAAAATACGGGAATAAGACGCAGTAATGAGCGCATACAACAACGACCTCCGCAAAACAGGCAAAGACGCAGCAAGACAATCGCAATGCCAGGGGGGGCAGCGACGAAGTTGCAGCGTGTACGTGAAGTTGCGCCGGAAAGACCGGCTGCTGTCAGGCGATTGCGGAGGCTGGAGGGCCGCGGACAGAAAGAGCGAGGCGGTAAGGAGCATGAATGGCTGCGCAATACGGGACAGCATCCACCGGCAGCTCAGTCAGCGCGGAGTTCGCCTTCAGGATGACTGCGAGTGCATGTGCCGGCGCCGTGGCCGTTGACGACGTGCGGGGATAAAAGGGGCAGTGCGCAGGCGCGGTGAATCCTGGAGTACGCAACTCGCTGCGCACCATCCATGCCCGCATTGCCATGGACATGGCGCAATGGTGAGCGCCGTTGCGCCGGCAACAAGCCGGGAGATTTGCCTCATCACTGGCTGACAGCGTGGCCGTGAGCGGGCCAAAGCCGAAGAACAGTATGAGGAAGATGGAAAGAGCGCGGCGCATCCGCCCTTCATGGTACACGAGTGCCTGCATCCCGATAGAGTTTGTCCCTTCAAGCCTTGCGCTCAGGTATCATCGAGGCATCACTGTAACGATTTGAGCAGACAAAGAAATCGATGAGTATCCAAGAAAAATCTTCTCCTTCGGAGAAGGCATCCTCGCTCTCTGAGCCGCGCGCACGCAAGCCACTCCGTATCGCAATTTTTGGATTTGGCACGGTGGGCAGCTCGGTGGCCCGCATCCTCATTGAGTCACGGCCCGAGGGGCTGGAGCTGACGCATATCTTCAACCGCAACGTTGCCCGCAAGCGTGTGGACTGGGTACCGGAGAGGGTGACCTGGAGCGACGACGCGGATGCCGTGCTGGCGTCGGATGCGGATGTTGTTGTGGAACTGGCCGGAGGGCTCGATCCCGCGGGCGCGTGGGTGCAGCGCGCGCTGGAGGCGGGCAAGAGCGTGGTGACGGCGAACAAGAAGCTGATCGCCTTCCGTGGTGTGGAGCTGGAGCGGCTGGCCGCGGCCAGAGGCGGACGCCTGAAATATGGCGCTGCGGTTGCGGGCGGCATTCCGGTGATTCCGGGACTGGAGCAGGGGCTGGCGGGCGACCGCATCGAGCGCATGGAAGGCATTCTGAACGGCACGTGCAACTTCATCCTGAGCCGGATGGAGGCAGGCGCGGAGTACGCCGCGGTGCTGGCCGAGGCGCAGGCCAAGGGCTATGCCGAGGCGGACCCGACCGAGGACGTGGGCGGCTTTGATGCGCGGGCCAAGCTCGCGATCCTGATGCGGCTGGCGCTGCGGGTGATCGTCGATCCGGAAGAGATTGTGCCGCAGGCCATCACGGCGGTTACGGCGACAGACTTCAGCTATGCGAAGGACCTGGGCTGCACGATTCGTCAGGTGGCACGGGCAGAAGAGCGCGACGGCACGGTAGCCGCGACGGTGGGGCCGATGCTGGTGGACCTGCGCTCCCCGCTGGCATGGTCGCGCAACACCGAGAACATGGTGATCCTGACCGGCAAGTACGGTGGCGATGTGGTCTTCTCCGGGCACGGCGCGGGCGGGCATCCCACGGCGGTGGCGGTGGTCAGCGATCTGCTGGCGCTGGCGCATGGCTCGCAGCGGGTGGAGATTCCCTCGACGCCGGCGAAGATCGATGCCGAGTTCGAGGTGCCGCACTACATCCGCTTCCTGGTGGCGGACCGGCCGGGAATTGTTGCGGAGATTACCGGCGCGCTGGCCAAGGAGCGCATCAACATTCGCGCCATTGTGCAGAAGCCGGGCTACCCCGCGCATGCGCTGCCCTTCGTGGTTACCGTGGAGCCGTGCAGGTCGTCCGCACTGCGGCGGGCGCTCGAATCCATCAGTACAATGGATTGCCTGCTGGAGCAGCCGCTGAATTTACAGATGCTTGAGTAGGGAATAGAGAAGAAGGAAATACAACGGAGGCCGGGTGAAAGACACAATATATCGATGTGAGATTTGCGGGACGGAGAGCGACGAGGAAAGCACGACACGCTGGATCGTGATCCATTGCAGCGACGCGCAGTTGACGGTCTTCAAGTGGTCGATGGATGCGGCGGAGGCCAAGGGTGCACGCCACTACTGCGGCGAAGGGCATGCACAGGTGTATATCAGCCGGTGGTTCGAGTCGTTCTGCGGGCCGCTGCGGTAGGCGTCAGGATTTGCGCGCGGGGCCAGTGGACTCGCGGATGACAAGCTCCGGCGCGACGACGATTTCCGCGGGGAACTGCTTTTCGCGGTCGGAGATGCGCTCCAGCAGAACCTGCGCGCCGCGCTTGCCCATCTCGAACAGCGGCTGGCGCACAGTGGTGAGCGAGGGCGTGTAGTAGGCCGCGGAGAGAATGTCGTCGAAGCCGACGACGGAGACATCGCCCGGAACGGAGAGTCCGGCGTCCTTGAGGGCGCGGATGGCGCCGATGGCGGCAATGTCGTTGAAACAGAAGATGGCGGTGAAGTCGCGGGACTTCTCAAGCAGGGCCTGCATGGGCTTGTAGCCGATCTCGGGGGCCATGGGGTGCTCGCCGCTCTTGAGCGACCAGCCTGCCGAAGCGTCGATGCGGATGACATGGGCCGGGTCGATGCGCAGACCCATCTCGCGGGCCACCTGCTGGATGCTCTCCCAGCGAAACTCCGAATCAGGGATGGCGCGCGGGCCGCGCATGAAGGCGATGCGCCGGTGGCCCAGCTCATAGAGATGCCGCATGGCGGCTTCCACCGCCGCGTGGTGGTCGAGCACGATGTTGGTGATGCCGGATGAGGCGATGTGGCCGGAGATGGCGACCACGGGCACGGGGACCTCAATGCGTTCGGCAGGCGTGTTCAGCAGCAGAAAGCCATCGACGGCACGCTCCACGAGCATGCGCGGATATTGCTCGATGAGTTCGCGCTTCCAGTCGTGGCAGGCGGTGAAGTAGAAGTAGTGGGCACGGGTCAGCTCCTCGACCACGCCGCTCATCACGCGGGTAAAGTAGCCTTCGCTCAGGTCCGGGGCCAGCACGCCGACGCTCATGGAGCGGCTCTGGCGCAGCGAGCGGGCAAAGTAGTTGGGCCGGTAGTTGAGGCGGTTGGCCGCTTCGATGACGCGGTCGCGCGTCTCCTGCGGGATGGACTTTGCCGACGGCGAGTTATTGAGGACCAGAGAGACTGTGGTCTGCGAGAGCTCGAGATACTCGGCCAGCGTGCGAAGGTTGACGTGTCCTGGCGGGGCCGAAACCTTTCCCTTGGCCATGTTGGAGTTGTAACACGTTTTCAATAAAGGGGAAACAGCGTTTCTCCAGGCATGAGCCCGGAGTGTCTATGGCGCGGCAATGTGGTTGACCCCCGGATGGAGCAGGGTAGTGCGGCCGCCATCGACAAAGCTGCCGCTGAGGGCCGCGGGAAGCGTGATTGTGGCGTCCAGACGGCTGCCATGGCGGGTGTATTCGACGGTGATGAGGCCCGCCGGATGCGGGAATGTGGCGCTGAGCGAGGGCAGGGGGCCAAGATGCGGTGCGATGCGCACCGTCGCAAAGCCGGGACTGGCCGACTCGATGCCCGCGACGAGAGTGAGCAGGTCGTAGATGGGGTGCGCGGACCAGGCATGCGAGTCCGAGCGGGTGTCGCCGGGCTGCTCCGGCCAGGTGGAGAAGTGCAGTGGCAGCAGATCGCGCCAGGCCTTGAGGGAATCCAGGTACTCGTCGGCCATGCCTGCGTGGTCGAGGGCGCGGGCAAGGTAGAAGCGGAAGTAGTAGGAAGCGCTGAGCACGCCATCGGGTGTGGTGCCGGGTTCAATGGGCAGAATTTTGCGCAGGACAGCCTGCTGACCTGCTTTCGCAACCACATCGTAGAGCACGGCGAGGATGTTGGCCTGCTGGCTGAAGACTTTCTGGCCGGGATTGTCGGCGAGCAGGCCGCGGGTGGGGTTCCAGCATGCCTGGTAGATTGCCGAGCGCACGCGCAGCGCATGACGGCGGTCGCGCTGGGCAAAGACAGGATCGCCGAGAGCCTGCTCGAGATCGGCTGCCTGGTCGAGCGCGCCGAGATAATGCAGCGTGGTGATGCAGGACTCGCCGTGCGCGTCATACGTGGGCGTTTCGCCGGAGTTGACCCAGTCGACGAAGCTCCACCAGGGGACTTTGCGCAGGAGGCCGTCGGGCTGCTCATAGCCCTGGAACCAGCCGAGGACGCTGCGCACGCCGGGCAGCGCAGAACGCACCGGCGCAGGGTCCGGGTGGTACATCCACCAGTCGTGGAGCATGCCGACCCAGAGCAGGGAAAAGGTCGGGATGGTCTGCGGCAGGTTGCTGGGGTAGCGGCTGCGGGTCAGGCCATCGGGCGAGCGCGAGTCGTTGAAGGCCTCGAGGGCCTGGCGGGCGAGCCGGTCGTCTCCGGCGACATCATAAGAGATGAGGGCCTGGATGCGCGTGTCGCCGATGTACTGGAGCTGCTCGTAGTAGGGCGTATCCATGTAGGTTTCGTGGGCATCGAGGCGGGCGGTGCGCCAACTGATCTCCCAGATTTTGGCGAGATCGGGATCGCCGGAGTGGAAGCTGGCCTTCTCAATGAAGGGATAGGCGGTGAAGTTGGCGGTCAGAGATTCGAGCGTCAGGGGTTCCGAGCCGGTGGTGATGTCGAGGTCGAGATAGCGCCAGGTGCGCCACCATAAAGGCTCAAAGACGCGATGTGCGCCGCCGTCGGGAAGAAAGAGATCGGTGAGGCCGCGGGCCGTGCGATCGGCAACTTCGTCGCGGTCGCCCTTGTGGCCGTTCTTGTCGTAGAGCGCTTCGGAGTAGGTGAGGATGATGCGCGCGCCCTTGCCGCCGGAGACGGCGAGACGGGGGTAGGCGGTGGTGAGGGTTTTGCGGTCGAGAAGAATGTGCGTATGAATGCCCGGAGGCAGAATGGCGTGTTCCGCCGGGAAATGGCCGAGGCCGGGCTGCTCCTCACCAATGGAGTCGAGCCGGACAATCGCCCCAGCGCTCTCCGGTGCGTACTCCATGTGCGGCAGCGCGTCGGGCACCAGACCCCAGGAGTTGTCGCCGGTGGTGTCGGCGGAGTGGGCATGGCTCACACCGTCAGGAAACATGCTGTCGCGCATGGGCGAGGCGGCGGGAACCCAGTTGGGGCCGGGATGCGTGGAGTCCCAGCTCCAGTCGTAGCGGCTGGCCTCGATTTCCTCGCCGGGGCCGGCGGCGAAGTAGGTCTGGAGTGTGACGGTGGAGCGATCGAGAGGACGCTGGCCGGGCTCTTCCTCGACCATCCAGCCCTGGGGCGTGCTGATGCCGGTGGGGCCGGTGGCGTCGCTCTCCAGCAGAAAGGCGGTACGGTCGCTCATCTGCGCCACGGGAGCCAGGATGCCGAAGTTCCAGACGGTCGCGGCGATCAGGTTCTGGCCAGCATGCAGATAGGGCGCGAGGTCGAAGCGCTCGTAGCGCCAGTGGGCCAGGTCGCTGCGGGCGGGGCCGTCGCCGATGCGCTGGCCGTTGACATACAGGATGAAGCGGTTGTCGGCGCTGACGCGGACGATATAGGCCGATGGCGCGGCGGGCAGGTCGAGGCTGCGGCGGAAGTGCAGCACCAGCGGCTCGCGAAGGGGAACAGTGGGATGGGTGATCCATGCGGCATGCCAGTCATGATGCGGCGGATCAACAGCCTGCGCGGCTGACTGGGCGGTAAGCGCGGAAAAGGCGAAGAAAAAGGAAAAAGCGAGTGCAGTGGCGCGCATAGGAACCCTCTCCGAGGAAACCGCTCCCCAGAGTAAAGGATGCGCGGCTCGGCGCGCCCGAATTTTGCCCTGTGTATGCATTTGATTTTGCAGCCTTGTAACCTTCTGTTCATCTTTGCCCGGTAGCCTACAACAGGTGACGACCCACGTGCCCGAGATTCGCGCCTCTCAGCCATCTATCCAGACAGAAGTCGCTGTCCGCGAGACCCAGCCTCAGGCTGGCGCCGCTCCGGCAGAGATTTCGGCGATGCGCAAGTTCCTGCTTTCGCGCAGCGACTCCGCGCTCACCGACCGGCTGTTCCACTGGCTGATGGTGCTCTGCGCGGTCAGCATCTTCGCCATCGTTGGGCTCATTGCCTGGCGGCTCATGGTGAGCTCGCAGATCACCTGGGACAAGTTCGGGCTGGGCTTCTTCTATAAGTCGTTCGTCGACCCGGTGACGAACCGGACCATGTACTGGGATCCGGTGAACGAGCAGTTCAGCGCGCTGCCGTTTGTCTACGGAACGCTGGTTTCGTCGCTGCTTGCGCTGCTGATTTCGGTGCCCCTGGGCGTGGGGCTGGCCATCTTTATGACGGAGATGTGCCCCAAGTCCCTGCGCGGACCGCTTGCCTTCCTGACCGAGCTGCTGGCGGCCATTCCGAGCATCGTCTACGGCCTGTGGGCAATTTTTGTGCTGGTGCCGCTGCTGCGCGAGCATGTGAACCCCATTCTGGTTACGCTGCTGGGCTGGACGGGGCTTGCCACGGATGACAATCCCACCGGCCTGGGCTTCTTTGCCAGCGGCGTGATTCTCTCCATCATGATTCTGCCCATCATCTCCTCTCTGACGCGCGAAGTGATGAGCGCCGTGCCGCACTCGCAGCGCGAGGCCGTGCTGGCGCTGGGCGCCACACGGTGGGAGATGATCCGCATGGGCGTGCTGCGCAATGCGCGCATCGGCATTGTGGGCGGCATCATTCTGGGCCTGGGCCGCGCGCTGGGCGAGACCATGGCCGTGACCATGGTGATCGGCAATACGCCCGAGATTCACAAGTCGATTCTGGCCAATGGCACCTCGATGGCGGCGGTGATCGCCAACGAATTTTCCGAGGCGGTCAGCGATGTGCATCGCAGCGCGCTCATCGAGATCGGCCTGGCGCTGTTTATCCTCACCATCATTGTCAACGCGATTGCGCAGTTGCTGGTATGGGCTGTGACGCGCGGAACGCCGTCGCAGGCACACTAAGGAGAAGCGAATTGAGCGCGGATAAATTCGTTTTCCGGTCCCGCATGCGCGCGCTGACCGACCATGCGGTCACGGCGCTTTCCATTAGCGCCACGGTCATCGTGGTTACGCCGTTGATCGCCATCTTCATCTATCTCCTCATCAAGGGCGGCAGTTCGCTCAACCTGGCCTTCTTTACCAAGCTGCCCGTGCCGGTGGGTGAGTCCGGCGGCGGCATGGCGAACGCCATCGTCGGCTCCGGCGTGCTGCTGGCCATCGCCAGCGCCATCGGCGTGCCCATGGGCATTGGCGGAGGGATTTTTCTGGCGGAGTTTGGCCGCGGGACGCGCTTTGCCAACGCCGTGCGGTTCACGGCGGATGTGCTGAACGGGGTGCCGTCGATCGTGATGGGCCTGGCGATCTACTCGCTGGTGGTGGTGCCGCAACGGCGGTTCTCCGCGCTCTCCGGCGGCATTGCGCTGGGCATCATGATGATTCCCACGGTGTGCCGCACCACGGAAGAGATGCTGCTGATGGTGCCGCATGCGGTGCGCGAGGCGGCGCTCGGGCTAGGCGTGCCCAACTGGCGCTCCGTGCTTTCGATCACGGTCAAGACGGCTTCGCCGGGCATCATTACCGGCTGCATGCTGGCCTTTGCGCGCGTGGCCGGCGAGACGGCTCCGCTGCTGTTCACGGCGTTCGGCAATCCGTTCATGACCACCAGCCTGAACCAGCCAATCGAGGCGCTGCCGCTGCAGATTTTTGTCTATGCGGACTCGCCCTACGACGACTGGCACCGGCTGGCGTGGGCGGGCGCGCTGGTTCTGATTCTTTTGATTGTGCTGGCGGTTTCTCTGGTGCGCTATGTGACCAGCCGCGGCGTGTTGAAGGGGGCGAGTTAAGTGGGCGTCGGAATCGAGGTCAACAACCTGAATGCGTGGTATGGATCGACCCACACGCTGCAGGATATTACGCTGAACATTCCGGCCAATCACGCCACGGCGCTGATCGGCCCCTCCGGCTGCGGCAAGAGCACCTTTGTGCGCTGCCTGAACCGCATGCATGAGACGAATCCAATTGCGCGCGTGACCGGCTCGGTGCGCGTCGGCGACATGGACATTTATGCCGATGCCAAGCCCGTGCAGATTCGCCGCCGCATCGGTATGGTGTTTCAGCGGCCCAACCCGTTTCCAACCATGTCGATCTACGACAACGTTGCTTCGGGCCTGAAGCTGAACGGCTACAGCAACAAGCGCGTGCTGGACGAGGTGGTGGAGAAGTCGCTGAAGAACTCCGCGCTGTGGGACGAGGTGAAGGACGACCTGAAGAAGAAGTCGGGAGCGAGCCTCTCGGGCGGTCAGCAGCAGCGCCTGTGCATTGCGCGCGCGCTGGCCGTGGACCCTGAAGTGCTGCTGATGGACGAGCCCGCTTCCGCACTCGATCCCGTTTCGACTTCAAAGATCGAGGACCTGATCTTTCAACTCAAATCGCAGTACACAATCGTGATTGTGACGCATAATATGCAGCAGGCGGCGCGCGTGGCGGAGAAGACGGGGTTCTTTCTCAACGGCCGCATGGTCGAGTTCGACTCGACGCACAAGATCTTTACCAATCCGAGCGACAAGCGGACGGAAGATTACATCACAGGCAGGTTCGGATGACGCGCATACGCTTTCAACAGAGCCTCGACGAACTCAAAGAGAAGCTGCTGGTGATGGCCGGCCTTGCCGAACAGGCCATTCAGCGCGCCATTGAGGCGTATCGCGTGCGCGACCTCTCGATCTGCGACCTGGTGAGCCGCAGCGAGAATGCGATTAACCGCCTGGAGCGGGAGATCGATCAGTCCGCGCTCGATCTGCTGGCCATGGAGCAGCCGATGGCCATCGACCTGCGCTTCATCCTCAGCGTGATCAAGATCAACGCGGACCTGGAGCGCGTGGGCGACTCCGCAAAGAGCATCAGCGACCGCGTGCGCAACATGGAGCAGATGGCCGTGGCCGATCTGCCGGTGGATATTCCGCGCATGGCGACCCTGGCCGCGGAGATGGTGCGCAAGAGTCTGCAGTCCTTTATCGATGGCGACGCCGAAGTGGCGCGCACCGTGCTCACGATGGATGACGCCGTCGATGCGATGAACCGCGCGGCCTACAAGGCGCTGACCCAGGTGATGGAAGACCAGAGCCACATTGCGCCGCAGGCGCTGAATGCGCTGATGATCTGCCGGGCGCTGGAGCGCGTTGCGGATCATGCGACCAACATCGCCGAGGACGTGATCTTCTGGGTGCAGGGCGCGGATGTGCGGCATGTGAAGAGCGTGACCAAGCAGGCTGAGGCCAATGCGAAGGCTGCTGCCGCCGAGTCAAGCCCCACGGCTTAGCCCACTTCCCACCAATCGAGCAAAGCCATGCGCGGATAGTAGAGCGCGGCGCGCAGCGGCGTTTGCGCGCCATGGAGCTGGCGCAGAATCGCGGCGTAGGCTTCCAGTTGCGGCGCAAAGCTGCGGCGCAACTCCGGCAGGGCTTCGGCGGGATCGAGCCCATCCGCATGCGCGGTCTTGTAGTCGACGATCCACCACGCATCCCGGCCCTCGCTGAGCGGCACAAGGCCGCCGCGAAAGACGCGATCCACGCGCACCGTGTGTACGGCCCCCGCGATGACTCCGGACCACGATGCTTCGCTGGCGGCATCCGGATGCGGGGAGAGCACCCACTGGCCGAGAGGTTCCTGTGTAGCCGCAAGAGCCAGTTCAAATGCATGTTGTGCGATCGATTCAGCCTGGGTGAGAGGAATGCCCGCGGAGCGGAGCTGCGCGATGATGCGCGGCCGCTGTTCGAGCGCCAGTTCGCGCACCGTGGGCCAATCATGCGCCGCGCGCAGGTGTGCAAGCTGCTCCAGCAGAGCGTGAACGGCAGTGCCAAGCGCGCGCGTCAGCGGTCCGCCCTCGTGCCGGGAGTAGAGCTCGCGCGTATCGATCCCAGTTACTGGGCTTGAGAAGGCAGCGCGCGGTGCGAGCGACTGCGGGACGGCAAAGCCCAGGGGAAGCCGGTGAAGCATGACCGGTATGCGCATCGCCACGGCTTCACCGGCTGCCAGCGCAGGCACCACGTCTTCGGCTGCGGCGGGTGCATGCGCGAAGGAGGTGCGCCAGGCGTCGAACTGCGCGCGGACATCGTTCTCGATAGCGGGCCACGCGGTGGCGAGCAGGCAATTGGCCGGAGCGACGAGAACTGCTTCGTTCTCCTCTTTCTTATATGCGGGGCGCGCAAAAAGATGAAGTTCCTCGCGTGCGCGCGTAGCAGCCACATAAAGGATGCGCCGCATCTCCTGCGACTCGCGCTCGCGGTAGGTGCGGTCGACCCAGGTGCGCGTGGGGCTGCGATCCTTGCCTTTTGCCGCCAGCGGGGCGATCAGAAACTCGGTCAGGTCGCCGGATTCATCCGGCTCGGCGAGCCCGCGTTCCAGCCACGTGAGCAGCCCATGCCTGCTGCTGGCCGTGCGCTCCTGCAGATCGGGAACAAGCACAACTTCGAACTCCAGCCCCTTCGACTTGTGGATGGTCATGAGCTGAACGCCGCAGTCGCTGTTCGCCTCGTTTTGCGGAAGAGCCGTGAGCCGGTCCAATGCGGCATCGAGCGCGGAGCCCAGCAGATCCTGCGCGCCGTTCGGCAGCGTATCAATGCAGCTCCACAGAAGATCGAGGTTGGCGCGCGCATCGGCGTCCACGCAGGCCGCTCCTCCAACGCTTATCCACACCTGCTCAAGCCACGTGCCGAGAGAAGCCGTCGGGAGTGCGCCGGCGATGTGCTCTGCCGCCGGGAGAGCCTGCAACACGCGCTCGACAGCGGCGCGGCCATTGCCTGAGAGCAGATGCAGGCGCTCGGCAAGCAGGTCGGAAATGGCTCGTTCCAACAGAGATGGATCGTCGGCGCTCGTGAGCGTGTGCAGATCGGCAAGCGAAAGTCCGCACCACGGCGCGCGCAGAATGCCGAGCCATGCGACGCGGTCCAGGGGATTGAGCAGCGCGCGCGCCAGCGCCAGTGCGTCGAGCACCTCCGGCCGTGTCTTCAGTGATTCCAGCTCGACGGCAAGGAAGGGAATGGCCCGGTCGCGCAGCGCGGCAGCGATGGGCGCGAGGGATTTGCGCGCGCGGGCCAGGACGGCGATGCGGTATTTTTCGCCGCGCGCCTGGGCGGCTGCGGCGCGCGGCAGGTAATCGCCGATGAGCATTGCCATGTCATCGATCTGCGCCTGCTGCGCGGCCCGCTTCTCGTCCGCATCGGCGGCCCACGGCTGGAAGCGAAGATGCAACTGCAAGGGCGGCGAGACCGCCGAAGGCGGACGGGCCGGCTCGGCGGGCGCATAGACAAGGCCGCTGCCGTCGTCCTGCGCGAAGATGGCAGCGAATGCCTTGTTGAATTCATGGACAAGGCCAGGCTCGGTGCGAAAGTTCGCGGTAAGGGGAGCGAAATCGAACAGCAGCGATTCGCCGCCGGGGAGTTCAAGGCCAAACCGGCGCACGCGCCCGAAGAGCTCCGCGTCGGCATCGCGAAAAAAGTAGATGGACTGCATCTCGTCGCCGACAACGAAGAGGGTGCGATTGTCCGCGTCCGGCCATGCCGCAGCGAGGGAGGCAAGGAGACGATGCTGACGGCGGCTGGTGTCCTGAAACTCATCCACCAGCAAGTGGTGAATGCCGTCCGCGACAGCGATGGCCGCGTCGGTGGGCAGGCCATCCGCGCCGGCGAGCACGCGCTGCGCGATCTGAGCCACCTCGATGAAGTCCACCGCGCCGACTTCCGCGAAGACGGTGCGCAGCTCGGCCGCCGCGCGGCGCAGAAGAGTAAAGCTGGCGCGCACGATCTGCCATTCATCATCCGCAAAGCGCATGGGGGGGAGCTGGCGCACATTCGCCAGCGCCGATTCCAGCCCTGCAACTTCGCGCAACTCCGCGATCAGCGCGCTCAGGCGCGCCTTCTCGATCTTGCGGTCCGCGGGAAAGCCCACATTCTTGTCGATGCGACTGCGGAAAGCACCATCCGCGGTGAGCAGGAGGTCGGCAAGAGCAAGAAATGCAGACTGCGCGGTGTCGAGGTCGTCCTCCAGACCGGCACACGCCGGAAACTCGGCCAGCTCAGCCAGTTCACGATAGCGCGCGGCCCCCAACTGCTCACAGGCGAAGCGCGCCAGCAGATGTGCCTCGCTGCGCGCATGGGGAACCTGATCGAGGAGGCGGTCCAGCGCGATGAGGGCCTGCCCGGCAGCGCGCGCAAAGGGGCGCTCCAACTGGGTACGCAGCGCATCCCAGTCCGGCTCGTGCTCCAGCACAAAGTGCTGCATCCAGCGGTCGCGCTTGCCGAGCATCTCGACGAGCAGTTCCTCAAGCTCATGCCAGCCGTTGTCACGCCAGAGCAGCAGGGATTCGATCGCCTCGGAGTAGGCCGAGCTTTCTTCGGCGATTGCCTGCATGGCCGCGCGCGCCGCGCGGCGATATAAATCCGCGGGCTGCGCGGCGATGTCCAGACCGCTGCCGAAGCCGGAGAGCACGGGCTGCTGAATGGCGAGATCGCGGCAGAAGGAGTCGATGGTGGAGATGCGCAACTGTGCCGACAGCTCCGGCAACTGCCAGCCGCGCTCGCGCGAGCGGGCCACTGCGCGCCGGGCAAGCGCCTGCATGGAGAATTCGTCCTCGTCCGGCGATGCGGGCTCGGCGGCAGCCTTTTCCAGTTCGGCGAGAATGCGGTGCTGCATTTCGGCGGCGGCGGCACGGGTGAACGTGATGGCCACGATCTGCCCCGGCTCCTCCACTTCACCCAGCAGCCGCAGAAACCGGCGCGTGAGCAGGTCGGTTTTGCCGGAGCCTGCGGGGGCCTGCACCAGCACGGAGCGGGAGGCATCCAGCGCGCGCAGGCGGTTCGGCTGATCCGGCGGAAGAGGTCTAGTCACCATCCTCTCCTTCGCCGCTCTCGTCCGTCGCGGAGGCGAGCCGGCTTTCCTGAATGCGGCACAGCGCGTACAGACCGCAGCGCTCGCAGGTTTCGGGGTACTCGCGCGGGCCGGCCTCGGCGCGCCCTATCACAAAGTCCCGCGCCAACTGCGCGATGGCCTCGCGCCACATGCGCATCTGCTCCGCAGTCAGGGGACGGCGCATGAGCGTGCTGCCTGCGTGCAGCCGCGGGAACAAGGTCGCCTCCGCATCGCGCACCTGGCCTTCAAACCGGGACTGGCCGGCACGCAGACGGGCAAAGAGCAGGCCGCCCGGTTCCTCATGGAGCGCATAGCCCGCATAGAGCGGGAGCTGCACATCCTCGGGCCGGGGCAGTTCCCAGGATTTTGCGGACACGTTGCCCGTCTTGTAATCGATCACCGCCAGCGAGCCATCGGCGAGGCGGTCGATGCGATCCAGGCGCAGCGAGACCATCAGCCCCGCAACCGCGGCCTCGCCGGGAGCCTCGGTCTTCTCCACGGTGAAATCGACACGCGCGGCTTCATAGCCGAGCCACTCGGTTACAAGGCGGGTGAGCCGCGTGGACTCGAGCGCGAGATAGCGCTGCGGCATCCGCTCGCGCACCGCGCGGTTGAGTTTTTCCCGCATGGCGCGTTCAACGTGCGCGGCAACAAAGCCTTCGCGATCCGGGAGCGCAAGCAGGTCGGCGCGCGAGCCGAGGCCGTCGGGTTTTCCACTCCATACGGTATGCAGCACGGCATGGAGCAGCAGCCCGCGCTGCTGGGCAGTGAGGCCGAATTCCGCAGGCTCCCAGCTCCGGGCGCGAAGACGGGCCTGGGCAAAGGCCTTGAACGCGCACTGCGACTGGGCCGAGAGCACGGCGGCTCCGCCGGGAACAGAGGCATGAGGGAAGGGAATGCTGCTCGTATCCGCGTACTCTTCCGTGCAGGGCTGAGGCAGCCTGTGCGGGGCCAGCTCGTCCGGCAGAGGCTGCGGAGAACCGGCAACCTCCATTGCTAGGCGCGAGGGGCGGGTTTCAACGCCGTTCTCACGGCGTGCGTAGCTGAAGCAGACGAGCGGCGCGGATGCGGTGAGCCGAGTGGTGATGGACTGGGCGAGCTGCCAGTCGAGCTGCGGTGTCGCATGCGGCATGCCGTGCTCACGCTGCACGGCGAGCGGGAGCAGCGGGTGAGCCGCTGCTGCGGCAGGCCAGGACTCTTCGGTTGCGCCGAGGAACCAGATGGCGTCCGCGGTGAGCCCGGCGGATTCTGCTGCGCCGGTGATCTGGATCGGCGCACTGGCCGACTCCGGCGCATAGAGAAGCTCGGCCAGGATGCGCGCGAGGTCGGCGAGGAACTCTGTCCATGCAATGCGCCGTCCATCGAAGCCGAGCGAGGCGGCGGTATCGAGCGCCTGCTGCCAGCGCTGCCATGCCTGGTGTTCCGCGCTGGACAGGCGCTTGCCTGGGAACCCCGCCGCGTGCAGAAGCTGAGGAACCAGTGCGGCCCATTCCGGAGGAGATTGCGGGCGCGATCGTGTCGCGGCAAGCAACTGACGCGCACGCTGCATGCGTTGCAGCCATGCGTCGGGCAGAGGGGCCGTGTGCGTGGCCTGCGTGGTGAAGGCAGTCCATGTCCACGCGGGGCGCGCGAGGCCTGCAGCGCGCAGGGCGCGCATGTGGGCCTGCAGTGCGCGGGTTTCCGGCATATCGGCTGCCGAAAAGTCGGTGGAGAGAAGCCAGTCCAGCTCATGCTCCTGCAGGGCACCCTCAAGCCAGCGCAGCACGAGAGATGCAGCGCGGGCCAGAGGCGCCTGCGCGAGCGGAATGCCGAGCGAGAACTCGAAGAGCGGCTTGGCTTCGGGCGCGGATGCGCGCAGAAAGGCGCGCTCCAGCTCGCCGCGATGCTGCCCGGCCTGTTGCGCGACGATCAGCAGACGCGCCTGCGGGTTTGCTGCAAGCCGCTCCATGCACCAGGCGGCACAGGCTCCCCATTCGGCAGCCTCATCCGGTGCGGCGTAGAAGCGGATTTCCTCAGCCGGCTCGCCGTGTTCCAGCTCATGCTCTGTGCCCCAGGCGCGCACCAGCTCCCGCTGCACCGGCAGCAGGCGATCAAAACCAGCAAGCAGCAGAGGGGGACGCGAGGACGCATCCGCCTGCAGCCGGGTGAGTAGTTCGAGCGGCGCACGCGCGGGGCTCACGGCGCGCGCCTTCTGGCACGCTGCGTCGAAGCTGCTTAACCACGCGCTGAAGGCTCCGGCATCGCGATCCCAGCCCACCCGGGCCTGCTGCCGGAGATAGCGCGGCGCATAGCCGCAGAGCAGGGCATGCGCCTCCATGGCCATGGCCGCCAGGCGATGGCGCGGTCCCGCGAGAAGGGTCGTGAGATGTGTTTCGCGCGCCAGAATGCCGGACCAGAGCGCCTGCTCCTGCGCGGCAGAGAGCAGCATGCGGTCACCGGCACAGCGCGCTTCCCACGCGGAGCGGACAAAGCCGGACCAGGTATGGATCGCGGGCGTGGGCCAGGCGGTAAGCGCCTCCGCGCGGCGGCGCTGATGATAGGCAAGCAGGAGCGCCCGTGCGGCGCGTTCGCTGGCGGCCAGAATCAGGCCCCCGCTGCCGAGCCACTGGTCTATTTGGGTGCCTTCCATGCCCGCCCGCGGCCGCATATCTGGGTTATACGCTGTACCGCTGGGAGGGCGCCACCGGCGCTGCGCGGGGGCGCAGAGTTGTAAACTTTAGGGTGTGATGCGCCGACTTACTTTCTCCCTTGTGATTCTGAGCGCGTCCCTGCTCGCGGGATGCCACTCCAGTGCGCCAACGGCGTCGCAGACGATGAGTTCGAACGTCAAGACCTATCATCTGCGCGGTAAGGTTGTTGCCGCGAACCCCTCCACCGGCGAGGTTACGGTTGACCATGAGGCGATTCCCGGCTTCATGGAAGCGATGACCATGCCGTACAAGCTCAAGGACCCGAGTATCCTCAGCGAGCTGCATCCGGGAGACATTATTACCGCGGATGTGCTGGTGTCGGATGACGATTCGACCGTGCTGCTGGATCACATTGTCGTGGTGGGCCAGGGCAAGCCGGATTACCGCCCGACCTCGATCTACCATGTGCCAGCACCCGGCGATGCGGTGCCGGATTTCGCTTTGCGTAATGAAAACAACCGCGAGATTCACCTGCAGCAGTTCCGGGGCAAGGAACTGCTCATCACCTTTATCTATACGCGCTGCCCGCTGCCGAATTTCTGCCCGCTGGTGACGCACAACTTTGCGACGATCGACAAGCAACTTGCCGCCGATCCCGGACTTTATGCCAAGACCCATCTGCTGAGCGTGAGCTTCGATCCCGAGCACGACACGCCGGACCGCCTGCGCGCCTATGGGGAGCAGTACATGATGAGCAACGATACCGCGCGTGTGTTCGCGCACTGGGACTTCGCGGCGCCCGCCAAGCCGATGGTCATGAAGATGGCCAAATACTTCGACGTGGGCCTGACCGTGAGCAGCGATGGGAGCATCAGCCACACGCTTTCCACCACATTGATTGGGCCGAATGGCAAGGTGATCAAGTTTTATCCGGGCAACGATTGGACGCCGAACCAGGTGCTTACAGACATGAAGCAGGCGGCGGGCGCGTAGCGAGTTCCATCCAAAATTGCACAAGGTGAAGATCGATGAGTAAGGGGTTGGCAGTTCCGCAAGAGGGCGCGCTGGATTTTCTTTCTTTGGGTGCGCTGGTACACAGGCTCGATCCGGGCATTGTGCCTTTTCGCAAGGCGGCCGCGTGCCAGATTCATGTCAGCGGGGGCGAGTTCAATGTGGCCGCCAATCTCTCCGACTGTTTTGGAATGAGGACCGGCGTGGCCAGCGCGATGGCCGACTATCCCATTGGCGATCTGATTGCCGAGCGGGTGAGAGCCATGGGCGTGAAGCCCTTCTACAAGCACTTCAAGCACGATGGCGTGACCGGGCCGAACATGGCGACGGTGTATAGCGATCGTGGATTCGGTGTCCGCGCGCCGGTGGTGTTCTATAACCGCTCCAATGAGGCGGCCGCGCAGCTCAAGCCGGGGGATTTCGACTGGAAAGCTATCTTTGCGGGCGGTGTGCGCTGGGTTCACTCGGGCGGCATCTTTGCGGCGCTTTCTGCCACTACAGCCGAGCTGGCCGCGGAGATGATGCGCGAGGCCAAGGCCGCCGGCGCAGTCACCTCCTTCGACCTGAACTTCCGCGAGAAGCTGTGGAAGATTCATGGCGGCGACAAGCGCGCCGTGGAGACCATCCACAAGATTGTCGAGAACGTGGATGTGCTGGTTGGCAACGAAGAGGACCTGCAGAAGGGGCTGGGCATTCCGGGACCGGAGATCGCGGCCAAGTCGAAGCTCGACCCCAGCGTGTTTTTCGGCATGATGGACAAGGTGCTGGCCAAGCTGCCCCATGTAAAGGCCGTGGCCACCACCCTGCGCGAAGTGCACTCCACCAGCCGGCATAGCTGGAGCGCCGTGGCCTGGATCGATGGAAAGGCCTATGCCGCGCCGACGGCGGAGCTGGACGTGCTGGACCGCGTGGGCGGCGGCGATGGCTTTGCCGCGGGCTTTATCTACGGGCTGCTCTCGGGCGAGCCGCACGAGGAGGCGGTGAAGCTGGGGTGGGCGCATGGCGCGCTGCTGACCACATTCCCTGGCGACACGACAATGGCGACGCTCGATCAGGTGCGGGCCTTTGCCCAGGGCGGGTCGGCGCGCATTCAGCGGTAGTGGTGAACGCGCTTTGTGTATCGGCTGTACGGGTCGCTCATCCAATATCTGTATTCCCATCAGGTAACGCAGGCGTTTAAGTCAAGAGAGGTCGTGTATGGCGAAGGTGACTCTGGTTTTTGCGGTGCTGTTGATTGTGCTGGGACTCGTGGGGTTCTTTGGAACCGGCAGCCAGCACCCGACGGCTCTGATCCCCACCTGGTTCGGCTTAGCGCTTGGGATTTTCGGCTGGCTGGCCATCAGCCCCAGCGAGAAGCGGCGCAAGCTCTTCATGCACATCAACGTCACCATCGGGCTGCTGGGCTTTCTGGGCGCGGCAGGGCGGGCGCTCACCAGTTACGGGCATGCGCGCTCTGAGGGCATTGCGCCGGATGCGATTGCTCTGGCCTCGCAGTTGACGATGGCGGGATTGCTGCTGATCTATGTGCTCTTGTGCGTGAAGTCGTTCATCGATGCACGCCGCTCGGGGAAGGTCTAGCCGATGGGGACGATGCGCAGCGGAATGGGCATGTCGATGCGTGCCGAGCGCACCGGGCATGGCCGCGGCGCGCGCCTGCCCGACCAGCCCAAAGGCAAGATCAACATGAAGCGGCTGTGGCCGCAGGTGTGGGCGCTCGTGGCGCCGCGCAAGGGGCTGCTGCTCATCGGCCTCGCGCTCATGGCCATCAACCGCGTGGCCGGCCTGGTGATGCCGTACATGAGCAAGCAGTTTCTCGACCAGGCGCTGAATCCCGCGCACGCGCATCCCGGCCTGCTGCGCAGGCTGATCGTGATCGTCCTCATTGCCACGGTGATTCAGGCGATTACGTCGTTTTCGCTCGCACAACTGCTCTCGAAGGCCGGCCAGCGACTGATCGCCGATATGCGCCGCCAGGTGCAGAAGCATGTGGGCCTGCTCTCCGTGGCCTACTATGACGAGAACCGCACCGGCACCCTTGTGGCGCGCATCATGAGCGACGTAGAGGGCGTGCGGAATCTGGTCGGCACGGGACTGGTCGAGTTTGTCGGCGGCATCTTTACCGCCGGACTGGCCTTCTTCTATCTCCTGCACAAGAGCGTGCCGGTCACGCTGACCGTGTTCACGGCCATCGGCCTCTTCAGCTTTGTTCTGCAATACGGCTTCAAGACCATCCGCCCCATCTTTCGCGAGCGCGGCAAGATCAACGCCGAAGTGACGGGCCGGCTGACCGAGTCGCTGGGCGGCGTGCGCGTCATCAAGGGGTATCACGCGGAGGAGCGCGAGCACTCGGTCTTCTCCGTGGGCGTGGACCGGCTGCTGCAGAACGTGATGAAGTCGCTGACGATGACCAGCGTTCTCTCCGCGGCCTCCACCACCATGTTCGGCCTCATGTCGTCGCTGGTGATGTGGATGGGCGGCCAGCTTGTGCTGCACAGCACATGGACCGTGGGCGACTACTTCCAGTACAACGTGTTTCTGGCCATGATGATCGCGCCGGTCTTCCAGCTTGTGAACATCGGCACGCAGTTGACGGAGGCCTTCGCCGGTCTCGATCGCACCGGCGAGATCATGGCCGAGCTCGAGGAGAACCAGGAGCCGGGGCGCACGATTGCCATGCCGCCGATCACCGGCAACGTGCGGTTTGAGAATGTGGAGTTTGCCTACGAGGCGGACAAGCCTGTGCTGCACGGCATCAGCTTTGAGGCGCAACCCGGTACGGTGACGGCGCTGGTGGGTTCCTCGGGCTCGGGCAAGTCGACCATCATCAGCCTGCTCTGTGCTTTTCATACGCCGCTGCAGGGGCGCGTGCTGGTGGATGCCATCGATCTGGCGAAGGTCGACCTGAACTCGTACCGCTCGCAGTTGGGCGTGGTATTGCAGGAGTCGTTCCTCTTCGACGGCACCATACGCGACAACGTGATGTTTTCGCGCCCGGACGCGACCGAAGAGCAGTTTCTCTTTGCCTGCCGCACGGCGCGCGTGGATGAGTTTGCCGAGCGGTTCCCGGAGAGCTACGACACCATTGTCGGCGAGCGCGGAGTCAAACTCTCCGGCGGACAGCGGCAGCGGCTCTCGATTGCCCGAGCGCTGCTGGCCGAGCCGCGCATTCTGATTCTCGACGAGGCCACCAGCTCGCTCGACTCGGAGTCGGAGGCGATGATTCAGGCCGGGCTCAACCAGTTGATGCAGGGGCGGACGACCTTTGTCATCGCGCACCGGCTCTCGACGATTCGCCGCGCCGACCAGATTCTCGTGGTGGAGCAGGGCCTCATTGTCGAGCGTGGAAACCATGCGGAGCTCTTCGCCCTGGGCGGCCGCTACTACGATCTCTATACCCGCCAGCATGGCCTTGAGGCCAATCTCTTCCTCGCGCCCGGCGAGGGAGATGCCGTTCCCGCCTGAGGGGGCAGCCGTACCAGATTCTTGACGGAAATCTCATATCCTGAGAAACTGGTTTTGCGCTCAACAAGCGAAACAGAGGACCAAAATGCGAGACGCAGCCCCTCAAGGTACCTATAAGGTGCAGGCCCTGGACCGGGCCTTTGCTGTTTTGGATTTACTGGGAGAGAGTCAAACGCCGCTGGGCCTTGCGCAGGTGGCGGCATCGCTGCAACTGCACAAGAGCACGGCCCATCGTTTTCTGATGGTGCTGGAGCGGCATCACATGGTGGAGCGCACCACCAATGGCAAATTCCGGCTGGGGCTGCGGCTGTTCGACTTCGGCAACCGCGCCATTGAGCAGTACGATTTGCGCGACCGCGCGCAGCCGCACCTGCGCCGCCTGGTGGCGGAGACCGAGGAGACAGCGCACCTGTGCGTTCTGGAGCAGGCGCACGTCATCTACATCGACAAGATTGAGCCCGCGCGCTCCGTGCGCATGATTACGCGCATTGGATCGAGCAATCCGGTCTACTGCACCTCGGTGGGCAAGGCGATTCTGGCATTCCTGCCAGAGGAGCGCGTCAATGAGATTCTGCGCCGCACCAAATTTGAGCGCTTTACCTCGCGCACCATCGGCAACGCCGAGGCTCTGCGCACCGAGATCGAGAAGACACGCCGGCGCGGCTATGCCATCGACGATGAGGAGCTGGAAGAGGGACTACGCTGCATTGCGGTGCCTCTGCTCGATGCGCAGCGGCAGCCGGTGGGGGCGGTGAGCGTCTCCGGGCCATCGTTCCGCGTGACGGCGCAGAAGTTGCCAACGATTGCCAACCATCTGCTGCAGTGCGTGCGCGGCATCTCCTCGGATATGGGCTTTACCGCATCGAACCGGCGCGTTGCCTGGTCCGCATAGAGCGGCGGCTTATTCGTTCGGAATCCAGTTGGGGCCGATGAGGGCACGCAGCGCCTCAGGCGTGGCCCACGGAGCCGCGCCCGCATAGCGCTTGATCCATGCCGGGCCCGCGCCAATCTTCACGCGGTCTGGCGTGAACTCCGGTGAGAGCGCATTGGCCATCAGCGCGTAGCGCGCGCCGGGATGCAGGCGCAGAGCCTTCCAGCATCCGCCTGGAACAGGGATCACCGGCCGCTGGCCTGCGGCCACATCGCGCCCCAGCGTGATCTCCTCCACCTTCCCATCCGGATGAAAGATGAAGTAGTCCACCGGACCGCCTTCAATCAGGATGTGCGTGTCGTCCGGCTCGAGCCAGTGCAGGTAGTTGATGGGCCTGTCCTGCGTGAGCATGTAATAGACCTGGCTCTGCACAGCAATGCGTTTGCCGTGGACCAGCATCTTTTGCGCGGAAGAGCTGATGAGCGCCAGATAGCCGGACTCTTTGGGCAGCGGCTTCATTTCAAGAACACGAATCAACTCCTGCGCGCGGGCGTCCGCGCCTGCCTGCGCCGCGGCTTGCACTGTGGACAGACCGCTCAGCAGCAGGAAGGCAATCACAAACCGTCTCATAGGGGCAGGGTACCGGAGGCGCAAACCCACAGGCGACCAAAATGTTGGGACTGAGGAAATTACGCCTGAAACGATACGCTGCCCAGGCCCCACCAAAGGAGCCATTTCTGATACACTCAATCATGTTGCGCAAGCGACAACGCACCGCGCCTGTCCAGGCAGCGATGCGCTCCGGCGGAGCAGGCTCAGGGGATTTGCAGTAGTGATTCCCCAGTAGCGATTGCGGAACCGGAGCCCAGGTTTATCCCTGGGGACGTAGCTCAGTTGGTTAGAGCGCTGCCCTGTCACGGCAGAGGTCGCGGGTTCGAGCCCCGTCGTCCCCGCCATTGAGTCCCGATCGCGGGTTTCTGGCGTGGTAAATCCCTCCTCTCTTTCAAATGGACTGTTCTCAAATCCTGTACCCGTACCAGCGCCGACATTGACCCCGCCGTCCGCACTCGCTATCGTTGCCAATATCTGGTGTTCGGGAAGACGGTGCGAATCCGTCACTACCCCGTAACTGTGAACGCCGAGAGATGCGCCATCTGTTCAAGCCACTGGAGCGATGCTCTGGGAAGGCTGCTGCATCTTGCTGAAGCGTGAGTCAGGAGACCGGCCAGAGAGATACCGGGCTTGTTCAACTTCGATGGGAGAGTTGAAGAGCATACCGCCTCGTCCTCTTCGCGGATAAGGCGGCAGCAGCCTGCACATTTCTTCCCGCTTTGACGAGTGCGCGTGTACACGTGCGCTGTATTTCCACAACTCAGAACCGGCAGGGTGTCGGGAAGCGCGGTGCGATTCCGCCGCTACCCCGTAACTGTAAACGCCGAGAGACGTACAGAAAGGCCACTGGGGCTTTGCTCTGGGAAGGCTGTACGTGCTTGATGACGCGCAAGCCAGGAGACCGGCCCTGCCGCAGCACCATCCCGAGGGGGGAACTATGTTTGCAACACGCATTGTCTCGCTCTGCAGATCGTGGTTTGCAGAAACCATTGCTCCATCAATCCATTTCAGCCGTGTGATTACGGCGGCGTTGCTGATATTTGTTGGAGAGCCGCACTTGCTGCTCGCTCAAAACGGGGGCACACTGCGCGGCCAGGTGCACGACCCGCTTGGAGCGGCAGTTATCTCGGCCAAGGTTGATCTGCTCGAGGGCAGCCGCATCCTGCAGAGCACTGCGACTTCCGCGGATGGAACCTTCCGCTTCGACATTCCGGCGGCGGGCTGGTATCGGGTGCGCGTCGCTGCCGCATCTTTTCCCGTGCAGACCACTGCGGCCCGCTATCTGGAGCAAGCGGCCGGGGCAGACTGGAAGATCACGCTGGCCACGCCGACGCTGACGCAGCAAGTCACGGTTACGGCCACTGGAACGCCAACACCGGAGGCGCAGACCGGAGCTTCAGTCACGGTGATCCATGCCGAGGAGTTTCGTAATGCACTTGAAGTGCAAGACCCGCTGCGCCTTGTGCCCGGCGCGCAGCTTACGCAGACGGGCGAGATCGGCGGCACCACGGCGCTGTTCATCCGCGGAGGCGGCTCCGATGCGAACAAGGTACTGATCGACGGCGTGCCTGCCAATACCATTGGCGGTGCTGTGGAGTTTGCCAATCTGTCGAATACCGGTGTGCAGTCGATTGAAGTGCTGCGCGAGCCCAACAGCGCGTTGTATGGCGCAGATGCTCTGGCGGGTGTGGTGAGCATCACCACGCCGCGCGGCTCAACCCGGCTGCCGCTGCTGACTTACAGCGGAGATGGCGGCAACTTTGGCACGTATCGCAACGAAGTCACCGCGGGGCTGAGCACCCATGGCGTGGACCTTTACTCCGCTTTTGCCCGGCTCGATACGGACAATAATCTGCCGAACAGCGAGTTTCATAATGCCACCTATGCGGGGAATTTTGGCTGGGCGCTGAATCGCGCCAACGATCTGCGCCTGACGGCGCGGCATCTGGCCGTCTCAGCAGGGCAGCCGAATGCCATCGCGCTCTACGGCATTCCGGACGACTCCCAGCAGAAGGAGCAGGACGACTACATTGCCGCGGCCTGGAACAGCCAACCCACCGCACGGTGGCATAATGTGGTGCGGTATGGCGGACTGCGGCAGCATGAGCAGATCAACAGCTTTGGCGCCACCGGCATCTACGATCCCAATACGGGCTACTATGACGGCGCGGTGGTGACCATCACCGGCGCCAATGGCTACTCCGTTCATGGCCAGGCGCTCTTTCAGTACAGCAACGATCCATCGCAGTATCTCCTGTTCACCGGGCGCGACATCGCCTCCATGCAAAGCGACTACAGCGTGAATGCGCATCTGGTCGCACTGGGAGCCTTTCGCTACGAGCATGAGCAGGGCTCCACGGGTGATGCTGGCGCAACGCCCTCGAGCATCGAGCGCGACAACTACAGCTACACCGTCCAGCTCACAGGAGACATCCACAACCGGCTTTTCTGGACCGCCGGTTCAGGCCTTGAAGACAACGGACTCTTCGGTTTCGCGGCCACGCCGCGCGCATCGCTTGCATATTACCTCGTCCGGCCCTCGTCCGATGGGCTGCTGAGCGGTACCAAGCTGCATGGCACCTTTGGCAAGGGCATCAAGGAACCGAGCATTTATCAGCAGACAAATTCGCTGTATGGCCTGCTGGCTCCTTTGAGCAATGGGGCTCAATTGATTGAGCAGTACAGCGTCTCTCCGCTCGGGCCGGAGGATGCGCGCTCCTACGATGGCGGTGTGGATCAGCAGTTTTTTCACGGCCGCGCGGTTGCGGCTGTCACTTATTTCCATAATGAGTTCACCAATGGCGTGGAGTATGTGCCGCAGGCAGGTCTCATCGAGCTGGGCATCCCGGCGGCCAACCTGCCGCCCTTCGAGTACGGCGGCGCATACGTCAACTCGTCTGCTTATCGCGCGCAGGGGATCGAGTTCGAGGTAGAGACACAGATCGGCAGTCACCTGTTCGCCCGCGGCGGGTACACCTATACCGATGGAGTGGTGCAGCGCTCCTTCTCGAGCGACAATCTTGCGCCAAGCTACAACACCACATTCAACTTCGGGAGCATTCCCATCGGCGCATATTCGCCGCTGGTGGGCGCACGCCCATTCCGGATCGCGCCGCATACCGGCTTCTTCGACCTGCACTACACGCGCGGCCGGTTTTATGCCTCGTTCACGGGAACCCTTGTCGGCAGCCGCGACGATAGCGACTATCTGAGCGATGCCGACTTCGGCACCAGCCTGCTTCTTCCCAATCGCAACCTGCTCGGGGGCTATCAGCGCCTGGAGGTCGGCGGCGGGTGGCAACTCAACGCGCGGCTCAATGTCTACACGACCATGCAAAACCTGCTGAGCGAGCATTATTTTGAGGCCTTCGGTTATCCCGCGCTGCCGTTTACAGTGCGCTCGGGAGTGAAACTGAGTTTCGGCGGAGAATCCTGGAGGTTGAAAAAACGATAGAGCCTTGCGATAGGCTTGGAGTGGCGGCATGTTCGCTGAGCATGCCGCCGGGTTCTGCCGCGATTGCGGGATTGGGAAAGAAGAATCCATGAGCATTGCAACCAAACACGGAGACGGAGGGCAGACAGGCCTCGCGGGCGGTGTTCGCGTCTCGAAAGCGGATTTGCGCGTTGAGGCCTACGGCACGGTGGACGAGCTGAATGCTCATCTTGGCTTTGCCCGCAGTATCTGCGGCCACACGCAGATTGCCGCATGGACCGAGGAGATTCAGCGGATGCTGTTTCGCGTGGGCGGCGCGCTGGCCACTCCGGCGGAGCGGCGCAAGGGCGAGCCGCTGCTGACAAATGCCGACGTGGACAACCTCACAGCCATCGTCGAGCAGCTTGAGAGCAGGGAAGGCATTCTTGCCGATTGGTCGCTGCCCGGCTGGCATACCGGGTCTGCTGCATATGAGGTTGCGCGCACGGTCTGCCGCCGCGCCGAGCGCTGCGTGGTGCGTTTTGTCGAGAACCGCGGCGATGCCCCGGCCGAAGTGGTTGCTTATTTGAACAGGCTCTCCGACGTAATCTGGCTTTTCAGCCGCACCATCGAGCTCGACGCAGGGGTAAACAGCCGCCTGCGCGGCGAAGACAAGGCGGGGCCGAACTTCTCGCGCGCATGGTGAGACGCAAATTTCCTGCGCCGCACTGCAAGTTGGTGAAACGCCCCATCGAATAGATGGTACGATTCGTATAAACAACACCGCGCACTCATCGCGCATCCGACCTGGTAAGAGCCTTCTCAGGGCCGCACAGGCAGTCGCCGATTTTCTGTAAGTTTTCCTTGGTTCAACGAGGTTGCGTTTCGCCGGTACGCCCAGCGCATGTGTCATGCACTGGACGAGCGGCAACGAGCGATCTCTGCCATGGATAGTGCAAAGCCCAGCACCTCATCGCAGGCGCCTCCGCAGGCGTCCCCCTCTTCGCACAGTGGTGCGTGGGCAGATCGTCTGCGCGCTCTGCGCAACATTCCTCCTGTGCTGCGGTTTGTCTGGGAGTCAGGCCCCGCGGTAGTCGCGTGGAATATCTCGCTGCGTATTCTTGTGGCGCTTCTGCCTGTCGGCATTGGCATCGTTGGCCGCTTCATTATCGATGGCGTCAATCAGATTCGCATCAGCCGGCCACTGCCGCCGTATTTTTGGTGGCTCGTCGCCGGGGAAATGTTTCTCGCAGTGCTGATCGCGCTTCTTTCGCGCGCTATTGACTACTGCGACAGTCTTCTCGCGGATCGCTACACTCATCATGCCAGCGTCGAAGTAATGCGCCAGGCCGCGGCGCTGGATCTTACTGTCTATGAAGATCCTGTCTTTTATGATCGCCTGGAGCGCGCCCGTGTGCAGGCCACGGACAGGCTTGCGATGATTCAGCTTCTGGGCCGGCTGATTCAGCAGACAGCGACCGCGCTGGCCTTTTCGGCGGTGCTGATCAAGTACTCGCCGCTGCTGCTGTTTCTGCTGATTGCGGGCGTCGTGCCCGCGTTCCTTGGCGAGAGCCACTTTGCCTTCCTGACATATGCCAAGAATTTTCGCCAGACGCCCGCCCGCAGGCAGATGGACTATCTGCGCCAGGTGGGCGGCAGCAAGGAGACCGCGAAGGAGCTCAAGCTCTTCAACCTCAGCGGGTATCTTACGGCGCGGTTCACGGCGCTCTCCGATGCGATTCGCGTTGAGAATGAGAGCCTGAACAGCCGCCGCCTCTTTTGGGGAGGAGTGCTCTCCATTCTCAGCCAGCTCGGATATTACAGCGCCTACATCCTGAGCATCCTGCGCACCATCCACGGCGTCTACACGGTCGGCGATCTCACATTGATCACCGCCGCGATTCTGCAGGCGATGAGCAACATCCAGCAGATGTTTTCAACGGCTTCCGGAGTGGCCGATCAAGCGCTCTTCCTCACGGATTTGCTGGCCTTCTTCGAGATGAAGCCCAGCGTCGAATCGAAGCCTGGCGCTTTGCGATTCCCATCGGTCATTACGGGCGGATTCGAATTCCGCAATGTCTCTTTTGTGTATCCAGGCACGGAACGGACCGTTCTGCGCAATTTCAATTTCATTCTTCGCCCCAGGGAGAGGATCGCGCTCATCGGCGAGAACGGCCAGGGCAAGACAACCATCGTCAAACTGATTACGCGCCTCTACGACCCGACCGAAGGTCAGATTCTTCTCGATGGGGTCGATCTGCGCGAGTACGATCTCGCCGATCTGCACGCGCATATTGGCGTCATCTTTCAGGATTTCGTGCGCTACGAGATGACGGCCCGCGAGAACATCGCGGTTGGCCGCATCGAGTGGGAATCGCCCATGGAGCAGATTGAAGCGGCCGCACACAAGAGCCTGGCCAGCGACGTGATCGCGCGCCTGAAGGATGGGTATGGCCAGATGCTGGGCCGCAGATTCGAGAGCGGCGTCGATCTTTCGGGCGGCGAATGGCAGAAGCTGGCCCTTGCGCGCGCCTATCTGCGCGATGCGCAGTTGCTCATCCTCGATGAACCCACGGCGTCTCTGGATGCGCGCAGCGAACTGGAGGTCTTCGAGCGCTTTGCCGAGTTGACTGACGGCAAGATGGCCCTTCTCATCTCGCACAGGTTTTCGACGGTGCGCATGGCCGACCGCATCGTCGTCCTCGAGGCTGGAAGCATCGTAGAGGAGGGAAGTCACAGTCAGTTGATGGCCCGCTGTGGCCGCTACGCCGAGATGTTCGAGATGCAAGCTGCAAGTTACAGGTGATCACTCATGATGGAAACGAACCCCATCCTCGAAGCCGCAGCACAGGCAGGGCAGATTGAATTCGCAGAGCGGCTTGAAAGCGTCGCGCATATTGTCGCTTCGTGGGATGTGCTGCATAAGCCGCAATCGGCGGGCAATTGCCATGTGCGCATCGATGCGGCAGAGGCCGCCATGGCGCAGCTTGAGGAAAGATTTGCGGCTCTCGATGATGCCGCGCAGTGGAAGGATTCCAGCGATTCCACCATTCCGGCTTTGCTTGAGCTGCGCGCACACGGCCGCAGTCTGCGCGATGCGCTGGCTGCCGTATCCAATAAAAAGCAATTGATTGCGGCGCTGCCGCGGATTGTCGCGGCCTCAGGCGCGGCTGAGCCTCGTGTGCAGGCCCTCGCCGGCCTCTGCCTGAATGTCCTGGAAGGGATTTTTTCCGGAGCGAAATTCAGCGTCTTTATCCAGACAGCGCAGGCCCATGATCCGCTGACCGTCGACGAGCTCTGGATCATGCCCGGCTTTTTGCAATTCATTTTGCTTGAGTCGCTGCTGGATAGCATGCGGCAGATCGACCAGTATTCCGTGTCAGCGGCCGATCTCCGTCTTCCGGAACGGCTGGCGAACCTCGATGCAATTGCGCACATGGATTGGACTTCGCTGATTGAGCCGCTCATTCTCTTCGATCGCCTTCTTGCCGAAGACCCGGCCGGCGCGTACATGAAGATGGATTTCGAGAGCCGCGAGCTCTACCGGAAACGCATTGCGCTTGTTGCGCGCTACTCGGACTGCACGGAAAGGGAAGTGGTGCAGATTGCGCTTGAGATTGCGCGCCGCGCGGCCCTTCATCCAGTTGAGGATGCGCGCATGCAGCGCCGCCGCATCCATGTCGGCTACTATCTCATCGGTTCCGGCTTTCCTCTGCTGGCGCAGCGGGCAGGCTTTCATCCTCCCGTTGTCTGGCGCATGCGCAGCTTCATCCGGACGCATGGCGCGGACTTTTACATCAACAGCATCCTGATCGTTTCCCTCGCCATTCTTGCGCTTGTGCTTTTCCCTGCGCTTGCCTGGTTCCGGGGGATCGCCCTGTTTCTCTTTGCCGTTCTGGTTTTGCTGCCGCTCGCGCTGCAGAATGCGGTTGAGCTCGTCAATCAATGCGTAACGGCGCTCTTCGATCCGGAGCCGCTTCCCAAGCTTGATTTCAGCAGGGGACTTCCCGCGGATTGCGCTACGCTGGTGGCCGTTCCCGCTTTGCTTTTAAGTGAGAAGCAGGTGCGCGAGCTCGTCAATGGCATTGAAGTGCGGTTTCTTGCGAATCAGCAGGAGAATCTTCATTTCGCACTGCTCACGGATCTGCCGGACTCGCTGACCAAACCCAGAGACCGGGATTCCCATCCGTTGGTTGATCTCGCCATCCGGCTGATCGATGAACTCAACGAGAAGTACGAAGCAAAACAGCGCGGCTCATTTCTGCTCCTGCATCGCCATCGGATTTTCAACCGGCGGCAGGGAGTGTGGATGGGGTGGGAGCGTAAGCGCGGCAAGCTGCTTGATCTCAACCAGCTTCTGGCCGGCGAGTACGATGCTTTTCCCATCAAGGCCGGCCGCGTAGACAGGCTTTCGGGCATTCGCTACATTCTTACGCTCGATAGCGATACGCGGCTTCCGCGCGGAGCTGCGGCGCGGCTTGCCGGCGCCATCGCGCATCCGTTGAACCGGGCGGTCATTGACTCTCGACGCCATGTCGTCACTTCGGGCTATGGAATTCTTCAGCCACGCGTCGACATCCTAGTGGAGCCCGATGCGCGCTCGCGCATGGCCAGCATATTTTCAGGCCAAACCGGATTCGATCCGTATTCGCATGCCGCTTCCGACGCTTATCAGGACCTCATAGGAGAAGGGATATTTACGGGGAAGGGAATTTATGAGGTCGCAGCGTTCCACACCGTGCTGCATGGCAGATTTCCGCGCAACGCCCTGCTGAGCCACGACCTGATTGAAGGGGCCTATGTGCGTGCCGGCCTGGCGTCCGATATTGCGGTAATCGACGATTATCCTTCGCACTACAGCGCGTATAGCCGCCGCCAGCATCGCTGGGTGCGCGGCGACTGGCAAATTGCTCAGTGGCTGTTTTCGAGAGTTCCTAATGAGGCCGGCCGCTGGGTGCACAATCCGATCTCGGCAATCTCACGCTGGAAAATCTTCGACAATCTGCGCCGCTCCATCGTGGATCCAGCTTTGCTCGTGTTGTTTGTCGCGGGCTGGTTCCATATGCCCCGAGGCCCGGTCTACTGGACAATTGCGAGTCTCTGCCTGCTGAGCTTTTCATCGCTGTTTCCGGCTGCCGTTCAACTGGGCCGCGGTATTCTGCGCGCCAACTCAGCGCAATGCCGCGAAGCGCTTCAGGCAGCGGGACGCAATCTCCTCCTGGTGCTTTTCCGGCTTACGCTGCTGCTGCATCAGACATTCCTCATGCTCGATGCGATTCTTCGCTCGCTGATCCGGCGATGGATCACGGGAGAGCGCCTGCTGGAGTGGGAGACTGCCGCGCAGGCTGAGATGCGTTCGCTCCGGCGCATGCCCACCGACCGGTATCTTTCGATCATGCCTCTGGCCGCCGCGGCTCTCACCCTGTCGCTCTGGTTCTTTGCTCGGCCGAGCACGCTATGGATCGCATATCCAATCCTATTGTTGTGGGCTTTGTCTGGAGTTGCGGCCTCCTGGCTGGGCGGATCTCCGCGCCGCCGCCCCCCGCTTGAGCCGGCGGCTCGCGAGTTTCTGATGGAGCATGCGCTTCGCATCTGGCGCTATTTCCATGAATTCGGCGTGGACCGGCACAACCACCTCATTCCCGACAATGTGAACGAAGAAACCAGAGTTGAAGCGGCGCGCGTTTCGCCAACGAATCTCGGCATGCTGCTGAATGCGCGCCAGGCTGCGTGTGAGCTGGGTTTTCTTACCGTGCCGGAGTTCGCGATGCTGACGGGGCAGACTCTCGCCTCGCTCGCGCGCATGAAGAAGTTTCATGGCAACCTGTGCAACTGGTACAGCACGGAGACTCTTGCTCCTCTGGATGGTGAGCCGTTCATCTCCTCCGTAGACAGCGGAAACTTTGTCGCATCGCTCCTGGCGCTGCATCAGGGCATCGATGATCTGCCGCGCAGGCCGCTCTTTTCGCCGCAACTGCTGGCTGGCCTGCGAACGCATTTTCGCATCATGCATGCGGAGGAGGGCGGGCCCGATACGAACGGACCTCTTGCTCCTCCCGTGGCCTCAGCGGACCTGCATATGTGGAACGAATGGTTCCCCGAGGCGGAAGCAGCGCTGAAATACGCCGTCGAGAATGGCGCTACCTGGTGGCAGCATGAGACTCTGCATCGCGTGCGCGCTTTGCGCGCATTGTTCAGGGAGTACCTGCCATGGGTTCTGCCTGAATATCGAGAACGAAGCAGGCAGCTCGGATTGCGCGATCTGTTGCACGGCCTGCCTTCCGGCTCGATGGATGAAGGCGGCGGCTCCGAGCTTTCCCTGGAGAGCGCGATTGCTATCGCCCGGCATCTGCATGAGCGCGCAGTCGCTGAGAAACCTGCGGCCACCGCTCCGGATCAGCCCGCGGCAGATTTTCAGGAGCCATTCAGCCGCGCGCATACCAATCTTGTTGCACTGGCGGCAAAGCTGCGCGCCATCCGGCAAGAGGTTGGGCGCATGATCGAGGCCACGGATTTTTCCTCGTTCGTGCACCCCGGCCGCCGCCTGCTCTCGATTGGCTACAACCCTTCGACCGAGAAACTTCACGATGCCTGTTATGACCTGCTTGCCTCCGAAGCCCGTGTTGCGACGTTTCTTGCCATTGCGCGGGGCGATCTGCCGCAGCAGAGCTGGACATCGCTCGACCGCGCCCAGCGCCAGGCTTTTGGTCAGCATCTCCCCGTCTCCTGGACGGGAACCATCTTCGAATACCTGATGCCGGGCCTCTGGATGCGAAGCGGCAAGGACTCCTTGCTGGCTCAGGCGGAATCCGCATGCGTCGAGGTGCAGCGCGCCTTTGCGCGCCGTCTTCACATTCCCTGGGGCATCTCCGAATCCGGCTCGGCGGAGAGGAACGAGGCCGGCGACTACGGCTACCGCGCCTTCGGCATGCCGAGCATTGCGCTCAGTCCTGAAGCTACGGCGGGACCGGTCGTGGCGCCCTATGCCACGTTTCTCGCGCTCGGTATTCATCCGGGCGAGTCGCTCGACAACCTGCGCCGCATGCAGTCGGCCGGATGGGTGGGCGCATACGGATTTTACGAGGCAGCCGACTATTCCGGCTCGCTGCGTGAGCCGGTGCTGGTGCGCGAGTGGATGGCGCATCACCAGGGCATGTCGCTTTTGGCCATCGCGAATCTGTTGCGCGACAACATCTTTCGGAAGTGGTTCCACGCCAACCCCATTGTCCAGACCACGGAGATGCTTCTGAACGAGCCTCCGTTGCGCCGCATTGCATAGAAACACGGCATACAGCCTCATGCGGCTGATCTGCTGTTTCCGGTATCGAGCCTGCAAGCCTAGCAGCACTCCTTCGCATGCCTTGTGATCCCTGTCACTGCGGGAAATGCGGACCTAATTTGTCCTCATTAAAAGAGGACCGATTGGGTCGCAATTAAAGTGCGTGCCGCAAGCAGGGTTTTGGAGCTGACGGCAGGGCATGCGTCCCAAGCGGACAATGCCATGAGATATCGTGCTGTTCCCGTTCTTTTTCTCCTTCTGATTCTGTCGTTTACGGCTTCCATATGCGCGCAGGGCCTGCCCGTGGCCGGTGTCGTCCATGATGCGACGGGCGCTGTCATTCCCGGAGCCGAGGTCACCCTGAGCCAGGCGGCTGGCGGGCGGTCCGCGGTCGTGCAAAGCGATGCCAGCGGCAATTTTCGAGCCGTGCTCCCGGAAGCTGGCGCGTACCTGATTGAAGTTCACGAGGATGGATTTGCTCCGTACCGGTCGGTGATCCAGGTTTCCGGCGCAGAACCAGCTGCGCCTCTGGACATTACGCTCCTGATCGAGGCAGGCAACCAGACTGTCGAGGTGACGGCCGATGCCCTTGCCGCGGAGACAACCAGCACGCAACTGGGCGAGGCGCTGAATGAGAAGAAGATTGAGAGTGTCCCTCTGAATGGGCGTAGCTTCACGGACCTGATGGCGGTGCAGCCCGGCATCGTTCCGCAAAACACGGCCCAGCCCGGCGCGGTCATCATGACAGGCGTCGCGTCCACGCCGCCCTCCGGCGATGTGAACCCCGGCAATCTCTCTATCAGCGGGCAGCGCGAGTCCTCGAACGGCTTTCGCGTGAATGGCAGCGACGTGGAAGAGGACGTGAATATGGGCACGTCGATCGTGCCGAATCTCGATGCGATCGACAGCTTTCGCGTGCTGACCTCGAACTTCGATGCGGAGTACGGCAACTCCAGCGGCGGCCAGATTCTGGTGGTCACCAGGGCGGGAACGGCGCAGTGGCACGGCAGCGCATTCGAGTTCCTGCGCAATACGGCTCTCGACGCGCGGAATTACTTTTCGCAGCAGCGGGCGGCTTACCGGCAAAACCAGTTTGGCGGCACGCTGGGCGGAATGCCCCTGCGGACCAAGAGCCTGGCCCTGTTTGGCGACTATCAAGGCACGCGGCTGACCGAAGGCATCGACACCGGCAACATCGCCGTGCCAACGCTTGCCGAGCGGAGCGGCGATTTCAGCCAGCTTCCGCTCACCGGGTCTGTAAACGGCAGCTATTGGGCGGGCATTCTGTCTCAGCGGCTCGGCCGCACCGTCACGGCCGATGAGCCTTATGCGGAAGTGCTGCCGGACGGCCAGATTCCGCAGTCGGCATGGTCCGCGCCGGCGCGGTATCTGCTGTCCTCCATTCCGCAGCCGAATGCGGGAGCGGCGCTGTTTGCCACATCTGCCAATGCGGAGACACTCGAAGACGACAAAGGCGCGCTGCGCGCGGACTGGACGCACGGCAAGGGTACGCTGACCGGATACTACTTCCTCGACGATTACTCGCTCGACAACCCCTATCCAACCGGCACGGGAGGAGCGAGCGTTCCCGGCTTCGACGCCACCTCAAATGGCAGGGCGCAACTGCTGAGCCTTGCCGACGCGGCCACCTTCGGCAGCTCAGCGCTGAACGAGTTTCACCTGAGCTTTATGCGGAACGACAACGCCGTTGGCCAGCCCAAAGGCGGCGTTGGGCCATCGCTGACCGATCAGGGATTCAACGGCATTGTTGCGCTCAAGCCCTCGACGGAAGGAATTGAAAACATCGCGCTCAATGACTTCACCTTTGGCGTGGACACAACGGCTCTGGTGCAGGCCGAGAATATCTATGAAGTCGGCGACGCATTTTCGCGCATTGCGGGCAGGCACGGTCTGAAGTTCGGCGGCGAGTTCCATGCCAATCAGATCAACACGCATCCCGATGTCGTGTTCAACGGGAGCTTCTCCTTCAACGGGTCGGAGACAGGACTCGACTTTGCGGATTTTTTGCTCGGCATTCCGTCGAACTACACCCAGGGCCAGGCGCGCGACTTCTACAATCGCAATTTTTATGCCGCTGCCTTTGCGCAGGACAGTTGGAAGGCGACCGACAGGCTGACCGTGAACTACGGCGCACGCTGGGACCGCATCCGGCCGTGGAGCGAAAAGTTCAATCAGTTGCAGACGCTGGTGAAAGGCGAGCAGTCGCAGGTCTTTTCCGGTGCGCCGCAGGGGCTCGTCTTTCCGGGCGATCCGGGCGTGCCGCGTTCTCTGGCTCCGGCCAGGAACAATCTCGCGCCGCGCATCGGCATCGCGTGGTCGCCGGCCCCGCAGAACAGCATTGCGCACGCACTCACCGGCGGCGCGGGCCAAACCAGCATTCGCCTCGGCTACGGGATGTTTTATACGGCATTTGAGGGGCTGTCGGCGGGCATCATGAGTGCGAATCCTCCCTATGGCTACACTTACACCTCTGCTGCACCGCCGCTGTTCGAGTCGCCTTTCACCGTGGCGGCGACAGGGGCCGACGCGGGCCAGCGTTTTCCGCTGCAGACGGTAGCCTATGGCGCCAGCCGCGCGCATCCGAATACGACAGTCGACTGGAGCCAGTTCGAGCCGCTGGTAGGCATTCCGGCCGTCGATCCCCAGGACGTGACTCCATATGCGGAGCACTGGATGGCGAGCGTGGAGCGGCAGCTTGGCGACTCGACGCTGATCACCGTGAGCTATGTCGGCGCAGGTTCGCATCATCTGCTGGTGCTGGAGGAGGTAAATCCGGCGGACCCGCAGTTGTGCCTGAGCCTTGGCTCGGCATGCGGCCCATTCAACGAGCAGGCCGCGCGCACGCAGTTTGGCCCCGCATTCGGCAGCGTCGAGCTGCAGCGGACAATCGCGAATGCGAGCTATCACGCGCTCGAGGTGAGCTTCAATCATCGCGGGCGCAGGCTCGAGTGGCTGGCGGGGTACACCTACTCCAAGTCGATCGACCAGTCCGCAGGCCTGCCTGAGCCCGTCAATCCCCTGAATCCATCGTTGAGCCGCGGCCTCTCGGCGTTCGACATGCGGCATAATTTCGTGGCGAGCTTCGACTATCGTATTCCTGCTGCTGCCGCCAAGGGATGGGCCCATGCGGTGGCCTCAGGCTGGAGCCTTGCGGGCATCGCGCGATGCACATCGGGGCTGCCGGTAACGCTGCTGAATAACAACGACACGTCTTTGCTTGGGACGATTCCTAACGGCATCAACAACAATGGCGTCGACACGCCAGAGTGGAGCGGGGAAGCGCTGCATCTGAACCGGAACCCGCGCGGCGGCGCGCCGGTGTTCGATGCGGGCAGCTTCTCACTGCCGGAGCTGGGGACCATGGGCAATGCGCGGCGGCGGTTCTTCTCCGGGCCCGGCATGGAGAGCATGGACGCCACGCTGTCCCGTCACCTGCTGGTGAGCGACAACCGTGCCCTCGAATTTCGTATCGAGGCCTTCAACGTGTTCAACCACGCACAGTTCTTTGGTGCATCTGCCGTGCAGGGAAATATCTCCAGCGGAAGCTTCGGGTCGGCAGTAAGCGCCATGCCTCCGAGACTCATGCAGCTTGCTCTTCGCTATCACTTTTAGAGCGGAGCGCCTTCTGCATGGACAGCCTGCACACGCGAGCGCCCACGAGGAGCATCATCCGGGCGCTCGTATCAGGCTGGATGTCAGCGCTACTGAAGGATCACGAAGTTTGGATCGATTGCCTGTGTTAAATCTCGTTTGAAGTCGCTCAGCGAACAGGAAAAGTCGCTGCGGCTGCACGATGGCAGAAATACTGGAACGCGAACCGGCGGGTTTTCCGCACTGAGTGGTGTCTCTCCGCGCATCTGTTCGAGAGTCTGCGTCGTATAATAGATACGCACTGAATCATCATTTGTGGCCGAAGAGTGCCACAGCTCAAAGACGAGCGCGTCGCCGGGCGGCGTGTCATCGCGGCGTCCGTCGGCAATCCACGTCAGGCGCAGAAGCCCCGCCACATTCGAGATATTTGTGTCGTGGCCAATGAGCATCAGCAGCCGGTCAGCCGGTTTACCCAGCGCACCCTTCACAGGTTTCTCTGCGGAGGCCTGTTCAATGCTCTGCAAAATGTGATCGAGCAGATTTGAGGCCTGCATGCGCGCTATCGCGGGCGTCCGCTGCGCGAAATCAACTGCCTCTGTATGCAAATCGATCAGCGAGCGAAGATTCCTGCCGTCGACACATCCCCAGCCGACGTTGGCTGCAGGCATGTTCTCGGTGTATTCGAGCAGCAGATTTTCGGTGAGTGTCGAAGCTGTGGCCAGAGGACCACGGAGCTCGGCCGGATGCTCGCGATTTCCCTCGGTGAGCCGAGCAGGAATATCGAGAATTGAGCTGCGCTTATGCGCGGCGGAATCTGCACAGCCGCATTTGGCAAGCAGCGAATCAAACTCCTCGAGCGGGGTATGGTATGCCGCTGTCAGATTGTTCGGGTCGCCGCCAATGCGGCCGCTGATGGCTGCCACAACCGCGGCTGAATCCACGGTGAATGCGCCAGATTCAAGCGGATGGAAGAGCTGGTCGGGCGTGCCTTCCGGCAGAGCGTGCACCGGAGGACTGCATTCGGGAAACAGCCCCATGGCCAGAGCTCTTCCGGTTTCGCGCGTCCGCTGGTCCGAGTCAGCGTAAATCGTCACTAACGGTGCATCGGCACAGCCTGCGGCATGCAGCAGCCCTTCTTCTGCAAGCTGAGTCCGGTCCCAAGCCCCGAAGATCTGCATCAGGCGAAAACCATGCGCGGTGAGGTTGCCGGGAGGAACGCTCCATGCCGGCCACGGTGCCGTTGAGTAGGTGTTGTATTGAGCAGCCTTTCCCGTGGGCGAGCGCACGCCGTGCCGGCTGAGGTATACAACGTACCGGAGTGTCTCGCCATCCGGGTGCGGAGCCGGAGTCGTTTGCGCGCGGAGAGCGGCGGCGAGAGGCAAGACGAAAAAAAAGGTCAGGACGAAGGCCGAAGTTCTGCGCGGGGTCATTCTTTTCCTCTGAGCATGTTCGCACAAAGCGTGCAGACCGGCGTCATGAGAGGCTCAATGCGCCGGTCTGCCATCCGCATGACTTACCGCTCGCGGCCGAAGTCGTATCGCAGGCCCCCTGTATAGGTGGGCTTGTAATACTCACGCTGGTTCACGAACTGATCGCTGCCCGTGTAGTAGCCGAAGACTTCGTTGTTCAGGTTAAGGCCTGAGACGAGGAAGCTCATGCCGCGCCAGAAGCGATATGTGGCCTGCGCATCAACCTGCATATGAGCCAGGGTCCACACATCTCCTGAGGGTCCCGTGGGCCCCAGGCCGCTCGGGTCCGCGCCAGCTCCGGTTGCAATCGCCGGCGAGATCCAGTCGTACTCGAACGGACTTTTGCCGTTATAGGTCATACCAAGGCGCATCGAGAAACGCTTCGTGTCGTAGGTTGGGCTGATGTTCCAGGTATTCGCGGCCTGATCGATGAGCCGCGGATGATCGGTCCGCAAGGGCACGCCTTTTTCACGCGAGCCCGTGAAACTATAGTTCGCCGCGATGCCGAATCCGCCCATCACGCCCGGCAGATAGCTCAGGTGCTGCTGAAAGCTGATTTCGAAGCCGTAAAGGTAGGCATTTTCTCCGTTGATGTACTGCGTGACGGAAGAGAGGCCGAGCTGCGAGTTCTGGTACTGCTCCACAGTTGAAAGCAGCGATGGAGACAGCGTGCCTGGCGGCAGCGCCGAAACATCGACACCGGCGGGAATTTGGAACTCGAGCTGCGGAGCGGTGAGTTGCTTGAAAAAGATACCCGCTTGAATCATGCCGAGCGGATGCAGGTAGTCCTCATAGAGCAGATCGTAGTTGTTGGCGTGTTCCGGGCGCAGGGATGGATTGCCGACCGTCACGGATGCTGGATTACTCGAGTCATCCTCGGTGACATAGGGAACGAGCTGGTATGGGTCGGGGCGGGCGACGCCGCGCGCATAGACCGCGCGCAGATTCGAGTTCGGAGTCAGCCCGTAGCGAATCTGCACGCTGGGCAGCACGTCGAGATACGATGGATTGTTTTTGATACCATCCACCGTCCAGCAATCGGTGAGAGTCGCTCCGCAGAGCTGTGTTGGCGTGTCAGGACCATAGAAAGTGAGGTTATAGCCGAAGGTATTCATCAGGGTATCTTCAAACCTGAGCCCGGTTTGAAGGTGAAGCTTGCCCAGATCGACCGTGTTCATGATGTACCATGCGGGAATCTGTTCGACGTAGTGGAAGAGATTCGGATACGTATCCTGCGCGGTCTTATAGGGGTCCAGATACCCCGCCAGAGTCGAAAGCGTGTAAGACTGCACCTTGTAGAAATCCGAGACGGGGCCGAAGCGGCCGCCGAAGTAGCTTCCGTTATAGAAGTCGGTATTCTCGAATCCGCTCTGGAGTTGTGCCATCGTCGCCTGGGGCGACGCGGCCTTTGTGGACCATCCGTCATACACAGACTCTGTGGAATTTTGCGACTTATGAGCATTGGTGAATTTGAAGCCGGCCTCGAGCGTTCCGAAGTGGCCATGCACCGTATAGTTGTGCGCATATGATGCTGCCGCGGTCAGGTCGAGCTCGGCCGTCAATCCTGTCGAGATCGTGATGTCCTTATAGGCCCAGTCGTCGGCGTTCTGCAGGATCGAATTGGGGCCATCGCAATCGCCGAAGCGAGGCCGGTATTTTGCGGTTTGAGCGGAGGGATCGTAATTGCAGTAGACAGACGGGCCTATCCAGGAAAAGTCTGCCTTCGGGTTGCCCGCCGAGTCGACTTCGTAGGAGCGCGATGCGGAGGTTTCCCAGGTGAACCAGGAATTCTGATTCATCTGCCGGCCTCCGAGTATGAGGCTGCCCACCGATGCGTTGGGGCGCTTGCTCGACGTGTAAAACTTCGGAGCGCTCGATGTCGCAGCCGGATTCGGCGCGGTAATGACGCCATTGCTCATTGTGAGCGGCTTCGATACCGGCGAGTAGTACCACTTGTCGCCCCAGTCCTTGAGGTCTGTATAAAGGCCGTGAGCGTAGAAGCTGGTTGCATCGTTGAGCTTGTAGTCTGCACTCCCGGCAAAACCATACCGATAGCGGTAGTAGCGATATTCGCGAATCGTATCGTTGTCGTAAAACGGCTGATTGAATGTGGAAAGCGGATCGAGTGCAGGCTGGATGTTATCGATGCCGCGCCCGTTGTAATCGTAGGAAGCGTTGAAAAGCACGCCGAATTTCTTCGCCGCCCCAAAGCGCTTGCCATACGTGCCGCCGGTTTCGGACGCCGCGCGCCCATCCAGAATGGGAGTGTACCCGCCTTTGACAAACAGATCGTAGGTCGGCTTTTCCTGCGCGCTTTTCGTGATCAGGTTGACCGAGCCGCCAATGCCATCTGCATCCTGATTGGCCGACAATGTCTTGTTGATCTCGACCGATTCCACCAGCTCCGAGGGAATCACGTCCAGCCGGACCTCGCGCACCGTCGGCTCGGGGGCGGGCAGCGTGATTCCATCCACGGTCACGTTGGTGAGCCGCGGCTCTGTGCCGCGCACCTGAACGTATACTCCCTCACCCTCGATTCGATAGAGAGTCACGGAGGGCAGCCGGCCAATGGCATCAGCCACATTTGCGTTGGGCAGGCTGGTAATGACCTGCGCAGGGAGGACCTGCAGAATGTTGTCTGCCGTGCGTGTTTCGTTGATTGCTTCAGCCTCGCCGTGCGGCCGCGCGGCAACCACCAGAATCTCATCGCTGACGGCGCTTACCCCGAGTTGCACTTCCACGTTCTGTGTTTGCCCGGCAGTGATTTCCACCGGCGTGTTTGCATCTTTCAATCCGACAAACGATGCGGAGATCGTATATGAGCCCGGTGCGACGGATTGGAAAGTGTACATGCCGTGATCGTCGGTTGCCGCGCTGAGACCGAGCGGAAGAAGCTTCAATTGAGCGCCTTTGAGAGCCGCGCCCGAGCTGTCAACCACGCTCACTGCGACGGCACCCTTATCGGATTGCGCATGAGACAGAATGGCAAACAGCATGAGGCTGAAGATTGTTGAAAGAATGCGGACACACGAGAGCATGCGGGAAGAAGAGATCATGGTTCCCCCTGAACATTGTCCTGCGCGTGGGCCGCGCAGGTGAGCGATGCTCGCAGTATGGCGAAGCAATCTAATCTCAACCTGAGGAATCACCCATTCTCCGCCACATTCACCGAGATTTCATAATGGTTCGCTAGCATCAGCGCAAAGGTTCAGCTTATGCAGGTTCTGGTTGTCGAGGACAAGCGCAGTCTCGCCGGTCATCTGGGGCGCGCTCTCGAAGGCGAGGGCTACTCGGTCACTCTTGCCTACGACGGCGAACAGGCTTTGCGTCTGGGGAAAACCAACGACTTCGATGTCATGCTGCTGGATGTGATGCTGCCGCGCATGGATGGCTTTACCGTCATTCGCAGGCTGCGCGAAGAGCATCTTCGTACCCAGGCCATCATCGTCTCGGCGCGCGATTCGATGCGCGATGTCGTCTACGGCCTGGATGCTGGTGCTGACGATTATCTTACGAAGCCTTTTGCGCTCGATGTGCTGCTGGCCAAGGTGCGCGCCGCTGCACGGCGGGTTCCGGCGCGTGCGCCGCAGACCTTTGAGTTTCAGGATCTGATCTTCAGGCCTCATCGCTACGAGCTGGAGCGCGGCGCGCGCACGGCGGTTCTTACCCGCACGGAATGCGCTCTGCTGGAGCTGCTCATGCGCCGCGCCGGAGCGGTTGTGCCTCATGAAGCTCTGATTCAACAGGGCTGGAAGGGCGAGGCCGACGTGAGCTTTGACAGTTTGTACGTGTTCATCCGCGCCCTGCGCTCCAAGATTACCCGTCCCGGAGAGGTGGAGCTTCTCCACACCATCCGCGGCGTCGGCTATTCGCTGCGAGGCGCGGCATGACAACCGGACAAAAATCGATCTCGTTCCGGTTGACGCTCTGGTTCGGCGGCATCTTTCTCCTGGGATGGGTGCTGTTCGGCGCCACGATGTGGTTCAATCTCAAGCACACGTTGACAGAAGAGCGCCATCTGACTCTCAGCCGCCGTATCGATCGTTTGCAGATGCTGCTCGTTAAAACGCAGACCGAGGACGCGGCGGATCGTCTGCAGGACTACAACGACTTTGCACACGCAACCGGCGGCGGCCTCGTGGAAGTATTTCACCGGGATGGATCGCTGGCGTTTCCTTCGCCATCGGATGCGGCTAAAAGCTTTCCGTGGCCCTCCGGCTTCGACACGACTGGAGAACACTTTGTCCAGGTGCAATCCACGGATCAGCCTTACTGGGTTCTGGTTCGTCCCGTAGCGTTCGCGGGCGAATCCGTTTATTTGGCGGCGGCGGCTCCTGAGGCGGGAAATATCCTGGTGCTCGAGCGCTTCTGGGAAGGCCTGCTTGCAGCCGCACCTCTCCTGCTGCTCATCTCCTCTGCCGGAGGCTACTGGCTCAGCCGGAGAGCACTGCAGCCTGTCGACCGGATCACCGCGACAGCGCGCTCGATCAGCATTCGTAATCTCTCGGAGCGGCTTCCTGTCGCTGCGTCCGGCGACGAGCTGGAAAGGCTGACCGCGACGTTCAATGCCATGCTTGACCGGCTGGAATCCGCGGTAAATCAGATCAAGCAGTTCACTGCGGACGCATCCCATGAGCTGCGCGGCCCGCTTTCCTTTGTGCGCACGGTGGCTGAAGTTGCCCTACGCAATGCGAAAGCTGATCCGGAAAGCCGCAAGGCATTTGAAGATATTGTCGAGGAGGCCGCCAAGGCCTCGGTGCTGCTCGAGGATATGCTGACTCTGGCTCGTGCGGAAGCCGAGCGCGGAGACATTGTGCTCGAGCCGCTCAATCTCTCCGCTGTTGTACAGGATGCATGTGAGCGGGCTCGCCCTCTTGCGGCGGAGCGCCGTCTTGGGCTTTCAACCTCCGTGGAGAAGGACCGGGAAACAACCGTCCTCGGCGATTTTTCCGCTTTGCGCAGATTGCTGCTGATTCTTCTCGATAATGCGCTCAAATATACGCCCCATCCCGGCCAAATCGATGTTGCCCTTACGGCGAACCTGCGGCAGGCGACAGTGACCGTGCAGGACACGGGTTCGGGCATCGCTGAGAAAGATTTGCCTCACATCTTCGATCGCTTTTACCGTGCCGATCCTTCCCGGAGCCAAATCGAAGGCAGCGGTCTTGGCCTGGCCATCGCAAAGTGGATTGCAGACCTGCATCACGCCGACCTGACGGTCACAAGCCATACCGGGCAGGGAAGTGTCTTCCGTCTGGTGCTTCCCTTGCATACTCCTTCCCAGGCGCATTAATCGCAACTGGCCGGCCGTTCAAAAGCCGGTAGGCCGTGGCTGCTATGTGTGGAAGGGAGCAGGAAAGATGCCGCTGCGCAAAGCAGCCCGGTTCGAGAGCAAGCCTATGAAGGATGCGGCGGGTATTTCGTTGAACAGGTGAGGATTGTATGGCGGAGAGGGAGGGATTCGAACCCCCGATAGCCTTGCGACTATGCCTGATTTCGAGTCAGGTGCATTCAACCGGGCTCTGCCACCTCTCCGCATGTGTGAGCAACCCGGCCTCTACGAGTCTACCGGGAAAGATGCCCAGCTTGCAATGCAGGCCGGGCATGCGGCGCATCAGATGCGGTGTTCTTCCAAAGCGCGTCAGGTTGAGGCTACGCGCGCGCACGCAGCGGCTGTGAGGGCGCTTCCTTTTTCGCTAGGTAGGTATCCACGGCGGCTGCGGCCTTGCGGCCCTCGGAGATGGCCCAGACCACGAGCGACTGTCCGCGCCGCATGTCGCCGGCAGCGAACACCCCATCGACCGAAGACATGTAGTCCGTTGTCGCCACGTTGCCGCGTGCATCGAGAGCCAGTCCCAGTTGCTCGATCATGCCGTTCTTCACCGGCCCCAGGAAGCCCATTGCCAGCAGCACCAGATCGACGTCGAGCGTGAACTCCGATCCCGCGATTGCTTCGAATTTCGGTGGAGGTCCCACGCGCGTGGCATGGAGCTTGCTCACATTGCCGTTCGTGTCTCCTGTGAACTGAATGCTGTTGATGCTCCAGTCGCGCACACCGCCCTCTTCGTGCGAGCTCTCGGTGCGCAGTTGCAGGGGCCACAGCGGCCACGGGGTTGAACCCGCGCGGGTCTCCGGCGGCTTGGGCATGATCTCGAACTGATGCACGCTGGCCGCGCCCTGGCGCAGGCTCGTGCCCAGGCAGTCGGCTCCCGTGTCGCCGCCGCCGATGATCAGCACGTGCTTGCCCTTCGCGCTGATCTCCGCGTCGGGACGAATCCAGTCGCCCTCGTTGCGCCGATTCTGCTGCGGCAGAAACTCCATCGCGAAATGAATGCCTTTCAGCTCCCGTCCAGGCACCTTCAGGTCGCGCGGCTGCTCGGAGCCGCCGCACAGCAGAATCGCATCATAGTGCCCGGTCAGCGCTTCCACGGGCACATTCACGCCTACATGCGCGTTGGTCAGAAACGTAACGCCCTCGGCCTTCATCTGCTCGATGCGGCGGTCGATGACGTGCTTCTCGAGCTTGAAGTTGGGAATGCCGTAGCGCAGCAGGCCGCCGATGCGGTCGTTCTTCTCGTAGACGGTGACGGAGTGGCCTGCGCGGCGCAACTGCTGCGCAGCCGCAAGGCCTGAAGGCCCGCTGCCGACAACGGCAACACGCTTGCCGGTGTTGAACTCCGGTGGTTCGGGGCGAATCCATCCCTCGTCCCATGCGCGCTCTACAATCGAGCGCTCGATGAGCTTGATCGAAACTGGCGGCTGGTTGATGCCGAGCACGCATGCAGCCTCGCACGGTGCGGGGCAGATGCGTCCGGTGAACTCAGGAAAATTATTCGTCGCATGCAGGCGACGAATCGCGCTCTCCCAGCGGCCGTTGTACACCAGGTCATTCCAGTCAGGAATGATGTTGTTCACCGGGCAGCCGGTATGGCAAAAAGGCACGCCGCAATCCATGCAGCGCGCGCCCTGCTCCTGCTGCTTCTCTTCAGGGAACGGCTCGTAAATCTCGAACCAGTCCTTGACGCGCTCCGTGGCCTTGCGCCGCGTTGGCTGTTCGCGCTCGATTTCGAGAAAACCTGTGACCTTACCCATGCTGCACCTCGGCGGCTGCCGCCAGTGAAGGCGTCGTGGTTGGAGCGCTATAGACAGACTCTGCGCGCGGCACGCCCAGAACGCGCTTGTACTCGTGCGGAAACACCTTGATGAAGCGCCGCTGTGCATCGGCCCAGTGTTCCAGAATCCAAGCTGCGCGCGGGCTTCCGGTCAGGTCGCGATGCCGCTCCAGCAGGCCGCGCACCTCGGCGATGTCCTCTTCGCTCGCCAGCGGCTCCAGGTCCACGCTGGCCCTGTTGCACCGGCGCGCCGAGAAATCTCCCTGGTCGTCGTAGACGAACGCACGGCCGCCGCTCATGCCCGCGGCAAAGTTGCGGCCCGTGGCGCCCAGCACCACGACGCGCCCGTTGGTCATGTACTCGCAGCCGTGGTCGCCCACGCCTTCCACCACAGCCGTCGCGCCGGAGTTGCGCACGGCGAAGCGCTCGCCGGCGATGCCGTTCAGGAAAACCTCGCCGCTGGTCGCGCCATAGAGCACCACGTTGCCCACCAGGATGCTCTCTTCCGGCAGGAAGCTCGAGGTCTTCGACGGATACACGATGACGCGTCCGCCGGAAAGCCCCTTGCCCAGATAGTCATTCGAGTCGCCTTCGAGCTCGAGCGTGACGCCGCTCGGCACAAACGCGCCAAAGCTCTGTCCGGCGGAGCCGGTGAACTTGAAGTGAATCGTTCCGTCCGGCAGTCCCGCGGAACCGTAGCGCCGCGCGATCTCGCCGCCCAGCATGCCGCCCACCGTGCGATGCACGTTGCGGATGGCGAAGCTGCCGGTTACCGGAGTCTTCGCTTCCAGCGCTGGTTTGGCCTTGGCGATCAGCGCATGATCGAGGGCCTGGTCCAGGCCGTGATCCTGCGCCTGCACCTTGCGCCGCGCCACACGCGAGGGCACCGTGGGCACATACAGAATCTCCGAGAGATCGATGCCCTTGGCCTTCCAGTGGTCGGCGGCCAGCGCGGCGTCGATCTTGTCCACGCGGCCCACCATCTCGTCCATGGTGCGGAAGCCGAGCTTCGCCATGTGCTCGCGCACCTGCTCGGCGAGAAAGAAGAAGAAGTTCACCACGTGTTCCGGCTGGCCCGTGAACCGCGCGCGCAGCACCGGGTCCTGCGTGGCGATGCCAACCGAGCAGGTATTCAGGTGGCACTTGCGCATCATGATGCAGCCCATCGTGATCAGCGGTGTCGTCGCGAACCCGAACTCCTCTGCGCCAAGCAGAGCGGCAATCACCACGTCGCGGCCGGTCTGCAGCTTGCCGTCGGTCTGCACCTTGATGCGCCCGCGCAGATCGTTCAGCAGCAGCACCTGCTGCGTCTCGGCGAGCCCCAGCTCCCAGGGCAGGCCCGCGTGCTTGATGGAGCTCAGCGGCGAAGCGCCCGTGCCGCCCGTGTCGCCCGAGATCAGCACCACGTCGGCATGCGCCTTGGAGACGCCCGCGGCCACCGTGCCCACGCCAACCTCCGAGACCAGCTTCACCGCGATCCGCGCCTGGGGATTCACGTTCTTCAGGTCGTAGATGAGCTGCGCGAGGTCTTCGATGGAGTAGATGTCGTGATGCGGCGGCGGCGAAATCAAACCCACGCCGGGAATCGAGTGCCGCGTCTTCGCGATCACTTCGTCCACCTTGTGGCCGGGCAACTGGCCGCCCTCGCCGGGCTTTGCGCCCTGCGCCATCTTGATCTGCAGTTCGTCGGCGTTGACCAGATAATTTGTTGTCACGCCGAACCGTCCGCTCGCCACCTGCTTCACCGCGCTGCGCCGCGAGTCGCCATTCGCGTCCGGCGTAAAGCGCGCCTCGTCCTCGCCGCCCTCGCCCGTATTCGACATGCCGCCCAGCCGGTTCATCGCAATCGCCAGCGTCTCGTGCGCCTCTTTGCTGATCGAGCCAAAGCTCATCGCGCCGGTCGTGAAGCGCTTCACAATCTCCTTCGCCGGTTCAACTTCGTCCAGCGGGATCGGCTCTTCCGCATACTTCAGCTTGAAGAGTCCGCGCAGCGTGCACAGCGTCCGGTTCTTGCTGTCGATCAGGTCGGTATATTCCTGGAACGTCGCCGGATTGCTCTGCCGCACGGAGTGCTGCAGCTTGCTAATCGTCAGCGGATTCAGCAGGTGATATTCGCCACCCTCGCGATATTGGTACTGCCCGCCGACCACAAGGTCTGTCTCCGAATCCGTCAGCGGCTTAAAGGCGTGCGCGTGCTTGATCTGCGCTTCGCGCGCCAGCACGTCGAGCCCTACGCCCTCAATGCGCGAGGCCGTTCCGGAGAAGTACTTATCCACCAGAGCCTGGTTCAGACCCACGGCCTCGAACACCTGCGCTCCGCGATAGCTCTGCAGCGTGGAGATGCCCATCTTCGAGAAGGTCTTCAGCAGTCCCTTGTTGATGGCCTTGATGAAGTTCTTCTCGGCATACTCTTCGCTCACGTTCTCCGGCAGCAGACCGCGGCGCTTCAGGTCGTGCAGCGTCTCGACGGCAAGATACGGATTGATGGCGCTCGCGCCGTAGCCGATGAGCAGCGCAAAGTGCATCACCTCGCGCGGCTCGCCGCTCTCGATGATCAGCGCCACCTGGGTGCGCGTCTTCTCGCGCACCAGCCGGTTGTGCACCGCCGCCATCGCCAGCAGGCTCGGGATCGGCGCATAGGTCGCATCCACGCCCCGGTCGGAGAGGATCAGCAGCGTGTACCCCGAGGCCACCGCGTGCGCGGCGCGGTTGCTCAGGTCTTCCAGCGAGTGGCGCAGGCCTTCCTCGCCATCCGATGCGCGGAAAAGCGCCGGGAGCGTGGTGGCCAGCAGGTCGCCCGACGAGATGCGGCGCAGCTTTTCCAGGTCGCGGTTGGTCAGCAGCGGATGTGGCAGCTTGAGCGTGTGGCAGTTCTCCGGCGCCTCGTCCAGAATGTTGCGCTCCGTGCCGATATAGCTGATCAGCGACATCACCATCTCTTCGCGGATGGGGTCGATCGGAGGATTCGTCACCTGCGCAAAGAGCTGCTTGAAGTAGTTGAACAGGGGCTGCGGCCGGTCCGAGAGACAGGCCAGCGGCACATCGGTGCCCATCGAGCCAATGGGCTCCTCGCCCTTCGCACCCATCGGCGCGAGAATGATGCGCAGGTCTTCTTCGCTGTAGCCAAAGGCGCGCTGCCGCCGCTGCAGCGTCTCCGGATTGGACGCGATCGTGCGCGCAGGCTCGGGAAGCTGGTCGATGGTCACCTGCTGCTCGTCGAGCCATTTGCCATAAGGCTGCCGCCCCGCAAGCTCCTGCTTGATCTCGGCGTCGGAGATGATGCGCTTCTGCACCGTGTCCACCAGGAACATGCGTCCCGGCTGCAGGCGGCCCTTCTTGCGAATGTCCTCCGCGGGCACTTCAATGACGCCGGCCTCCGAGGCCAACACGACCAGATCGTCCTTGGTCACGATGTAGCGTCCCGGCCGCAGGCCGTTGCGGTCCAGCGTAGCGCCAATCACGCGGCCATCGGTAAAGGCGATCGCCGCCGGCCCGTCCCACGGCTCCATCAGCGATGCGTGGTACTCATAGAAGGCGCGCTTGTCCTCGTTCATGTCCGGATTGCCGGCCCATGCTTCGGGAATCAGCATCGCCATCACGTGGGGCAGGGAACGGCCCGACTGATAGAGGAACTCCGCCGCATTATCGAGCGAGGCCGAATCGCTACCTCCCGGTACGATCACCGGGAACAGGTCCTTGATCTTGTCGCCGTGCAGCTCGCTCTCCAGCACCGACTGCCGCGCGTTCATCCAGCTCACATTGCCGCGCACCGTGTTGATCTCGCCGTTGTGCGCCACGTAGCGATACGGATGCGCCAGCTTCCAACTCGGAAACGTATTGGTTGAAAAGCGCTGATGCACCAGCGCCAGAGCGCTCGTCACCAGAGGGTTCGCCAGCTCGAAGTAAAACTTCTCGATTTGCGGCGCCAGCATCAGGCCTTTGTAGATAATCGTCCTGCAGGAGAAGGACGGCACGTAGAAGTCGTCCTTGCCCTCGATCTCCGACTCGGCGATCTCATTCTCCGTGCGCCGCCGCACGCGGTAAAGCAGCCGCTCAAAGGCCTCCTCATCCATGCCCTTGGGGCAGCCCACAAAAAGCTGCTCGATGTACGGCTGCGAAGCCCGCGCCTCGCGGCCGATGGCGTCGCCATTCACCGGCGTGTCGCGCCAGCCCAGAACCGTGAGCCCTTCGGCCTGCGCAATGCGCTCGAAGACGCCCTCGCACTGCAGGCGGCTGTGCTTGTCCACCGGCAGAAAACACATTGCCACGCCGTACTCGCCGGGCCCCGGCAACTGCATGCCCAGCTCGCCGCACTCGCGCGCGAAAAACACATGCGGAATCTGGATCAGGATACCCGCGCCATCGCCCGTCTCCGGGTCGCAGCCCGCCGCGCCGCGGTGCGTCAGGTTGATCAGCACCTCCAGGCCCTTGCGGATGATGTCGTGACTTTTTTCGCCCCGAATGCTGGCCACGAGTCCCATGCCGCAGGCGTCGTGTTCGTTGCGCGGGTGATAGAGCCCCTGGGGCTCAGGCATGCGAAGACAGCTCTCCGATGTGTGCATGGCAACCCTTCTTGTCACAGCGTTCGGTTCGTTCTGGTCGAACAGCAGGAGAAATACACTGCTGCCTTGGCGTCTCGTTCAAACCGCCAGGGTGGTGATTCTGAAGAGGCTCATGGTTTTAGAGCCTCGCTGCGCGTGGGGTATCGCGGAACTCTTTACTATAACCGAAAATTCACGAGAGAGTGAAGCACTCTCTCGCGCATCCAGCCGGCTCGTCGATTTGCCGTCGTCTTAGAGCCTGCAAATCAGCAGCTCGCGCTCGTAGATCATCTCCGGCGGCAGGTGATCGTGCAGGTTGATGAACAGCTCCTCGTGCGCCATCACTTCCTTGCGCCACGCCGCCCGGTCCACTTCCATCAGATCGTCGAAGGTCTCGCGCGAGAACTTGAGGCCGGTCCAGTCCAGGTCCTCGTAGCGCGGCACCCAGCCGATGGGCGTCTCGCGGCCCTGGGTCCGCCCGTGTACGCGCTCCACAATCCAGCGCAGCACGCGCATATTCTCGCTGTACCCCGGCCACAGAAACTTGCCATCCGCATCCTTGCGGAACCAGTTCACGTGAAAGATGCGCGGCGTCACGTCGAGCTGCCGCTGCATGCGGATCCAGTGCCGGAAGTAGTCGCCCATGTGGTAGCCGCAGAAGGGCAGCATGGCCATCGGGTCGCGCCGCACCTGGCCCACCGCGCCGGTGGCCGCGGCCGTCGTCTCCGAGCCCATGGTTGCGCCGGTGTAGACGCCGCTCGACCAGTTGAAGGCCTGGTACACCAGCGGCAGCGTCGTGGAACGCCGCCCGCCGAAGATGATCGCGCTGATCGGCACGCCCTCCGGCGATTCCCAATCGGGATCGATGCTGGGGCACTGCGATGCCGGAGCCGTGAAGCGCCCGTTGGGATGCGCCGCCGTGCGCCCCGTTGCCTTGCCGATCTCCGGAGTCCAGTGCTCGCCGCGCCAGTCCAGGCACTCCGCGGGAGGCTCGTCCGTCATGCCCTCCCACCACACGCCTCCGTCCGGCGTCAGCGCCACATTGGTGAAGATCGAGTTGCGCGCCAGCGTGGCCATCGCCACCGGGTTCGTCTTCACACCTGTTCCCGGAGCCACGCCGAAAAATCCCGCCTCGGGGTTGATCGCCCGCAGCCGTCCCTGCGCATCGGGCTTGATCCAGGCAATGTCGTCGCCGACCGTCCACACCTTCCAGCCCTTCATGGCCTTCGGCGGAATCAGCATCGCGAAGTTCGTCTTGCCGCAGGCCGAGGGGAACGCTGCCGCCACATACGTCTTCTCGCCGTCCGGCGCTTCCACGCCCAGGATGAGCATGTGCTCGGCCATCCATCCCTCATCGCGCGCAATGTTCGAGGCGATGCGCAGCGCGAAGCACTTCTTGCTCAGCAGTGCGTTGCCGCCGTAGCCCGAGCCATAGCTCCAGATCTCGCGGCTCTCCGGGAAATGCACAATGTACTTGGTCTCGTTGCACGGCCACGGCACATCCTGCTCGCCCGGCTTCAGCGGCGCGCCCACGGAATGCATGCAGGGCACAACGCGCTTCTCGTCCTTGTCGATCTCGGCGAACACCGGCGCGCCGATCCGCGCCATGGTGCGCATCTGCGCCACCACATAGGGTGAATCCGTCAACTGCACGCCGATGCCCGACATCGGCGACCCCACCGGCCCCATGCTGAAGGGCAGCACATACATCGTCCGCCCCTGCATCGACCCGCGAAAAAGCTGCTTCAGCCGCCGCCGCATCGCATAGGGGTCTTCCCAGTTGTTCGTCGGCCCCGCTGCGTCGCGCGAGTAGGAGCAGATGAAAGTGCGGTCCTCCACGCGGGCCACATCGCCCGGCACCGAGCGCGCGTAGTAGCACCCCGGCCACTTCTCCTGGTCCAGTTGCACAAACGTGCCTGCCTCGACCAACCTGTCGCAGATCGCCTCGTACTCGGCCTGCGAACCGTCCACCCAGTGGATCGCCGCCGGCTGGCACAGGTCCGCCATCTTTTCCACCCAGCGGATCAGGTGTTTATTGGTGGTGAGTGGAGTTGAGTGTGCGAGAGGCTCGGGCAGCGTAGAAGAGAGCTTCATGACCGTGGAGTATACCAAGATTCCGGATGCGCCGCTCTTCATACAACGCTGCAACTCCAGAGGGTAGAGTAGACAGATGGTCCAGCAGCAAGGAGTCTGGAGAAAGGAACTGCGCGCCATGGTTGCGCTTGCAGTTCCCGTGGTGTTGAGCGAGCTGGGCTGGATGGCGCAGGGCGTTGTGGACACCATCATGGTGGGCCGCCTGGGGCCTGTGGCCATCGGCGCGGTCGCGCTCGGCAATGCCATTTACTACACGCCTTCGCTCTTCGGCATCGGCCTGCTCCTCGGCCTCGACACCCTGGTCTCGCAGGCCTACGGCCGCAACGATCATGATGAGTGCCATCGCTGGCTGGCGCAGGGTGTCTATCTCGCCTGCATCGTCACCGTGCCGCTTATGATTCTTGTTGCGGCGCTCAGCTTCAACCTCCATCACTTCGGCGTCATTCCCGCGGTCGCCGCTCCGGCCAGCACCTACCTGCGCATTCTCAACTGGAGCACACTGCCGCTGCTGCTCTACGGCGGCACACGCCGCTATCTGCAGGGCGTCGGCCAGGTCCGCGTTATCACCATCACCTATGTACTGGCCAACCTGCTCAACTGGGGTGGCAACTGGGCCCTCATCTACGGACATCTTGGCTTTCCGGCCATGGGCGTTAATGGTTCCGCGCTTTCCACCTGTATTGCCCGCGTCAGCATGGCCGCGGCCCTGCTCGGCTTTGCCTGGAGATACGAGCGCCAGCGCGGCCATCCGCTCTTTCGCCACTGGGCCGGACCGCAGCTCGTGCGCCTCCGGCAGCTTGTGCGCATCGGTGCGCCTGCCGCGGGCCAGATTCTCCTCGAGGTCGGCGCATGGAACCTCGCCACCTTCTCCGCGGGCTACCTCGACCCCGTTGCGCTCGCCACGCACTCCATCGCGCTCAACTATGCCAGCCTCACCTACATGGTCCCGCTCGGCGTCTCGGCCGCGGCGGCCGTCAGTGTCGGCCACGCCATCGGCGCCGGAGACCCCGCTCGCGCCCGCCGCGCAGGTTGGCTTGCCCTGGGCCTCGCCACCTGCTTCATGCTTTGCGCCGCGGCCTTCTTCGTTGCCGTGCCGCGCCCGCTCATCGCGCTCTACACCAGCGATCCCCGCGTGCTCGCCGTGGGCCCGGCGCTGCTGGGCCTGGCCGCCATCTTTCAGGTCTTCGATGGCATTCAAACTGTCTCCACCGGAGCGCTGCGCGGCCTGGGAGAGACCCGCATCCCCATGCTGGCCAATCTGGTCGGTTACTGGCTGCTGGGCCTGCCCCTGGGGTTCGCGCTCTGCTTCGTCTTGCATTGGGGGATTTACGGCACCTGGATCGGTCTCACGCTGGCCCTCATCGTCATCGCCAGCACGCTCATTGTCCGCTGGCGGCGGGACTCCTCCCGCATCGCGCTGACTGCCTGAAAGCAGGGGACTTTGACCGTCTGGTCCGCCGCTTCATCTTCCTCGTGCGCGGGTTTCCACACCTTCGAGCGGAGTGCCGTTTTGAACCCATCAACAGCGCATTGCACAAGCAGTTACCTAAAGGGCGATCTCCGCTCAGGTCGCGCCTGCAGCGGCCGATCTAAGTGACTATAATCACCAGTGAGAGTAAGGTTTTTGGCTCTTTCAAGAATTTACCCGAAGGGACATCCCGCCAAATGGCGACTGGAGACCTCGCCCTCGGTCAAGAGCAGGGCGAATTGAGCGCGCACGCGCGCGTTACGAACGACTTCAGCATCAACGTAGCAACGGTAAACGGATCCGGCTCGCAATCCGCCAATAGCGTTCTGCTGAAGAGCATTTTCGGAATGGGGGTCCCCGTCAGCGGGAAAAACCTGTTCCCCTCGAACATTGCCGGACTGCCCACTTGGTACACCATCCGCGCCAGCAAAGACGGCTACGTCGCCCGCAAGCGCGATGCGGAAATCCTGGTGGCGCTGAACCCCGAAACCGCAAAGCAGGACATTCTCGCGCTGCCCACCGGCGGCGTCGCCATTTACGAAGAGAGCCTGAACCTCAAGCAGTACCGCGACGACGTGGCCTGCTATCCCGTTCCCTTCGACAAGATCACCGCCGCCGTCTGCCCTGAGGCCAAGCTGCGCAAGCTGGTCAAGAACATGGTGTACGTGGGCGTGGTGGCTCAGCTCTTTTCCATCGATCTCACGGTCATCGAAGCCAGCGTCAAGAAGCAATTCGCCAAGAAGCAGAAGGTTTTCGACCTCAACTTCGGCGCGGTAAAGGCTGGTTTCGACTTCGCGCAGGACAAGCTGGTCAAGCACGATCCCTATGTGATCGAGCGGATGAACCAGACCGCGGGCAAGATCATCATCGACGGCAACGCAGCCTGCGGCATGGGCGCCGTGTTTGCCGGCGTCACGGTCGTGGCCTGGTATCCCATCACGCCTTCCACCTCGCTGATTGAAGCCACCACGGACATGCTCAAGAAGCTCCGCATCACGCCGGAAGGCAAGGCCACCTTCGCCGTCGTTCAGGCGGAAGATGAGCTGGCCGCCATCGGCATGGTGCTGGGCGCGGGCTGGGCGGGCGCACGCTCCATGACCTCGACCTCCGGCCCCGGCATCTCGCTCATGGCGGAGTTCGCCGGCCTCGGCTACTTCGCCGAAATTCCCGGCGTCATCTTCGACGTGCAGCGCACCGGCCCCTCCACAGGCATGCCCACGCGCACCTCGCAGGCCGATCTGCTCTCGACGGCATTTCTCTCGCACGGCGACACCAAGCATGTTGTGCTGCTGCCCGGCTCGGTCAAGGAGTGCTTCGAGCTGAGCATGGACGCCTTCGACCTGAGCGAGCGCCTGCAGACCCCGGTCTTCGTGCTCACCGATCTTGATCTGGGCATGAACAACTGGATGTCCGAACCCTTCCAGTATCCGGAGAAGCCGCTCGACCGCGGCAAGGTGCTCACCGCCGAAGACCTCGAAAAGCTCGGCGGCTTCGCCCGCTACCGCGATGTGGATGGCGACGCTATCGGCTACCGCACGCTGCCCGGCACCATGCATCCCAAGGCTGCTTACTTTACCCGCGGCTCGGGCCACAATGACGCCGCCGGCTACACCGAGAAGCCCGAAGAGTACCAGGCCATCATGGACCGGCTCACGCGCAAGTTCGAGAATGCGCGCAAGCTTGTTCCGGCGCCGGTCGTGGTCAAGGACGGCGCTTCCAAGATCGGCTTCCTGGCCTACGGCACCACCGACTTCGCCCTGCGCGAGTCGCTGGACCAGATTGCCAAGGAGTACGGCGTCTCGGCCGACTACATGCGCATCCGCGCCTATCCTTTCGCGCATGAGATTCACGACTTTGTCGCCTCGCACGAGCGGGTCTACATCGTCGAGCAGGATCGTGATGCCCAGCTTGCCAGCCTGCTCAAGCTCGACCTGCCCGCCGAGCAGGTGACCAAACTGCGCAGCATCCTCCACTACAACGGGCTGCCCATCGACGCCCGCACCATCACCGAAGAGTTTGCGACCAAGGAGGGCCTCTAAATGGCGACCGCAACTTCAACACCAGGCCCCAAGGTCAATCACATCGGTCTTCCCATCGTTGATTACCGCGGCGGCAAGTCCACGCTCTGCGCCGGATGCGGCCACAACGCCATCTCCGAGCGCATCATCGACGCCATGTACGAGATGGGCGTCCAGCCCGAGCGCGTGATGAAGATGAGCGGCATCGGCTGCTCCTCGAAGAGCCCCGCCTACTTCATGAGCCGTTCGCACAGCTTCAACAGCGTGCACGGCCGCATGCCCTCGGTCTCCACCGGCGCCATCCTCGCCCAGCACCAGAACATGCTGCTCGGCGTCTCCGGCGACGGCGACACGGCCTCCATCGGCATGGGCCAGTTCGTCCATCTGCTGCGCCGCAACCTCCCGATGATCTACATCATCGAGGACAACGGCGTGTACGGACTCACCAAGGGCCAGTTCTCCGCCACTGCCGACATTGGCTCCAAGCTCAAGACCGGCGTCATCAACGATCTGCCCGCCATCGACACCTGCTCGCTCGCCATCCAGTTGGGCGCCACCTTTGTGGGACGCTCCTTCTCCGGCGACAAGAAGCAGCTCCTCGCCATGCTCAAGGCCGCCGTGGCCCACAAGGGCACGGTGATGCTCGATGTCATCAGCCCCTGCGTCACTTTCAACGATCACGAGGGCTCAACCAAGAGCTACAAGTTCATGCAGGAGCACGACGAGGCCATCAACGAGATCGGCTTCGTTCCCAGCTTCGAGGAGATCGACGTGGACTACGACTCCGGCCAGGTCTACGACGTGCAGATGCACGATGGCTCCAGCCTGCGCCTGCGCAAGCTGCATGAGGACTACGACCCCACCGACAAGGTGAAGGCCGTCAGGACCCTCATGGAGTCCCACGCCAACAACGAAGTGCTCACCGGCATCTTCTACATCGACACGCAGAAGCCCAGCTTCACCGACATGCTCAACATGGTCGATCAGCCGCTGGCCACGCTGCCCGAGTCCGTCACCCGTCCCTCCAGAGAGGCCCTCGATCGGCTGATGACCAGCCTGCAGTAAGTTCGATCAGCATCACGCTGGCAAAAAGCCCCGCTCAAGGCGGGGCTTTTGCATTGTCTGGAATCTCCGGGCTAGGGGGCTCGGCTCGGGGCTAGCGGGGATTGATCCGCACGCCCATCGCATTCAGCTTGCTGCGCGCGGTGGAGGCCTCGGGGGCCTGCGGATGCCGCTGGATGAGCGAGCGCAGCTCGTGGATGCCCGCCTCGCGTTTGCCCGAGGCGATGAGGGCCATGCCCTTGTGCAACTGGGCTGCTGCCGCCTTCGGGCTGCCGCTGAACTGCTCCAGCACCACGTTGTAGGCGCTGATGGCGTCGTCGTAGTTCTTCTGCCGGTAGGCAATCTCGCCCAGGTAGAACTGCGCGTTGCCCGCCATCGGGTCCATCGGGTAGTAGTGGATCACATCCTGGAACTCGCTGGTTGCCAGGTCGTACTTCGCCGCGTTGAAGTCGCCCACCGCGGCTTGGTAGGTCTGCTCGAGCGGCGGCGCCTGATTCACGGGCGCGGCGCTGGCTCCGTTCGGTCCGGGCGCGCCCGGTGCTCCGCCGGGTCCTCCCGGCATCGCCGCGGGCTGCTGCTGCGTCTGCATGGTCTGGATCTGGTTCTGCAGGTCCTGAATCGACTTGTCCAGCTTGGCGATGCGCGTCTTCAGCTCGTCCACGGAGTCGTTCAGAGACTGAATCTGGCCGGAGTTCGTGTCCAGCTTGCCGTTCAGCGCCTCGTTCTCCGTGTTCAGCGTCTTCTGCAGCGTGTTCACCGTGGCGCTCATCTGCGTGGCCTGGTCGGCGGTCTGCTGCGCAAGGTTCTGCAGCACGGCAAACCGCGTGTCCATGGTCGACTGCAGCCGCTGCACCATGTCGAGGAGCTGCTGTACCTGCGTCTGCAGTTGGATCATTTCCTTGGACACGGCGTGCGCGCGCTGGGGCATGCCGCAGAAGAGCAGGGCTACAGCCAATGCGGCCGCCAGGCTGTTGCGATGTGTGCGTAATCTTTGCATCGTTCACCTATCCCGTGAAGAAGATGCCGCAGCCACCGGGAAAGTGGCTGCGGCCGTTGATGCATCCATTCTACGAGAGCTTACTGGTCAATCGAGAATCCGGCGCGCCGGTTCTGCTGCCAGCACTCTTCTGTCGACTCCGTGCAGAAGGGCTTTTCCTTGCCGTAGCTCACCACGCGGATGCGGTCAGCCGCGATGCCCGCGGCCACCAGCGCCTTCTTGGCCGCGTCGGCGCGGTTCTGGCCCAGCGCCAGGTTGTACTCGTCGGAGCCGCGCTCGTCGCAGTAGCCGCCGATCACGATCTTGATGTTCGGATGGCTCGCCAGGTACGAGGCGTCATGCGACAGGGTCGCCTGTGCATCGCTGCGGATGTCGTAGGTGTCGTAGTCGAAGAAGATGTCCTGCACATTGGCCTTGAACTCTTCTTCGGCGCTCATTGTGTTGGAGGGCACCTGTACTGCCGGAGGCGCGTTCACGGTGACGTGGGCCTCGGCATCGGTCGTGCCGCCTTCGCCGCGCGCCGTCAGGTGATAGGTGGTCGAGGCCGTCGGGGTCACGGTCTTCACGCCGCTGGTGGGCACGTCGCCAATGCCTTCGATCGAGACGCTGGTGGCGTCTGTCGTCTTCCAGCTCAGCGTCACCTGGTCGCCGGCGGATATCTCCGAGGGCGAGGCAGTGAGCTGTGCCGTGGGCGCGGGCGCTGTGGCGGGCGGTGCTGTCTCAGCGGGCGGTGGAGGCTGTTTCTTCTTGCAACCGGCAACTGTCAATACAGCAATCAAAACAACAAGAGGTGTTGTAATGCGAAAATTTCGAGTCAAAGCGGGGCTCCTTCTGCGGCTCTGGTAACGATTCCAGTCTAAGCTCCTGCCTGTTCACCCCCGCAGTTTGCGGGCAAAGCATGACCTCGTGCAGTGGCTTGTCGGCCCTCTCGTTCCAGGTGCGCGATGGTTTGTGCCAGCTAGGCTTGCGCTACGGTTGGCGCAGGCTGTGCGGCGTGCCATTCGGGCGTTCCCTCTGCATCTGTTCGCAGGGGAATCTCATATCGTCCAACATGATAGTGCACTTGCGTTGGCCTGTAGTCCGGGGAAGTGCGCTGCGCATGCGCGTGCGTACTTCCTCGGTTACGTCTACTTCCAGCTCCAGTTCGGCATAAAGTTGTTCCCGGAGCGGGTCAACTGATGCTGCTCGGTGCCGTCCGCCAGCATCGACCATATCTCCGTCCGGCCGCCTGTCTTGCGTTCAAAAACAATGTGCCGCGTATCCGGCGCCCAGCTTGGGAAATCGTTGCTGCCCGCGTCATGCGTCAGTTGCAGCCAGCGCTTGGTGGCAATGTCCATCACGTAGATGTCCTGCCCGCCCGGAGCGCCCGGCCCGTACTTGCGGTTCCAACTGAAGGTGAGAAAGCTGCCGTTCGGTGACCACGAGGGCGAGACGGCATATCCGCCGTCGGTCATGCGCTGAATGTTCGCGCCGTCCTGGTCCATGATGTAAATCTGCGGCAGGCCGGTCCGGCCGCTCACCCAGGCAATCTGCGTGTTCGTCTTCGGATTCCACGTGGGCTGCACGTCCGGCCCCTTGAAGTAGGTGATGCGTCGCGCGTTGCCGCCGCTCGCATCCGTCACCCAGATATCCGGATCGCCCGAGCGCGCCGACGAGAACGCGAGCTTGGCGCCGTCTCCGCTCCATGCCGGTGACTGGTTCAACCCGCTGACGGTTCCGCCCGGAAAAGCCACCAGCCGTCCAAGATCGAGCGAATACATGCGGATCGACCATCCCGTCTTGCCCAGCGAGCCGAAAGCGATGCGGGAGTTGTCCGGCGAGACATGCGGCGAAAGGCACGACGTGCCCAGGTGCGTGATCGGGTGCTGATTTTCGCCGTCGTAGTCCATCACCCACACTTCCTTCGATCCGGTTCGTGAGCTGATGAAGTAAATCTTCGTCTCCGCGATGCCGTTGATGCCGCCGCCCAGCCGTGCGATGATGTCGTCCGCAAAGCGGTGCGCGATGGTGCGCGCCATGTCTTCGCTGGCGGCCTCGTTATACTGCTTGGCCAGCACCTGCGGGTTGGCCGTGTTGCTGGTATCTTCGAGCCATCCATACACCACCAGCCGTCCGTTCGTCGCCGAGAGCGCGCCAAACGCCACCATGGCCGCGCTGGCCGGGGCAGCCGACCACTGCGCCAGGTTGATTTCCTGCGGCGAGCCCGGTGTTCCCTGCGGCGCAAAGCTCTTCGACACCAGGTCGAAGATGCCCGCATTGCCCAGGTCGTTGTAGAGCGTCGCGTCAAACGTCGCCTTCAGCGAGGGCGTCTGCGGGTCCGCGCCTACGGGCTTGAAGTCCGCCGCCGCCAGCCGAATCTTTGCATTGCCAAGGTTGGAACCCGTGCGCACCCAGTCCTGCGCATGTGCAGGAAGGGAAGTGAGTGCCGCCAGGGTGAGAAGAACAACAAAGGAAAACCGGGAACGAGACCTCATGCCGTGCGCAATCCTTCCTCGGTGGAGCCGTGCGGGTTGAGCGGGACTCCATGCGGTGAGATGCCGAAAATCGGCAATCTGCTGCCAGAATCCCTGGGTGAAGCGCAACTTTCGCCCTCCATTTTACTTGGACGTAGCGCCTGCGTCTTAGTATTCACAGTAGAACGACACCTGCAGGGTACTCCCGCGATATTGCTGGGGAAGCGCCCCGAATGATGCCGCGCGCTGCGCAGCGCGCATGCACGAGCTGTCAAGCGTCGAGCTGCCGCTGGAGCGCTCGATCCGCACATTGCTCACCGTGCCGTCGCGGCTGATCACAAAGTCGATGTAGGCCTTGGCGCCGCGCGGCGTGTTCTGGTCCACCAGCGACTTCGACCAGTTCATCGACATGGTGCGATTGATGTTGTCCACATACCACGGGAACATCGAGCCGAAGTTGGCATCATTCAGCGTCGTCGGCCCGTTGGAGTAGTTCTGCGCCGCGCGCGGCATGGAGGAGCCTGTCTGCTCGCCGTACTGAGCGCGATTCTGCGGCACCGACTCCATCGGCTTCACCACATTGCGCTGCTGCGTCTGTTTTTCCGGCTTCTTCTGGCGTCCCTGAATGGGAATTGCCGTTTCATCGATCTTCTGCTCGGTCTTGGGCGTCGGCGCGGTTGGCGCCTGGCTTGGCGTCTCTGTCGAAAGCACATTCTGGTTCTGCGGCTGGTCCGAGGGCAGGGGCAGGGTATTGCTCACCAGGTTCACCTGGATGGCGTTGCCGCCTGCGGAGCCGCCCCACTCGTTGTGATGGAAGAACCCCGCCATCAGGCCATAAAAAACAATGCTCGCGGCCAGCCCCGCATGCAGCAGCAGGGAACCCACCGCCGGGCCTTTCATCGGCTCCGGCCGCAGCTCCTGCTCCAGATGCTCGCTGGCGTCCATCGCGCTCACTGCCCCGCGCGCCCCTTGGTGTTCAGGGGCTGCGTCACAATTGAGATATTCGTGATCCCCGCCTGCTTCACCGCGTCCATCACGGAGGCGAATGCGCCAAAGGGCACCCGCTCGTCGGCGCGCAGGTAGATCACCTTCTTGGTCGGGTCCGTGATGCTCTGCCTGAGTTGCTGCGGCAGCTCGTGCAGGTTCACCGGCTTGTCGCCCAGAAACACCTGCTGGTCGCGGTCGATGGTCAGCACCGTGCGCTGCTCGGTGATCTCTTTCACCGTGCGTGTCTTGGGCACATTCACTTCAATGCCCGACTGCAGCACCGGCGCGGTGATCATGAAGATCACCAGCAGCACCAGCACCACGTCCACCAGCGGCGTAATGTTGATCTCCGCAAGCGACGTGCCGGTTCTTCCGTTGCTGGTCGTAAAAGCCACGCTGTTCCTCGTCGTTCCTGTTTACCGGTACTGGCGGCGTTCCAGCTCGTCGCCAACGGGCTGCGGCGCGCGTTCCGGCATCTCTTCCAGCGAGTTCAGCAGCTCGCGGCAAAAATCGTCGGTGGTGGAGGCCAGCACGCGCACCCGTGCCGCAAATTGGTTGTAGGCCACCACGGCGGGCACCGCCACAAACAGGCCCGCGGCCGTTGCAATCAGCGCATCGGCAATGCCCGGCGCCACTGCGCGCAGCGTGGCCGCGCCGGCTGTGCCCAGTCCGTGAAACGCCTCGATCACGCCCATCACCGTGCCAAACAGGCCCACAAACGGGCTCGTGGCCGCAATCGTTGCCAGCCACGTCAACCGGCGCTCAAGGTGCGTAATCGACTCGCTCGCCGCCGTCAGCGCCGAGCGCTCCAGCGCCGTGATGTTGCGCGGCTTTCCCGTGCCGCCGGTCTGCCGCTTGTACGTCTCATACACGTCGATGAACACCTGCGCCAGAGGGCTCGACTTGTAGGTCTCCGCCAGCGCGGAAACCTCCTGCAGCCGTGAGGCCTTGCGGAAGGCCCGCACGAACTTGCGGCTCTCGTTCGTCGCCCGCCCGAAGGTGGAGATCTTGCCCAGGATGATCGTCCAGGAGTAGAGGCTGGCCATCAGCAGTACGAGCAGCACAAACAGAGCAGTCGGACTGACGTTGTGCAGCATGTCCGCGATAGCGCTCGTACCCCCCGCCACGGGAGAAGCCGCGGGAGCGGTCCCGGCATCGGTCTGCAATGCAAAGACAAACGCAGCGATAAGAATCGGAATCACCTCAGTTTCACGGTATCAGACGCGTTTACGCCCTCCAAGTTATCGTTCTGGTCCCCACGGAGAGCCTGGCGCACGCGCTCCGCCTGCGGTGCGGGCAATCATGCTATGCTGCGCTCGGATTCTCCTCATGCTCGTCGAGCTGCGCGCCGAAAACTACGCCGTCATCGATCACGCCATCGCTACCTTTGGCCCTGGCCTCAACCTGCTCACCGGGGAAACCGGTGCGGGTAAGTCCATTCTGGTGGATGCGTTGGCGCTGCTCATGGGCGGCAAGGCCTCTGCCGATGTGGTGCGCCACGGCGCGGATAAAGCGGTTGTCGCCTGTGTCTTCGAGTCCACGCCCGCGGCGGAGGTTGTCCTGGAAGAAAACGGCATCGACGCCGAAGGTACCGAGATCATTCTCCGCCGGGAGATCCTGGCCAACGGCAAGGGCCGCGCCTTCATCAACAACCAGCCGGCCACCATTGCGGTTTTGCGCCAGCTCGCGCCGGAGCTCGCCCTCGTCCACGCCCAGTCGGAGACCCTGGCCAGCTTCGACCAGAACCAGCAGCGCATCCTTCTCGACCGCTTCGCGAATATCGGCGCAGATGCCGTTGCCGCGGCCTACGCGCAATGGCGCGACGCGCAGACCAAACTCGACGATCTGCTCCAGGGAGAGCAGGACCGCCTGCGCATGGTCGATCTCTGGAGCTATCAGAGCAAGGAGATCGAGGCTGTCCGCCTCGAAGCCGGCGAAGATGAAGCCCTCGAAACCGAGAAGCGCGTCCTCGCCAACGCCGAAAAGCTCTACGCCGCCGCCATGAGCGCATTCGATCAGCTTTACGAGGGCGGAGCATCGGCCGAAGCCGCCCTGCGCGCCGCGCAGCGCAACGTCGACGAGCTGGCCCGCTACGATGCCCGCTTCAACGATGCCGTGCAGCAGCTCGCCGCCGCCCGCGCCACCGTCGGTGATGTGAGCGCCACCCTCCGCGATTACGCCGAGGGCATCAACGCCTCGCCCGAGCGCCTCGCCGAGATCGAAGACCGCCTCGCCCTTCTCGATCGCCTCAAGCGCAAGTACGGCGCAACCGTCGCCGAGGTCATCGCCTTCGGCGAAGATGTGGCCCGCAAGCTCTCCGAGGTCGAAGACCGCGACGAAATCCTCAAGGCGCTGCGCGCGGCAGTTGCGGAGAGCGCGGCCGCCTACAGAAAAGCCGCCTCCGCTCTTACAGCCGAGCGCCTGGCCGCAGCCGCCAGGCTCGCCAAACTCGCCGAAACCCAGATCAACTCCCTTGCCATGAAGGTCCGCTTCGAAATCGTCGTTGCCTCCCGCGAAGAGGAGGCCCACTGGACCGCCCACGGCTGGGACGAAGTGGAGTACCGCATCGCCACCAACGCAGGCGAGCCCCTCAAGCCCCTGCACGAGATCGCCTCCGGCGGCGAAATGTCCCGCGTCATGCTCGCGCTCAAAGTTGCCGTCGAAGAGAACTCATCCAAAGCCAATAAAAAAATCCCCACGCCCCGCACCCTCGTCTTCGACGAAATCGACATCGGCATCGGAGGCCGCGCGGCAGAGGCCGTCGGCCACAAGCTCAAAGCCCTCGCCCGCGGCCAGCAGGTCCTCTGCGTCACCCATCTGCCCCAGATCGCCGCCTTCGCCGGCACGCATCTTGTGGTCGAAAAGCGCGAGTCCCAGGGCCGCACCAAGACCCAGATTCGCGTCCTCGACGACCGCGCCCGCACCCACGAGGTCGCACGCATGCTCTCCGGCGCCAAGGTCACCGACACCAGCCTCCAGCACGCCGCCCAGATGATCGCCGCCAGCCGCTGAATTGCCCTCTTTGCTCCGCCCCAGGTGTCTCGCTGGGAAACACCGGAAGGTATCGCTTGCAGGTATACTGTTCCATGTGACTACTTCCGTCCTCGAACACACCGCCAACGGAGATCAGACCGGCGCTTCCCCCACACAGAAGCGGGTGTTGCTGCTCAAGCCCCGCGGCTTTTGCGCCGGTGTGGTGCGCGCCATCGACATCGTCAAGATTGCCCTTGAGACCTTCGGCGCACCCATCTACGTCCGCCGCGAGATCGTCCATAACCGCTATGTTGTGAACGAATTGGCAGAAAAAGGCGCTATCTTCGTCCACGAGATCGACGACGTTCCCGATGGCCAGCGCGTCATCTACTCCGCCCACGGCGTTTCGCCCGCCGTCCGCGAGCGCAGCCAGGGCCGCAACCTCAAGGTCATCGACGCCACCTGCCCCCTCGTCACCAAGGTCCACATTGAGGCCGTCAAGTTCGCCAAACAGGGCTACTCGCTGGTGCTCATCGGCCACCGCGACCACGACGAGATCGAAGGCACCCTCGGCGAAGCTCCTGACGTGACCCAGGTCGTCTCCAGCGCCAAAGAGGTGGAAACCCTCGAGGTTCCCGACCCAAACCGGGTCGCGTATCTCACCCAGACCACCCTCAGCCTCTCCGAGGCCCAGGAGATCATCTCGGCGCTCAAGGTCAAGTTTCCGAACATCGCGGGGCCCCACTCGCAGGACATCTGCTACGCCACGGAGAACCGGCAGGTGGCTGTCCGCAACGTGGCCCACAATGCCGATCTGGTGCTGGTCGTCGGTTCCACCAACAGCTCCAACTCCAACCGGCTTGTTGAGGTTTCGCGCAACCTGGGCACTGTGGGGTATCTCATTGATAACTCCCAGGCCATTGATCCAAAGTGGCTTCAGGGCGTCTCCAGCGTGGCTGTCACGGCCGGCGCGTCGGCCCCCGAGGTGCTCGTCGAGGATGTGGTGAATTATTTGCGTCAGAACGGATTTTCGAGCGTCGAAGAAGTTGAGGTTATGCCGGAGAATGTCCGGTTCGGCCTCCCGCCGGAGATTGTGCAGGCCATCGGCGCCGCGGGTGGCGCGGAAAGCGTTCCGGTTCGCTAAGTTTTTCTTTCGCTTGGGGTTATGGGCATCATTCCCGCGGCAGGCTTAGCCGGCCGCCGCAGGCAGCATTTCCCCTTGCCTTTTGTCCATGTTGGGCTACAGTTGCGGAAGATCGTTCCCGTGGCGCCTCGGGCGGCCGCTGAAGGGTGTTCCCCTGGAAGGCAACAGAGGCATTGAAGAGCGCATGAGTTTATCGCAGGAACCACATCCAGCCCCTCACCCCTCCGTACCCAAATTCGGCCGCATTGACGCGGACCTCTCCGATGTTGAAGCCGCCATTCAGGGCTCCCGCGAGCACATCCTCTCCCTGCAGCACCCGGAAGGCTACTGGTATGGCGAACTCGAGGCCGATTCGATGCTCGAGGCCGACTACATCTTTCTGCATACGCTGTTAGAGAGTGGTGATCCCGGCCGTCTTCACCGCGCTTTCGTGGAGATGATGCGCTACCAGAACGAAGACGGAAGCTGGAGCATCTATCCCGGCGGCCCCGGCAACATCTCGCTTACCGTCAAGTGCTACTCCTCGGCCAAGATCATGGGCCTCACCGCCGACGAGCCCCGCATGATCAAGGCTCGCGAGTGGATTCTGGCCCACGGCGGCGTCGTGGAGTGCAACACCTTCACCAAGATGTACCTCTGCGCCCTCGGCGAGTACGACTACGATGCCGTTCCCGCTGTTCCGCCGGAGATCGTTCTCTTTCCCAACTGGTTCTACTTCAACATCTACGAAATCTCCTCCTGGTCGCGCTCCATTCTTGTGCCGCTGGCCATCATCTACGCCAAAAAGCCCTTCAAGAAGCTCGCGCCGGAGCAGGGAATCGACGAGCTCTTCGTTGGCGGCCGCGCCAATGCCAATCTCCGCCTACGCATCAACAAGAAGCTTCTTTCCTGGCGCAACTTCTTCATCGTTCTCGATCGCATCACCCACTGGGCAGAGGCCGTGCACATCCGCCCGCTGCGCACCCTTGCGCTCAAGCGCGCGGAGAAGTGGATGCTGGAGCGCCTGGAGATGACCGACGGCCTCGGCGCCATCTATCCCGCCATGCTCAACGCCATCATTGCGCTGCGCTGTCTCGGCTACTCCGAGGACGATCCCCAGGTCATCCGCGCCCGCGATGAGTTCGAGAAGCTCGGCATCGAGCAGCCGCCCACGCCGGAGATGCCTGAGGCCACCTTCCGCATGCAGCCCTGCATGTCGCCCGTGTGGGACACGGCCCAGGCCGTCTATGCCCTCGGCGAAGCCGGCGTGCCGCGCACCGATCCCCGCATGCTCAAGGCCGCGGACTGGCTGCTCTCCAAGGAAGTCCGCCACAAGGGCGACTGGTCCGTCAAAGTGCCCGGCGTCGAGCCCGGCGGCTGGTACTTCGAGTTCAACAACGAGTTCTACCCTGACACCGACGACACCGCGCAGGTGCTGCTCGCCCTCAGCAAGGTGGACAATCCCCGCGAGCGCTATCAGCATGAGGTTGCGCTGCGCGCCATCGACTGGGAGTGGGCCATGCAGTGCCGCAACGGCGGCTGGGGCAGCTTCGACAAAGACAACACCAAGATGATCTTCCAGTACATCCCCTTCGCGGACCACAACGCGATGCTCGACCCGCCCACGGTCGATATCACGGGCCGCATGCTGGAGATGCTGGCCGCTTACGGCTACGCCCGCGGCGACAAACGTGTCGAGAAGGCCATCGCCTTCATCCTGAAAGAGCAGGAGCCCGACGGCAGTTGGTTCGGCCGCTGGGGCGTCAACTATATCTACGGCACCTTCCTCGTTCTGCGCGGGCTGGAGGCCATCGGCTTCGACCAGCACGAGCCCCAGGTGCAGCAGGCCGCCGAGTGGATTCGCATGGTCCAGAACCCCGATGGCGGATGGGGCGAGAGTTGCGGCACCTACGATGATCCCGATACCCGCGGCGTCGGCGTCAGCACGCCCTCGCAGACGGCATGGGCGCTGCTTGCCCTGCTGGCCGCGGGCGACGACCGCTCCGACTCCATCGCCAAGGGCATTCGCTGGCTGCTGGAGCGCCAGCGCCCCGACGGTAGCTGGGACGAGTCGATGGGCGAAGGCGCGCAGCGCGAGAGCATCATCACCGGCACAGGTTTCCCCAAGGTCTTTTACCTGGCCTACACCATGTACCGCCAGTACTTCCCGCTCCTGGCCCTCACCGGCTACAAGCGGGCCATGGAGCGCACCGCGTAGGCGAGGGCGAACCACGCCAGGCAACGCTGCGCTTTGCAGAGAATGTTCGCGGTTGCGGCTATCCTAAAGAGATAGCCCCAAGCCGCTGGAGGATGAACCCGAATTATGGCAATTCCGATGTCCCAGGTGTGGACGGTGGTCAAGTATGTGTGGAAGCAGAAGCTCACGGGCCGCGAGCGCTATCCGCTGGTGCTCATGCTCGAGCCGCTCTTCCGCTGCAACCTGGCCTGCGCCGGCTGCGGCAAGGTGCAGTATCCGCCCCATGTGCTCAAGCGCATGCTCACGCCCGAGGAGTGCTTCGCCGCCGTTGAAGAGTGCGGCGCGCCGATGGTCTCCATTCCCGGCGGCGAGCCGCTGCTGCACCCGCAGATCGTCGAGATCGTCAACGGCCTCGTCGCGCGCAAGAGGTACATCTATCTCTGCACCAACGCGCTCGAGCTCAAGCGCCGCATCCACGAGTTCACGCCCTCCAAGTACCTCACCTTCTCCGTGCATCTGGACGGCGAGCGCGAGCACCACGACTTCTCCGTCTGCCGCGAAGGCGGCTACGATCTCGCCCTCGAAGGTATCAAGGAGGCGGTGAAGCGCGGCTTCCGCGTCACGCCCAACTCCACCTTCTTCGACGGCGTCGATCCCAACAGCGTCCGCGCCTACTTCGACGAGATCATGGCCGTCGGCGTCGAGGGCATGGTCCTCTCGCCCGGCTACAGCTACGACAAGGCGCCCGACCAGAATCGCTTCCTCGGCCGCGCCCGTGTGCGCAAGCTCTTCCGCGCCATCCTCTCCAACCGCAAAAAGTCGTGGAAGTTCAACATGTCGCCTTTGTTCCTTGAATTCCTGATGGGCGACCGCAACTACGATTGCACCCCCTGGGGCTCGCCTGCCTACAACATCTTCGGCTGGCAAAAGCCCTGCTACCTGCTGCAGGATGGCTACGCCGAGACCTTCAAGGAGTTGATGGAGACCACGCAGTGGGAGGAGTACGGCGTCGGCAGCGGCAATCCCAAGTGCGCCAACTGCATGGTGAGCTGCGGCTACGAGCCCACCGCCGTCATCGACGGCTTCCTCTCCTTCAAAGGCTTCTGGGCCATGGTCAAGGGCAACTTCTCGACCTACAAGAACGAGCACGCCCTCAAGCAGCTCAACGAGTGGCCCTCGCACTCCTCCACGCCGCTGGTGCAGATCACCGAGCCGGTTCGCGCTCTTGAGGAGACCAACGCATGAGCGCCGAAGTCCTGAAGTACACCCGCGAGCAGGTCGAAGCCCTCGAAGTCGTCCCTGGTTTCACGCACGAAAATCTCGAAGGCTGGGTTCCCGAGCTCGCCTCCGAGAATGAGCTGCGCGAAGCGCTCGAAAAAGCCTTCGACTATCGCGGCGACGTGACCATCACCAAAAAATCCGGCGAGCGCATTGAGGCTTTCATCTTCAATCGCCGCACCGCCGCCACGCTGGCCGAGTCCTACGTGCAGTACTTCGCGCCCGGCATCGACGGCAAGCTCAAGCTCGCCTACGACCAAATTGCGCGCCTCGAGTTCACCGGCAAGGACCGCGCCGCCGGCAAGCACTGGGAAGACTGGGTCAAGGCCTACAACGAGCGCAAAGCCGCCGGCGAAAAGAACATCGCCCTCGTCCCGGACAAGCTGGATTAAATCATCTCTTTGCTGGTTTGATTCAAGCAATTTCTCCAATCCACTCCACGGTTTCGGTTCGCTATAGTGGATTCATTCGATCGTGATCTTCCGTGGAGAAACTCAGGGATGCCTGCCCGCCGCAGCCAATTCATATCTGCTTCGCTCTGCGTCCTTGCTCTTCTCAGCCTCGTGCCTACGGCTCGCGCGCAAAAGCAACCCGTTTCAGAGTCTTCTTTCAACGTCTCGCTCGGCCGCGCCGTCGTGCCTCTGTACGGTCCCTGGAAATTCTCCATCGGCGACTCGCCCATCGATCCCACGACCGGCAGGTTTCTCTGGGCTGATCCCGGCTTTGACGATTCCAGTTGGCAAACCGTCGACCTCACGCCAGCCGAGGGCGCGCAGAATCCAATCACCGGCAGCTCTGGCTTTACACCGGGCTGGAATTCCTACGGGCACCCTGGTGTGTGGGGCTGGGGATGGTACCGCATGCGCGTTCGGGTGGATGCCGATCCCGGCGTGGCGCTTTCGCTGGCTGGGCCCGGCGCCTTCGACGACGTCTATCAGATCTTTGACGACGGTCAACTCATCGGCAACTTCGGCGACTTCTCCGGTTCGACGCCGCGGCTCTACTACGCGCAGCCGGCCGTGTTTGTGCTGCCGCGCTCCGCCTCCAGCCACGCCACGCGCGTCCTCGCGTTTCGCTTCTGGATGCAGCCGCAAACCCTGACACAGGGCTTCGGCGTGGGCGGCTTTGAGTCCGCGCCAACCATCGGAGAGTCTTCCGCAATCGCTCTTGTCCACCGCTCCCAGATCGACCAGGAGATTCGCGTCTATTTATGGGAGCCGGTCGAAGCCGTTGTCTTTTTTCTTCTCTTCCTTCTGGCCCTCAGCCTCGCCTTCTTTGACCGCTCCGACAAGGTCTACCTCTGGATCGCCGCGCTTTTTCTGGCCACTGCCGCGGATGCCACCTCGGGCACATTCGCGGTCTGGTCCACGCTTGTTCATGCAAACTTCGACGTTGTCTCGCACAACTTCATCCTCTTCTCGCTGGAGTATGCCGGTTGGGTAATGATCTGGCGGCTCTGGTTCCGCCAGCATCGTCCTGCCTGGCTGCCCTGGACGCTCATTCCGCTGGTGATTCTGCTCAGCATCTCCCAGGCATTTGCGGACAACTTCTTCGCGGCCTATGCCGGTGGTCCCGCGGTTGGCATCGGCCATGCTATTTCACTCATCACGCGCCTCATCATGGCCTCGTACCTGTTTTTCATCGTATTCAAGGGCATACGAGAGCAGGGAATGGAAGGCTGGCTCGTACTGCCCCCTGTTCTGCTTGCAAGTGTCGCGGAGTTTACCCGCGAACTTCAGCAGCTCGGTATGCAGCCCTCGTGGTTCCCCTTCGGCGTACAGATTACCCTCGCCGTCCTCACACATCTTCTGCTGGTGGCCGTGCTTGCCATTCTGCTGGTCCGGCGCCTGGTCCTCTCGCTGCGCCGCCAGCGCCTCATGGCTCTCGACGTGAAGCAGGCGCAGGAGGTGCAGCGCGTGATTCTGCCCGAGGCGCGCGCCGCGCTGCAGGGTTTCATGATTGAAAGCGAGTACCGCTCCGCGCGCGAGGTCGGCGGCGACTTCTTTCAGGTCATTCCGGATTCCACCGGCAGCATTCTGGTTGTTGCAGGCGACGTTGCCGGCAAGGGACTGCAGGCCGGCATGCTGGTTGCGCTGCTGGTAGGCGCTATCCGTTCCACCGCGGAGTCCACGCGCGATCCTCTGGCGCTTCTGCAGGCGCTCAACCGGCGTCTCATCGGCCGCGGCGAAGCGCATGCCACCTGCCTGGCGCTGCGCATCGAGCCCACCGGCGCGGCCACGCTTGCCAACGCCGGCCATCTGCCGCCCTACCTGAACGGCCAGCCCATCGCGATGGATGGCGCGCTGCCGCTCGGTTCGCTCGAGTCAGCGGACTTCTCCGTTACGCGCTTCACCCTTGCGCCGGACGACCGTCTGGTTCTTGTCTCCGACGGGCTTGCCGAAGCACAGAACGAGCAAGGCGAGCTCTTCGGCTTTGCCCGCGTCGAGGAGCTCATTCGCTCCGGCCAGTCTGCAGCCGAGCTCGCCAACGCCGTGCAGGCCTTCGGCCAGGAGGATGACATCAGCATCATCGCCCTCACCCGCACCCTTGCCGCATCCGCCTGATTCGCGCCCCGTTCAGCTCATCGCGGCCCGTACAATATCTTTGGGCCTGAGCCCATCGTTTTTTATGAAAATCTTCCTGACAGGCGCTACCGGCTTCGTAGGCCACCACGTCGCGAAAGCCCTCGCCGCCGAGGGTGCCGATCTCCGCTTCCTCGTCCGCAAAACCAGCAGCCTCCAAAATCTCGAAGGCATTCCCGGAGACACCGTCGTCGGCAACCTACTCGCGCCGGAGAGCATTGCGCCCGCCCTTGCCGGATGCGACGCCGTGATGCACGTCGCCGCCGACTACCGCCTCTGGATTCCCGATCCCGCCGCCATGTACAAGGCCAACGTCGAGGGCACGCGCACGCTTCTGCGCATGGCCCGCGAAGCCGGCGTTCCCCGCGTCGTCTCGACCTCCAGTGTCGCCACCATGCACTTCTTCACCAACGGCATCGTTTCCAATGAAGACACGCCCGTGTCGCTCAAGGACATGCTCGGCCACTACAAGCGCTCCAAGTTCCTCGCCGAGCAGGTCGCCATCGAGGCTGCCGCCTCCGGCCAGCAGGTCATGATCCTCAATCCCACCACGCCCATCGGTCCCAACGATGCCAAGCCCACGCCGACGGGCCGCATCTTTGTCGACTTCCTCAACCGCAAGTTTCCGGCCTACGTCGACACCGGCCTCAACCTCGTCGACGTCGCCGAGGTCGCCCGCACCCACGTCGCCGCGCTCACCCGCGGCACGCCAGGCCGCCGCTACATCCTCGGCGGCGAGAACCTCACCCTCAAGCAGATTCTCGACAAGATGTCCGCCATCACCGGCATCCCCTCGCCCACAACGAAAATCCCCTTCGCCGTCGCCGCCACCTACGCCCTCTTTGAGGAGCTGATCACCGGCAAGATTCGCGGCAAAGAGCCGCGCGCCACCCTCGAAGAGGTCCGTATGGGCCGCAAGAAGATGTTTGCCTCCAGCGCCCGCGCCCAGCAGGAGCTTGGCTTCCGCATCGTCCCCGTCTACCCCGCCATGCGCGCCGCCATCGAGTGGTTCCGCGCTCATGGCTACGCGCCCTCCGCATGACGCGAACCGCCATCATTGCCGCCCTCCCCGGTGAACTGAAGCGCATCGTTCCCGGCTGGAAGCCGTCCAAACGCGACGGCGTCTCGCTCTGGTCTCACCGCGACGACAACCTCTGGGTAGCCGCCTGCGCCGGGGCAGGGCAGTCCGCCGCCACCCGCGCCTTCGCAGCCATTGAGCAGGACGCGCCCATCGACCTCGTCTTCTCCCTCGGCTGGGCCGGCGCGCTCAAGCCTAGCCTCGCCGCCGGCTCCGCCCACAACATCGGCGGCGTCATCGACAGCCGCACCGGCGAGCGTTTCCGCTGCGATGCCGATGCGGGCGACCTCTGGCTCGTCACCAGCCCCACCGTGGCCGGCCATGACGAGAAGCTGCGCCTCGCCGAAACCTACTCCGCCTCCCTTGTCGACATGGAAGCCGCGGCCATTGCCCGCCTCGCCCAGATGCGCGGCATCCCGTTCTATGCCATCAAGGGCGTCAGCGACCCGCTGGATGCGAAACTGCCCGATTTCAACCCGTTCCTCGCCCCCGATGGCCGCTTCCGCACCCTCCCGTTCACTCTTTATGCGCTCTTCCGTCCCTGGCACTGGCCTGCGCTCCTCCAAATGGGCGAAAATAGTAAGAAGGCGTCCCAGAGCATCGCAGACCTGCTCGTCGAATTTCTCCGCTGAATGAGGTCACACGAACCCGGCATGGCTACCCAGATCTCCCA
>DASZRQ010000128.1:0-23231 GCA_035549115.1 Occallatibacter sp. | reverse complement strand
GCGGTGCGTTCCAGCTTGTCCCAGTTGAAGGGCTTGCCGTCGATGGCGCGCTTGACCGTCTTGAACAGCACGATGGAGAACACCTGCCGGTAGGCAAACCGCTGCAGCCAGATGTGGAACAGCAGCCAGCCGTCGCCCTTGTTGGCGGGGTGACGCCGCTCCAGCGAGAAGGCCACCGACGAAGTGAGAAAGTCGATGACCAGGAAGGTGAGGAAGTAGGCCAGCAGCTTCATGAAGCTCGCTGCCGACGCGGCTTCCGGATGGTAGTGCCGGTCGATGAAGTAATGCACCACGCCGGCGGCGAACATCAGGTCGATGAAGGGCGACACCAGCGGCAGCAGCATCTGGAAGATGAGAATGTTGGGCAGCGCGAACAGCCCCATCGCCTTGTTGCGCACAAACGCGGCGCGGTGCTTCCACACCGACTGCAGAATGCCGAAGGACCAGCGGAACCGCTGGCGCATGAGCCCCTGCACGTCGATGGGCGCTTCGGTAAAGGCCAGCGCGCGGTCCTCGTACACCACCTTGAACTGATGTTCAAGCAGGTTCATGGTCAGGTCCGCGTCTTCCGCCACGGTATTCAGCGGGTAACCGCCCACGGCCTTCACCGCCTCCGTGCGCCACGCGCCAATCGCGCCCGGCACCACCGTCACCACGTTGAACAGATCCAGCGCGCGCCGCTCAAAGTTCTGGCTCGTGATGTACTCGAGGGCCTGCCAGCGGGTCCACAGGTTCACGCGGTTGCCCACCTTCGCGTTGCCCGCCACCGCGCCCACGCGCACATCCTCAAAGTGCGGCAGCAGCTTGGAGATCGCGTCCATCGCAATCACCGTGTCCGCATCGATGCCGACGTAGAACTCCTCCTCGATCTGTTCGAGCGCGAAGTTCAGCGCCGCGGCCTTGCCCCCGTTGGGCTTGCTGAGCACCTGCACGCGCCCGGCGGCAATTTCGCGCGCATAGGCCTCGCGTGCCACGTCAAAGGTGCGGTCGCTGGAGCCGTCGTCGATCACGATCACGCGCAGGTTGTCGTAGTCCGAGTTGAGCACCGAGCGGATCGTCCGCACGATGACCTTTTCCTCGTTGTAGGCCGGCACCAGCACGGCAATCCGCGGATTGAAGCCCGGCGAGGCCTTGCGGTGCGGCCGGCGCAGCCGGTCGATGACCGCAAAGATGCCCACCAGCACCAGCCGCGCGCTCATCAGAACATCGCCGGCAAAGAACACCATCACGATGAAGCTGCCGATGAACGCCAGCGTAGAGAAGGCCAGCGAGTCCGGCAGCGAGCGCACCTTCTGCCAGAAGGTGAGCGCAGGCATTACCTCGGCGGCGGTCTTGCCCATCAGCGCGGAGACAGGCACAATCTCGTAGCCATGCGCGCGCAGCGCGTCAATCAGCACCGGCAGCGCGGCCACAGTCGCGGAGCGGTCGCCGCCGCCGTCGTGCATCAGGATGATGGAGCCGCGGAACTGGGGCTTGGTCTTCATCCGGTCGAGCTGGTCGAGCACAGACTGCACGATCTCCTGCGGCGTCTTGTGCACCCGCTCGTCCCAGTCGTTGGTGTCGATCTTGTTGCCGATGACGATGAAACCCTGCTGCTGGATATGCACAACAGGCGCGGCCTGATCGTCGGTGTCCGGCTCTTCGTCAATGTCGTAAGGCGGACGGAAGTAAAGCGGCTGCACTCCCAGCTTGCTGGCGAACAGCCGCTCGGTGAGCTTGACTTCGAGATCCAGCCGGTTGGGCGAAATTTCGCTGATGTCCGGATGCGTATAGGTGTGGTTGCCGATCTCGTCGCCTTCGCGCAGTTCGCGTTTCAGCAGCCCGATATTCTCAAGAGCTTCTTCGCCGATGATGAGGAACGTGCCCTTCACGCCCTTGCTGTGCAGGATGTCCAGAATGCGCGGCGTCCACTTCGGGTCGGGCCCGTCGTCGAAGGAAAGCGCAACCTCATCAGGATGGTAGCCGTAGTACTGCACCGTGTAGGTTTGCGGATACACATCCATGTGCTCGTCGATGATGAGCTTCTTGGTCGGGTCTGGCTCGTCCGTATCCACCTGCACGGTGCGCTTGCCCTGCTGCGGCAGCCCGGTCACGCGCATGATGTCGCCTTCGCCCTCGGTATCCACTTCATGGCCGGGAGCCACCGGGCCCAGAGCGGATAACGACGCCGGATTCGTCGGGCGGTCCCACACATTCCACAGGGAACTGTCTTCCGTGCCCAGCCTCCAGAGCGCGAAGGTCTGCAGCCCCAGCTCGCGGGCGGCGCGCATCTCGTTCAGCAGCGTCACGCCGTCCAGGAACCACACCACATGGCGCTGGTTATCGTCCTCGTCGATGTAGGAGAAGTGCGGGTTCAGCGAGTTGTAGTCGAGATCGAGATCGGCATCGGCGTCCGCGGCGCGCTGCCACGCATCGCTCACAGGCAGGTCTTCCGTGCTCAGCACCTCCGGCTTGGCCGGCTTGTGGCCGCGTTTGGGCGGCGGCGGAATCGAAAGCGTCCAATCGTAGCCGTAGTTGCCCAGCGCGCAGATCAGCTTTTGCTTGGGAACAAACTTGAGCACCCGCTGCAGGTTGGCCACGAACCAGCTCTGACTGGCGATCGGTCCGGGGTCGCTTTCCGTCTCGTGCTCGTCGTAGTTCATCAGCACCACGCCGTCGGAGTTTGCCGCCAGGGCATGCAGCGTGGGCCCATCCGTACCGGCTGCCGTGGTGATGTACAGCCGCAGGTTGCGCTCGTGCAGGTCACGGTAAAGCTCCTGCACAAAGGCAATGTAGGCCGGCTCCGCCTCGTCGGGCAGGCTCTCGAAGTCGAGCGAGAGGCCGTGATAGGCCGGGAACGCCGTAAGGAAGCGCACAATCTGCGCGCGCAGCGCGGCGCGGTTGTCCTCGTCGCCCAGCATCGCGCCCACATTCGCATCCCATACCTGGGTTGCGGAGTTGTAGTTGTTCAGGTGCGGGAAGATCTCCGTATCTTCCTTGGCAAGCTGGATCGCCCGCTTGATGCGGCCCAGGTCGTCGGGATCGTGCACCGTGTTGCGGTCCACGATGGGATAGGAGCGATGAGTCTCGTTGTCGATGCCGAGCAGCGTGGGCGCATTGCTCTCCACGTGCAGCCACTCGGGGAAGAGCATGTCGATCTGGTGCACATGCTGCTTGAACGACGAGTAGCTGGCCTCGTCATAAGGCACATAGTAGGCCGCGCGCAGACCCTCGCCGCTGTTGAGCGGAATATCCGATGGCTTGCGCGAGGTCTTGCGCCGGGCCGGCCGCTGCAGATGGCGCTGTTGCGCGACGCGGTCGGGCAGCGCCTTGTAGTTGTGCCTGGCCGTGGGCAGCAGCAGCTCTGGCAAGGGCTGGTTGCGCAGCATGTTGAAGATGAACCCAGCCAGAACCAGCGTGGTAATCACGGCTGTCGCATCAATAATGCGGCGCAGCCGTTTCCAGCGCTTTCTGCCGGGATCGAAAAATATCTGGTGGTCTGGCATGCTCTCTTTGCTGTACGCGCAAATCGCTCAAACGGCTTAGGCTATACATTACGAATCGTATGGAAGCCGTTCCCGCCAGTCAATCGAACTCCGGCGCAGCAGCGGGCCGTGCGCGCACCGCCATCTGGGTTGTCTGCGCGCTGGCCTCGGGTCTTGCCCTGCGCGTATGGATGCTGCGGCACTTCTTCCAGGCCAACGGAGACACGCTGGTCTATGGCAGCATCGCCAAAAATCTGCTCCAGCACGGCCGTTATGCGCTCACGCTCTCTACTGGACAGACGTTTTCCACCCTCATTCGTCTTCCTGGCTATCCTCTCTTCCTCGCCGCCTGCTTCCGGGCCTTCGGCGTGGATAACTACATCGCCGTGGCCGGCCTGCAGATTGCGCTGGAGCTTCTCGGCTGCCTCCTGCTCGCGGACTTCGCCCGCCGCATCGCGCCGCCGCACCGTTCCGCAGCCGCCATGCACGCCACCCTCTGGCTGGCCGCGCTCTGCCCCTTTACGGCCATCTATGCGGCCACGCCGCTGACAGAAGGCCCGACGCTTTTCTGTATCGCGCTCGCGCTGTGGGCGGCGGAGCGCTTTTGCGCGCGGCCCGGCTGGCTGGCGGCGCTCGCGTTTACCTTCGCGGTTACCTTTGCCGCGCTGCTGCGGCCGGATGGCGCTTTGGCCGCCCTCGCGCTCGCTCCGGCTCTGCTGGGGTCTCTGCGCGGAGCAGGTTCACCGGCGGAAGGGAAGCGCCGCCTCCGCATTGCCGCGGCCTGCGCGCTGCTGGCCGCCGCGCCCTTTGCCGTTTGGACCGCCCGGAACTGGAACGTCTTTCATGTGTTTCAGCCGCTCGCGCCCAAATCGGCCACCGACCCCGGAGACCCGGTAAATCCCGGCTGGGATCGCTGGCTTTCGACCTGGTGCCTCGACTTCGTCTGCACCTACGACGTGGCGTGGAATGTGCCCGGCGACGAGCTTGACGTGAGCCTGCTGCCCAGCCGGGCCTTCGACTCACCCGCGCAGCGCGCCGAGACGGAGGCTCTGGCCCAGGCCTACAACAGCAACGGCTATGTCCTTACGCCGCAGATCGACGCGGGCTTTGCGCGCCTGGCGGCGGAGCGCATTGATGTGTATCCAACGCGTTCGTATCTCTGGCTGCCGCTGGGCCGGGTTCTGGACATGTGGCTGCGTCCGCGGGTGGAAAACCTGCCCATCGATCTCGACTGGTGGGTCTACGCGCACCACAACGCGGAGACGCGCTTCAGTTGGTTCTATGCCGCGCTCAACGCGCTCTATCTTGTGCTTGGAATCGCGGGCCTGTGCCTGCGGCCGAGACTCTGGCTCTGGATGCTGGCCTACATGCTGCTGCGCAGCGTCCTGCTCTACACCGTCTGCCCGCCGGAGGCGCGCTACACTCTCGAGTGCTTCCCGATGCTCTTCGCCCTCGGCGGCGTGGCTATTGCTCATCTCATATCGCGCATACCGCGCAAAAACTGAGGGGCCGGAGATCGCCGATCTCTGGCCCTGGCCCTGTTGACTGATCTCTGTTGACTGCTCTCTGCCTCAGTGCTCGACGTACTGGGTCTTCGAGTCCGTCTTCAGCTTGAAGGCGTCGCCGGGCAGCGGCTGGTTCACCTTGATGTTGAAGTAAACGCAGACCCGCGACTGGCCCTGGCCCTGGTCGAACACCTGCTTCACGCTCACCGCACGCGCCGTATCCAGCCACACCGTCACCTTGGGAATATTCCTGCGCACGGTGGGGTCTTTGGCGACCAGTTCGAGCTTCTCGGTCTTGATGCCGTCAACCGTCTCCGGCCCAAGGTACGTGATGTCCCACTTCTCGGACAGCTCTTTGCCGCTGGCGCCGAAGCCCAGCATGATGTAGCTCTCGTACTTGCCCGCGTTCTTGAAGGTCGTCACCTGGTCGATCAGCGGCTCGTCGAGCTTGAAGAGGCCGTCGGAGTAGGTGTAGATCTTCGGCACCGGCTTGCCGTTTACCTCGTTCACGTGCGCGGCCATCTGGAAGTTCGTTCCGTTGCGCTCGTAGTAGGCCGTGCCCTTCTGCGTGTCTTTCTCCGGGAAGGGATCGGTCTGGTAGGTGTCGAACTGGAAGTCGGCGGAGGTGGAGCGGAACCTGGCCGAGGCCGCATCCAGATCCTGCAGCACATGCTGCAGGTCATCCGCCGCCAGCGCCGCGCGCGCCGGCAGCGCCAGAACCGCTGCTGTTGCCGCCGCGATCAAAAATTTCTTCAAAGCCATAAGAACGTCCTCAGCCGTTTGGATGCCGCAATCCTGCCGACACGCTTTCCGGATTAACGATGCGCCCAGATCTTCCACACGAGGTTACCCTCGCTGTCCCGCGCCGTGACCCACCGCTCCACAAACACGGCATCGCCGGTGATGGGCTCAATGGCCACACGCAGGGTCTTTTTTACCTCGCTGTCGCTCGCGCCCGCGGGCACCGTCACGTCGGAGGCGCGCAGCGTCACAACCATGCCCCGCCCGCCATCCGCCACCACCTGGATGGGGTGCGCCAGCGTCGCCGTGCTCAGAGGCTGGTCGCCGAAGCTCCACAGGTGCGGCGTGATAAAGATGAACAGCAGAATCAGCGACACCATTACGTCGTAATGGAAGCTGCCGCGCGGATAGGTCCAGTAGAAGTAGCTCTTGAGAATTCTGTTCATGGTCAACCTTGCTTCGTGATCCGCTCGAGGCCGCCCATATAGGGGCGCAGCGCCTCGGGCACCAGCACCGAGCCATCGGCCTGCTGGTAGTTTTCAAGAATCGCCAGCCACGTGCGGCCCACGGCCAGCCCGCTGCCGTTGAGCGTATGCACAAACTCGCTCTTCGTCTTGCCGCCCGCAGCCCTGGAGCGAATGTTCGCGCGCCGCGCCTGGAAGCTCTCGAAGTTCGAGCAGGAGGAGATTTCGCGGTAGAGCTGCTGCCCCGGCAGCCACACCTCGAGGTCGAAGGTCTTCGCGGCAGAGAAGCCCGTGTCGCCGGTGCACAGCAGCACGCGCCGGTAGGGCAGCTTCAGCGCTTCCAGAATCTCCTCGGCGTTGCGCGTGAGCTTCTCGTGCTCCGCGTCGGACTCCTCCGGCCGCGTGAACTTTACCAGCTCCACCTTCTGGAACTGATGCTGCCGGATGATGCCGCGCGTGTCCTTGCCCGCCGCGCCGGCTTCCGCGCGAAAGCAGGGCGTGTAGGCCGTCAGGCAGATCGGCAGCCGCGCCTCATCCAGAATTTCGTCGCGGTAGAGGTTGGTCACCGGCACTTCCGCCGTGGGAATGAGCCAGTGGTCGTTGTCCTTGAACTCGCCGCGCGCCGCCGCCTCGGCATCCGCGTCGGAGCAGCGGAACAGGTCCTCGGCAAACTTGGGCAACTGTCCGGTGCCAAAGAGCGACTTCGAGTTGACCATGAAGGGCGGCAGCACCTCGGTATAGCCGTGCTGCTGGGTGTGCATGTCGAGCATGAAGCCGATCAGCGCCCGCTCCAGCCGCGCGCCCGCGCCCATATAGACCGCGAACCGCGCGCCGCTCAGCTTGGCTGCGCGCTCCAGGTCCAGAATGCCGAGACTCTCGCCCAGCTCCCAGTGGGGCTTGGGATCAAAGCCGAACCGCGGCTTCTCGCCCCAGGTCTTCACCGTCACGTTGTCGGCTTCCGACGTGCCCATCGGCACCTCGTCCCGCGTCAGGTTGGGAATGCGCGCCAGCGAAAGCCGCATCTGGTCGTCGAGCGCGGCGGCGGAGGCGTCAAGATCGTCGAGCTGGAACTTGAGGGATCGAGTCTCTTCCATCAGGGCCTCGGCGTCCTGCCCGGATTTCTTGAGCGCGCCCACCTGCTGCGAGAGCTCGTTGCGGCGGGCCTTGAGCTGCTCGGCCTGCGTGATGGCCTCGCGGCGGCGCTTGTCCAGCGCCCGAAAATCCCCCAGCAGCGCGGCCGGGTCCGCCCCCCGCGCGCGCAGCTTTTCTTCCACTTTTTCCAGGTTCCCCCGGACAAATCCCAGGTCGAGCATGTCCTCTCCAGTTTACTTGAAGCGATAGAGCCATTTGAGGCTGTGCATGCCGCCGATTGCCGGCGCGCGCTGCCGTATCCGCGCTGTGCTCCTCTCAACAACCGCGGGATGGTTATCCCATGAGAGGGGGGGGAGGGGGGTATGGGCCTCTTTCAGTTCACAGTTCGTAATTCGCAGTGGATGGAGATGGTTTGCCGCATGAGTCTATTGTGCGGCGGGGGCGGGTAATTGTACGCAAAATGCGCGCAACACTTTTTCGTTTGGAATGAGGGGGATAGGAGAAAAGTGCGGCGCGTGCCTCTTGACACGATCCGCTAGCGGGTTTCAGCAGGCTGCGGATCTTCGGTGGCCGCACCTTCCTGCGCCGGTCCCGCCGCAATCTGCTGGTCCCAGCCCGGCAGGTGCTGGTCGCCGGTGATGAGCCGCGCGCCGCGCGTGAACGTGAAGTAGGTCCATATCCACGCCGCAAACACCGCAATGCGGTTGCGGAACCCGATCAGGAAGAAGATATGCACCACGAGCCAGGTGGCCCATGCGGGCAGCCCGTTCAGGTGCGCGCGGAAGGGCCACTTCACATTGGCGATCGCGGCCATGCGCCCGATGGTTGCCATGTCACCCTTGTCGAAGTAGCGGAACGCGGGCCGCGGCCTGCCGTTCAGGTCGGCGGCAATCATCTTGCCCACCGCGTCGCCCATCTGCATCGCCGGCTGCGCCACGCCGGGAATCTGTTTGCCATCCTGCTCGAAGTGCGCCAGGTCGCCGAGGATGAACACCTCCGGCAGCCCCGCCGGATTCATCTGGCTGTCCACCAGCACGCAGCCGCGCTTGTCCAGCGGCGCCCCCAGCAGCTTGCCCAGCGGCGAGGCCTGCACGCCCGCGGCCCAGAGCGTTACCGCCGCGTCAAAGCGCACCGTCTGGTCGCCTTGCTTGGCTTCCACCCAGGTCGGTCCCACGTTCACCACGTGGGTCTTCGTATGCACCTCCACGCCCAGGTTCTTCAGCGCCGCTTCGGCTTTGGCCGAGAGGTCCGGCGGATAGGCCGCCAGCACCCGGTCACCGCCATCGAGCAGCAGCACGCGCGCCTTGGAAGGGTCGATGTGCCGGAAATCGTGCTTCATATACAGCTTCGCAATGTCGGTGATCGCTCCGGCCAGCTCCACGCCCGTGGGACCGCCGCCCACCACCACAAAGTTCAGCGGCGGATGCCACCCATGTTCCTGCATGTGCCGCTCCGCGAGCTCGAAGGCCAGCAGCACCCGCCGGCGAATCTCGGTCGCATCCTCAATCGACTTCAATCCCGGCGCCTGCTTTGCCCAATCGTCGTGGCCAAAGTAGGAGTGGGTCGCGCCGGTCGCCAGCACAAGGTAGTCGTAGTTGAGGATCGCGCCGGAGTTGAGCCCGATCTGCCGCCCGGCTGTGTCGATCGACACGACTTCGTCCATCAGCACTTCGGTGTTCTTCTGCTTGCGCAGAATGGTGCGGATGGGCTGCGCAATGTCCGCCGGCGACAGCACGGCCAGCGCCACCTGGTACAGCAGCGGCTGAAAGGTGTGATGATTGCGCCGGTCCACCAGCGTGACATCCACATTCAGGCGCTTCAGGCTGATCGCCGCGTGCAGGCCGCCGAATCCGCCGCCCACAATCACCACGCGGGGACGACTGCCCTGGGGAAAGGATTTCGTCAGAGTGTTCAAATCGACCTCTCACTTACCTTTAAGATGCCAGAGATCGGGCGAACGGCGCAGAGAGAGATTTGGCCTACGGGTGCCGCTCAATGGAGAGCGCCAGCGTGCTTGCGTTGCCTGTCGCGGCCAGAGCCGTGGTATTCGTGGCCACGCCGGGCAGAGATGCCGGGGTGAACACGACCGTTCCGTCCAGCGCGGAGGCCGCGGTGGAAACCTGCGTGGCCAGCAGCTCCGCGGCCGCGCAGCGTCCGTGCACGGGGCAGGGCGGCGTCCAGGCGTAGATGGCCTGGTAGAGCGTCACCGTGCCTCCCGCCATCGGGTTGCCGTTCATGTCGCGCACGCGCAGCACAATCTGCTGCGGAGTGCCGCTGACGCTCAGGCTCTGCGCCGTGCCGCTCACGGCTTCCACCACGGCATACTCCGGCCTCGCGCCCAGCACCGTAAACGCCGCGCAGTTCGCCGTGCCATTCACGCATGCATTGGAGATTGCCTGCTGCCCTTCGGCCAGGCCGCTTACCGTGAGCATGCCCGTTGCCACCCCGCTCGCGCTGGAGGTGACCGCGCCGCCTGCCGTTACCCCCGCCGTGCTCTGCCATACCACCGTCTGTCCGCTCATGGGCGCGCCGTTCTGCAGCACCAGCGCCTGCACCGGCCAACTCACCGTCGCGCCCGCCGCCACGCTGAGCGTGGGCGTGAGCGCGGCAAGCGTTGGAGCGGCGCCGCCGGTAAAGTGCGCCTGCACGCTTGCCCCGTTTGCCAGCGACGCCGTGACCACCGCCGCACTCGAGGCCGCTGCCGTCACGGTCATCGTCGCCAGGCCATCGCCTGTCGCGGTGACGGCGCAGCCTGGCTGCCCGCAGCCCAGCGTTGCGGTTCCGCTGGTCACGGTGTAGGTCACCGTGACGCCGCCGGCCGGCTGCAGGCTCGCGTTCAGGGCGGTCACGGAGAAGGGAAGAGGCACATCCGCGGGCACGGTGTTCGCGGGGGCGGTCACCAGCGTCAGCGCGTCGCCGGTTCCCGCGTTGTAGCTCAGCCCGCCGGAGAGGACCGCAAAGGCCGAAAAATTTGTCTGCTCGTCCACCTCCACATCCACCGAGCCGGTCGCCGTTGAGGCGGGCGCAATCGCCGTAATCTCGTTCGGAGAGATGCTGGTCACGGTCGCCGCCGCGCCGCCCACCTTCACTGTGTCCGACGGCCGGAAGCCCATCCCGCGGATCACGATGGCTCCGCCCGCGGCCGGCAGATGGGCCGGGCTCACCGTATCCGCATACAGCACCCATCCCTCGTAGGCGTAGTCCGGCCTGCCGTCGCCCCGCTCGTCGGCGATCGCCATGCGCACCACATCGTTCCCCGCCGAGGCGGCGCTCACAAAGGTCTCCCCCTCCGCGTAGCCGTTCAGCCCCGGAGCCCATGCCGCGGGCGCGGCCGTCACCGCATCCGAGCCGTTCCACAGCCCGATCTCCGGCATGGCCTTGTTCTCCGCGGGCGTGCCCTGCTCGTTCAGCGCCACGGTGATGACGGAAAATGTCCGCCCGCCCCGCACTGGAAACGCGAACCAGTCCGTCTGTCCCACCTGGCTCAGCCGTCCCATCCACTGCCCGCTGGGTGGCAGAGGCCGTGGCGTTGTGGAGGCCGCAATCGCATCCTCCGCGCCTCCCGCGGCGGAGTCGCCGATGGTCACCGTCAGCGTCCGCGCCGCGCCCGCGCTCAGGCTGGCCTCGGTCAGCACCGGCATCGTCCCCGAGGGAGCGGGCGAGCCATCGATATACGGCCCTACCGTGTTTTCCAGAATGTACAGCGCGCCGACCGGCTCGAAGGTGATCTGATAGGTGGCCGTGATCATGCCCGGCGGCAGCGGGATACCGCTCAAATCGAATCCTCCCTGCAGGGCGGGGTCGTTCGAGCCCCACTGGGCCAGCGAAACGCCGTTCGCGTCTGCCCATCCCGCGATCGCGTTGCCGTGATTGCCGCTGAAGAGCGCCCCCGAAACGGCCGTCACCGTGTACTGGTCCAGCGGATTGCCGTTCGCGTCCAGCGGCCGTGCCACCACGTTCACGCCCTGCATGCCCGTGCCGCCGCGAAAACAGATCGTGCCGGCCAGCGACACGGTGTTGGCTGCCGTCAGCTCCTTGCCCGGAAAGCTCCCCAGATTCGCCGCCGTGATGGGGTAGAGCCGGTTCAGCGCGGCAAGATCGTCCAAGCGCAGGGTGCCCGGCTGGGGAATGCACGCGCCGCCCGCCGGACCGCAGGCGCCGCTCAGCGGCTCCATCACCGGCAGCCCCAGCGACTGGTTCGGGTCGCCGCTGGTCAGCGCGCCGGGGTTTACCTGCGAGAAGCCAAGCCCCAGCACCTCGCCAAAGGCCCGCTCCAGTTGAAAGCTCATCATTTCCAGTTGGTTCGCCGTCGCCGTGCACAGCCCGTTCAGCACGATCACCGCGTGGCCGAAGGTCGCATCGGGGTTGAAGTGGTCCGTCCATTCCCACACGCCGTTCGTCTGGCAGGCCGTGGCGTCGCTCGCGCCCGCGCCAAACAGCGTGTCGATGATCGACCCGTCGGCGTCGAACACCACCGCCACCGGGTAACCCGTCTCCTGCGGCGTCACGTCCGCCGGAGCAGCAAACACACCGTTGTTCGCGGTCACATTGCCGGCGTTCACGTCCTCGTTTAGGGTTCCGGCATCGGTCAGGGTCACGCCCGCCGTCGGCACCGCGCTCCACAGGGCAGCCGCCGCATCCACCATGGCTACAGCCTGCTGGCTGGTCACGGTTGCGCTCAGCGCGCCCTGATCGACGAAGTAGCTGACCTGCCCGTTGGCCCAGCGCAGCGGCTGGCCTGTTGCCGCTGGATCAAAGAAGCTGGTCCCGGCCACATACTTCGGCCCTCCGGCCAGCGCCGCCGGAGCAATCCCGGCCCACAGGCCGCACAGCAGACCCACGCATCGCAGCCAGCGGGCATGGCACAGGTTCATTGGCGGAGACCTCGCCCCGCTCGCCGCAAGCGCCGCGCCAGCTTTATGTCTTTTTAATTAGATAAAACTAATAAAACTGTTCTAAATCGAGTCATAAAACGTTCAGTCGCCTGATCCTTCGTGAAATCCGATCGAGGTCACTGGCTTGAGCGCCCGTCCCCCGGCGTTCTTCTTTGGCCGACGGGGTTTCCCCTTCAACTGCCCAAATGGTAATGTATGTCCATTACCGGAGTGCCGTGAGATTCGCTTACCTTCCGCTAGAATGGGGCCGTAGTTTACACATTTTGTTCAAGTTCTGACGGTTACTTCCGATAAAGCGATCAGGCAGAACTTCCCTTGGGGCAGCCAGGGATTGGGGAGGGTGTCATCGGTACCCGGCTTCGTTTAGGAGATCTGCTCGTTCAGGCCAAGCTCGTCACAGAGCAGGACATTGCCCGTGCGCTTGAACGGCTCACGGCGCAGGGCGGCCGCCTGGGCGATAATCTCGTCGCCATCGGAGCCATCACGCATGAAAAGCTCAATGCCTTCATGCACCGCATCCCCACCGAGCCGGCGGACATCAAGGCCCTGAACATCGATGAAGTGGACCTGATGGGCATGCTGCTCAAGCTCATCTACCGCGACCGCCTGGAGACCACCCGCCAGTTCATCGACGCCATCAAGCTGCCCTACCACATCGTGCTCGACCTGGTGCAGATGGCCGTCAACCGCCAGCTTCTGCTGACCCTGGGCGCGCGCTACTCCGACAACCCCATCGACCTGAGCTATGCCTTTACCGAGGAGGGCCGGCGCTGGACCCTCGATGCCCTGACGCGCCTGCGCTACACCGGGCCCGCGCCGGTCACGCTCGAGGAGTTCAACTACCGGGTCAACCTGCAGAAGCTCACCAACGAGATCATCACCCCCGAGCGCATCCGCAAGGGCATCGCTGACCTCACCTACGACGAAACCCTCGTCGAGCAGGCCGGTCCGGCCCTCAACTCCGGCCGCGCCATCCTCTTCTACGGCCCTCCGGGCAATGGCAAGACCTCGGTCGCGCTGCGTCTCACCTCGGTCTACAACGATGTCATCTATGTCCCTTACGCGGTCATCGTCGAGGGGCAGATCATCCGCGTCTTCGACCCCAGCATTCACCTTCCGCTCAACCACACGGAAGAGAAGGAAGAAGGCGAGTTTTCCGTCGTCCGCCGCGAGCAGTTCGACTCCCGCTGGGTGCCCTGCAAGCGCCCCTTCGTCGTCACCGGCGGCGAGCTCACGCTGGAGATGCTCGACCTGCGCTACGACACCACGGGCCACTACTACGAGGCCCCGCTGCATGTGAAGGCGCTGGGCGGCTGCTTCATCATCGACGACTTCGGCCGCCAGATCGTCAGCCCCACCAACCTGCTCAACCGCTGGATCGTGCCCCTCGAGAGCCGCGTGGACTACCTCAAGCTGCACACCGGCAAGAGCTTCTCGATTCCCTTCGAGGAGCTGATCATCTTCTCCACCAACCTCGAACCCGAGGACCTGATGGACCCGGCCTTCCTGCGCCGTCTGCCCTACAAGATCGAGGTCAGCTCGCCCAGCCTGGAGAACTTCAGGACCATCTTCGAGAAGGAAGCCGAAAAGCAGGGCATGACCCTCGACGACGACATCTTCGACCACATCATCCACACGCTGGTGGAGGAAAAGAAGATGGACTTTGCCGCGTACATGCCGCGCTTCATCGTGGACCAGGTGGTGGCCACCTGCAAGTTCATGGAGCAGCCCGTACACTTTGAGCCGCGCTATATCGACTACGCTCTCGATAACCTGCGGGTCAAGGCCAGCAAGCGTTCCTCGACGCAGGGCACGCACGCGCGCATTTAGGCGCGCGGCGGCGGCTCAAATCTCCGGGTAGAAGTCGAAGAATGCGTCCAGGCTCTGCTTGAGCTGCGCTTCGATCTGCTCGCGCGAGCCCTCCAGCACATGCATGGTCACATGCGCCTCGTTGCCGTTCACCAGCTCCAGCTTGGCGTCGTGAATCTGCTTCACTTCGCCCTCCGGCAGCAGCCGCATTCCGTACACAAGAGTCAGATTCGCCATGTCCGTCATCTTTACATAGGATGGTTCCGTTGCGCCGCTCTTCCGCCGGTCCGGCTCTGCCAGGCAGGGCGGCCGCGCGCACAGCGGCTACAATCAACAAGGGAAATCCGATGATCGAAACTCACGATACAGTCATCCTTGGTTCAGGCTGCTCCGGCCTCACCGCCGCCATTTACACGGCCCGCGCCGGCTTCAAGCCGCTGGTGCTGGAGGGCCACGAGCCCGGCGGCCAGCTCTCCATCACCACGCTGGTCGAGAACTTTCCGGGCTGGCCCGAGGGCATTCAGGGCCCCGAGCTGATCGACAACATGAAGAAGCAGGCCGCCAAGTTCGGCGCCACCTTCCAGCTTGCGCACCTCAACTCCGTGGACCTGCACTCCCGGCCCATCAAGCTCAACACCTCGGCGGGCGAGATTCACACGCGCACCCTCATCATCGCCTCCGGCGCCAGCGCGCGCTGGCTCGGCCTGCCCAGCGAGCAGGCCCTTATCGGCCACGGCGTTTCAAGCTGCGCCACCTGCGACGGCTTCTTCTTCCGCGGCAAGCCGATTGCGGTGGTCGGCGGCGGCGACTCCGCCATGGAGGAAGCCCTCTTTCTCACCCGTTTCGCGTCGAAGGTCACGCTGCTGCACCGCCGCGACGCCTTCCGCGCCAGCAAGATCATGATCGACCGCGCTATGGCTCATCCCAACATCGAGCTGCGCACCAACACCGTTGTCGACGAGGTGCTGGGCGTGGACGAGAAGGAAGTGAAGGGACTGAAGCTGCGCAACATCGCCAACGGCGAAACCAGCGTTCTCGACGTGGACGGGCTCTTCCTCGGCATCGGCCACGAACCCAACGCCAAAATGTTTCACGGCCAGCTCGATCTCGACGAAGACGGCTACATCAAGACCCAGCACAACGTCTTCACCACGCACAACGGCGCGGTGGTGCCCGGCATCTATGCCAGCGGAGACGTGCAGGACCGCCGCTACCGCCAGGCCATTACCGCCGCAGGCACCGGCTGCATGGCTGCCCTTGAGGTGGAGAAGTATCTCGAAGAGCACGGCCGCTGAAACGCGGGCACACAAAGGAGGACCGGCCATGGCGCGCATCTTTTCCGGACGCTTCACCGCCATCGCCGCGGACTCCTTTGCCGTCTTCCTCATCGGCGTGCGCATCAATCGACTCTTCAATCCCCGCTGGCTACCGGTAGCTAGCGCCATGCCGCCCATGATTGCCGAACTGAAGCGCCAGCCCGAACTCGGCATGCTGCACGTGGAGTTCTTCCTCTACTGGCGCGGCATTGCCACCGTGCAGTACTGGCGCAGCTTTGATCATCTGCATGCCTACGCTCATGCCCGCGACGCAAAGCATCTGCCTGCATGGGCCGTATTCAACCGCCGCATCGGCGCCAACGGCTCCGTCGGCATCTGGCATGAGACCTATGTGGTCAACAAAGGCCAGTACGAGTGCATCTATGCCAACATGCCGCGCTTTGGTCTGGCGCAAACCGGCGAGCATGTGCCGGTTGCCGGCCGCCTGGAAGGCGCGCGCGACCGCATCGGACAAACAACCCAATGAATCCACTCAAGGAAAATCTCGAAAAAGTTGAAGAGCAGATTGCTGCGGCCTGCAAGCGCGCCGGCCGCTCGCGCCATGAAATCGAGCTCATGGCGGTCTCCAAAACCTTTCCGGCCTCGGCCATCTGTGAGGCCGAGGCTCTCGGCGTGCGCCTCTTCGGCGAGAACCGCGTGCAGGAGTTCGCCGCCAAGGCCGCCGATCTCACCCAACTCCGCGAGACCGGCATGATTGCCGCCACCGACGCGCCCATTGTCGTGCACCTTATCGGCCATCTGCAGACCAACAAGGCCCAGCGCGCCGTCGAGTTCTTCGATGCCGTGGATTCCGTCGACTCCCTGCGCCTGGCCGAGCGCCTCAACGACGCCGCGGGCCACCTGCACAAGCGCCTGCCCATCCTTATCGAGGTGAAGCTGAGCCCCGAGGACACCAAGGCTGGCGTCGTGCCCGGCACCGCCGAGGCCAGCGAGCTGCTGGAACGCCTGCCCGATCTGCATCACATCGAGGTCCGCGGCCTCATGACGATCGCCTCCTGGGGCGCGCCGCAGGAAGAGACCCGCGCCTGCTTCCGCAGCCTGCGCCAGTGGCGCGACCGCTGGGCCGCCGCGTATCCGAAGCTCAAACTGCATACGCTCTCGATGGGCATGAGCGGCGACTTTCCGCTGGCCATCGAGGAGGGCGCCACGCGCATCCGCATCGGCACGGCGCTCTTTGGCAAGCGCGCTCCCGCGCCCGAACCTGCGCCCGAAGAGAACTGATGCTGCGTGCGGCCGAGGGCGGCGTGACCCTGGCGGTTCGCGCCCAGCCCGGCGCAAAAAAGACTGCGATTGTGGGTGTGTATGGCGAGGGCGATGCGGCGCAGTTGAAGATTGCGGTGCAGGCTCCGCCGGTGGAGGGCCGCGCGAACGAGGCGCTGATTGCCTTCCTCGCGAAGACGCTGGGCGTGCCGCGCTCGCACATCGAGCTTGTGAGTGGCGAGCTTTCGCGGAGCAAGGTGTTCCTGCTGCGGGGCATCGCGCGCGCTCAGGTTGAAGCCATCTTGCCGCAGTGGAAGCAGGGAGCCTAGCGCGCCGCCGCAAGCGCCGCGGCCAGCGCCTCTTCCGGCTCGGGCCGCACGCGGAAATCCGCATGCGCCTCGGCGAACAGGACCTTCCGGTCTTTTGCGAGAACATAGGTTGCGGGCAGGGGAAGACGCCAGCTCTTCTCGCCGTTCACAAAGGGAATGTTCACCAGGATCGAGAGGTAGTAGTCGCGGTGATACTCGGGCACCGTGTACACCAGCCCGAACTGCTCCGCCACGGCGTTGTTCGCGTCCGTCAGCACCGGGAAGGGAAGCCCGTGCTGCCCGGCCATGAAGTCATTCTGCCGCGCCGCCTGCGGCCCCACGGCCACCATGAGCGCGCCCCGCTCGCGCACCTGCCCGTAAAGGTCGCGCCACGCCTCCAGCTCCGTCATGCAGTAGGGGCACCACCGCCCGCGGAAAAACTTGATGACCAGCGGCCCCAGCGCCAGCAGGTCCGCCGAGCGCACCGTTTTTCCCGCGGCATCCTTCAGCGCAAAGCCGGGCGCCGTTGCGCCCACCGGCAGAATCTGCTCCTCGATCCCCGTGGCAAACAGCTCTTCCACGGACCGCTCGCTCACTGCAAGCCGCTCCGCCTGCACCAGGCGCCGCGTGTTCGTGGTGATTTCGTCGAGCTGATCCTGGAGGGGCGTGGGCATCATCTTATCTCGTGAAGTCGCTGAATGAATATTGGCGCGTGCCCGTTTCTTCAATGAGCAGAAGTGTGCCCTGTCTGAGAAATCTTGCGACAACCCCAGAGATCATCGCTGTGGCTCGCGGCAAACGTCCTGGCAATTTCTTTTTCCCTTCGATTCGACCATATACGATCAGAGCAGCAATTGATGGCGCGCGCTTTGAATCCTGCTTCCACGCGACAAGGGTACCTTCGACCTGTTGGGCCGCACCTTTGATGTTCGTGTCGGACTTCTTTAGCTCGACAATCACGTCGATTACACCGGAAAGCCCGAGAATGTAGTCGGCCTGGCGGGCGTCATTTGGCGCATAGCAGCCGTCATAATGTACCTTGCGCAGACGGCGGCCCCTGGGATTGACGAAGGTGGCGCGCACACCCTGCTCCTCGACAAAAAGAGAAGGTCCGTTACACTCCTCGATGCATTCTTCCGTCCAAAAGCATTCCGGCTGGCTAGGAGGCTTTGGCATGGTCGTACTCTAGCTTCACCAGTCTGTCGAATTCGTCGCCGATTGTCTCGGAGACCTGATCGAGGTAATTGCCTTCGACAAAGCCACTGTCGTTCAGGATAGACTTCAAATTTCCGTCTTCAATAGCGTAGGCCTTGAAGTCGCCTTCTTTGATCCAATACTGCTCGGGGATGATCTTGGCAACTTCATCCTTAATATTGGGATTGTTGCGCACAGCCTGACCGGCCTCGATGAGGTTGTTGAACGACGAGAGGATGTAGGGGCTGTGGGTGGTGATAGTCCAATCAAAATCTAAGATTGGATCATTCGCGAGCCACGCGAATAGTTGAATTAGCAAATATTGCGTTTTTGGAAATATATGCGCTTCAGGCTCTTCCAGATATACGAGTGGATTGTACTCGCTAATGTCAGCTATTGGCGAAATCCTTGTTGCTGTTACGCGGGCATAGATGTGCTCCTGAAAGCAAGCCAATTGATCAACAATATTGAACATTGGAAGCAGTTCAAGAGTTCCGGAAGATTGAACGGAAAGCGGTAAATCGCGTCCATCCTCGGATAGAAAATGAGGTTTTCCATCCTTGACGCTGACTGCTCCGCCAGTAATTTGATACATCTCCCTTTCGATTGTTTGGATAATGTTCCTGCCGGTTGTTAAATACCCAGCCTTCCATCTCGAATCCCAAGCAATTAACCCCGCAAATCTCCTCGTGATCGGATCTATGTCGGGGTTTTGCAAAGCAACAATAGTTGCATTCGCGTCAGAAAAAAAAGATCTGCCGGATGGAATATATGTGACTGATTGCGTGCGCTTCCCATTGAAGATCAGGCTGATCTCTGCAAAGAGGTTTTGCCGCAATTCACCGCGCGACATATTCGCATCCGGAAGTTGCTTAGCTGGATTTTTAGCCAGTGCGCCGTAGAAATTTTTGAAATCTTCACTGAAAGAAAACTCGAATTTCGGGGTCAAAAGAGTTCCAGCACTGCGCATGTTTATTACATATCTGTGCGATGTAAAAGAAACCTCAGTGCGACTGACAAGCCAGTCTGTTTCAGTTGTTAGAAATCGCTTTGCAAACTCCCTTTCTACGGTTTGCAGAAATTCACTCCAAGAGTTTCTGTCAAGCAAAGATTCAACAGCAAACGCTGCAATTTCTCCCCCGAGGAAGTACGCCAGCTTGCACAAGAGGCTCTTCCCACTAGCCTGCGGTCCTATGAGCACGGTGATCTTGCGGAATTCCAGTTCGGCATCTTTGATCACGGAGAAGTTTTTGATGGTAAGCTTGCGCACGGGGCGCTGACTGCTTTCGTTCTCTGCCATGGCGCCCTCCTTCAGTTGCAAAGATTGTACAGATGATTCCTACCGCCCGAACTTCTGGCGGCCGCCCATGCCCAGTGCGCCCATGCCGCCGCGCATCATGGCTTTGCCCAGGCCGCCTTTGCCCATCTGCTTGAAGACCTTGCTCATCTGCGCGTACTGGCGGAGGAGCTGGTTCACGTCCTGCACGGTGGTGCCGCTGCCCGCGGCAATGCGCTTGCGGCGCGAGCCGGAGATGATCTCGTGGTTGCGCCGCTCATGCGGCGTCATGGAGCTGATGATGGCCTCCAGCCGCACAAACTGTTTCTCGTCCACGTTCTGCGCGGCCTGCTGCATGCCCGCGAAGGGGCCAACGGAGGGTAGCATCTTGAGGATGGACTCCATGGAGCCGAGTTTCTTGATCTGCTTCAACTGATCGCGGAAGTCCTCGAGAGTGAAGCCATCGCCGAGCAGGGCCTTCCTGGCGAACTCCTCAGACTTTTTGCGGTCGAGCTTCTCCTCGGCCTTCTCGATGAGCGACATCATGTCGCCCATGCCGAGGATGCGGCCGACGATGCGGTCGGGGTGGAAGGGCTCGAAGGCGTCGGGCTTCTCGCCCACGCCGATGAACTTGATGGGCTGGCCCGTGACCTGCCGGATGGAGAGGGCCGCGCCGCCGCGGGCATCGCCGTCCATCTTGGTGAGGACGACGCCCGTCAATCCCAGCCGCGTGTGAAACTCCTGCGCGGAGTTCACCGCGTCCTGGCCGGTCATGGCGTCGGCCACGAAGAGAATCTCCTGCGGGTTGAGCAGCTTCTTGAGCCGCTCCATCTCGCCCATCAGGTCTTCGTCCACATGCAGGCGTCCGGCGGTGTCCACAATCAGGGTGTCGAAGCCGAAGTTGCGCGCCTCGCGCCGGGCCTCGGTGGCGAGGCGCTCGACCAGGGCGGAGCCGGGGGCTTCGCCTTTCAGATCGCCCTCGTAGATTTTGGCGTCGATGGACTTGGCGACGACCTTCAACTGCTCGCGGGCCGCGGGGCGGTACACGTCCACGGAGACGAGGATGGGCCGGTGGCCGCCTTTCTTGAGCCACGCGGCCAGCTTGCCGCTGGTGGTGGTTTTGCCGGAGCCCTGCAGTCCCGCCATCAGGATCACCGTTGGCGGCTGCGAGGCGAACTTGAACCGCGCCGTGTCCTTGCCCAGCAGCTCGATCAGCTCGTCGCGCACAATCTTGATGACCTGCTCGGAGGGCGAAAGCGCGGTCAGCACCTCCGTGCCCACGGCCTTGGCGCGGATGTGCTCGATCAGGTCCTTGACGACGTTGAGGTTCACGTCGGCTTCGAGCAGCGCCACGCGAATCGCGCTCAGCGCTTCCTGGATGTTCTCTTCGGTCAGCGTGCCCTGCCCGCGAAGGGTTTTGAAGGCGCGCTGCAGCTTGTCTGTCAGGGTCTCAAACATAGGTCAGCTTCAAGTGTATCGAAAGATCGCCACGCCGGCTGAGCGGGCCGTCCGCATGGCCTAGCCTGCTGACTCTTCATTGCCTGCTGCAAGAAACTCCGCGATCGGAGCCCAGTATGCCTCGGTCGGCCTGTAGAAGGGCTCGTTGTGGCGCAGGCCTTCCATCACAAGCAGGCGTGCGCGCGGGCGGCACCAGCCAGCCAGCGTTTCTCCCATCGCAACCGGAAAGAGCCGGTCGTGGGTGGAGTGCACAACCAGCACCTGCTGCGTAGTTGCGCGGAGCGCGGCCTCCGAGTCCCATGCCGGAGGCACATAGCGTGCGAGCTTCAAGGGCACACCCACGCAGTGCGCGGCGGCGCGAAAGCTGGTGAATCCCGCGCACAAAACCAGCCGGTGCGCCTGCACGCGGTCAAGAATTGCCGGGACCACGCCGGTGCCGAGCGAAAAGCCAAGCAGAGAAACGGGCGCGCGCGTCAGCGCACGAAGCCGCGCATGCGCAGCAATCGCATCCTGTTCAATCTGTGCGGGCGCGGGCCAGCCCGTGCTGTGTCCATAACCCGAGTAGTCGAAGACCAGCGAAGCGACGCCGCGCATGGCCAGCATCTGTTGAATCGGCGCCCACTGCTCGACGACCTCGCCAATACCGTGGCAGATGAGCGCTGCACCCTTCGCCGCGCCGCTTGCCGGCGTCGCAAAAAGAGCGCTCAGCCGGTTGCGGCCGCTTTCGATTGTGAGCGGCGTGAGCACAACGCCAGCCAGCGGTTTCGGCCGCCGGATGCGCCCCAGCAGCCAATCGCGGACATAGATCGCGCGGCTGCCGGCGGCCAGGGCAAGGGTAAAAGCAACGCGCTGTGTCGTCGAGATGGTCTCAACAGCCGTGTGCGCGGGTTGGCCATCGGCCGTCGTCATCGATCGCGCATCAGTCCGCGGGCTCAACCAGATACTGCTCCAGCTTGCCGTCGGGATAGGTATACGTCGTGAGCCGCAGCCGCTTGCCCGGATACACAATCGAGAAGGAGCGGAAGGTCATGCCGCCGCGCAGGCTTTCGCGGGTCTGGCGGAAGGTGAGCGGTTCGCCCAGCGGCGCAAGGCTGGTCTCGAAATCCTCGACCGTCTGCGCGGAGAAGTAGTCATTGAGATTGGGCGCGAGCAGGCTGCGGTCAATCTGGCCCTTCTGCAGTCCGCGATAGATGGCCAGCGCCTGCACCTCCGCCGGATTTGCATGCGCATTGCCGGCCACGGTCGCGGCCACAAGCTGCGCAATCTCGCCCGCTCCGCTGGCCATGTGGTTCGTCGTCACCGCCACGGCCACGCCGTCGTCAATCAGCACTTCGTTGTCCGACACAAAGCCGGTTACCTCGCCGGAGTGTTCAATCGAGCGGTGCCCGTCGCGCTCGGTGACTTCGACGCCGAGGCCGTAATGCGTGCCCTTGCCGTCCTTGAGCTTCACCTCGGTGAACATCTCCTTGTAGCTCTCCGGCGAGAGCACCGAGCGGTCCATCAGGCTGATGTCCCACAGCGCCAGGTCGTGCGGCGTCATGGCCAGCTCGCCGGCGGCGAACATCCAGCCGCGGCCCTCCGCGGGCGCGGGGCGCAGGGGGCCCAGCGCGGCGCGAATGTAGGGCGTGGCATCGGTCGAGGTCAGCGCCTTCTCATCGCGGTCCAGCACGGACTTCATCCCCAGCGGCCGGAAGATGTGCCCGGCCAGAAAATCCGTCAGCTTCTCGCCCGTGATCTTCTCCACAATCTCGCCCGCGATGACGTAGTTCGTATTCGAGTACTGCCACTGGGTGCCGGGCTCGAAGTCCAGCGGCTTTTTGGCCCAGGTGTCCAGGATGTACTGCGCCGTCGCCGGCTTCATCATCGGCGTCATCAGGTAGTCTTCCGGCCAGTAGTCCTGGTAGCCGGAGGTGTGCGACAGCACCTCGCGGATCGTCACCTCGTTGCCGCGCGTCAGTCCAGGCACATACTTGCCCACCGGATCGTCCAGCTTCAGCTTGCCCTGCTGCTGGAGGAGGAGAATGGCCGCTGCCGTGAACTGCTTGGAGATCGACCCGATGGAGTAGCGCATCTCGGGTGTTGCGGGCATATCGGGATGAAGATGCGCCAGCCCGTAGGCATGCGTATAGACCAGCTTGCCGTCCTGCACCACGGCGATGCTCGCCGAAGGCACTCCGTGCAGCGCCAGCACCTGCGCGGCAATCCGGTCGATCTTCGTCTTCAGCGCCGGATCGATCGTATCCACGGTCTGCGTATCCACAATCCGCGCGTCCACGGCCTGCGCGCGCAGCGCGGCACACCCCATCAGCAGCACAGCCAGCCACAGTGCACTTTTTCGCACGAGTCCTCCCCCATCGGCCCGCAGCCGAGCGCGTCTCACATCCAGCATAGCCGCCCGCGCCCATGCGATAGGCTGGGTTGGGACCGCGCGGCCGCAGGCCCTCCGCGCCCGGAGAACGCCATGCAGCGCCTGATTGAAGGCCACAAG
>DASZRQ010000127.1:0-3534 GCA_035549115.1 Occallatibacter sp. | reverse complement strand
GCTCATCCGGCTGCAGCGCTGGAATCCGCAGCACCGCATACCAGCCTCCCTCGGCCTTCAGCCGGTCCACCGCAGGCAGCGCCGCAAGCTGCCGGTCCAGTTCGGCAAGATTGGCTGCAACCCGCGCCCGAATCTGCTCTTGAATCTCCTTTCGGCCATCCAGCCATGCCGGAATCGCTCCCTGCACCGGCGCGTTCATGGAGAGAAAGGTATCCGCAATCACCTCCAGCCGCTCCAGCGCCTCGCTCCGCTCCGGTCCCGCGGCCACAATCCACGCCGCCTTCATCTGAGGCAGTCCGGCAATCTTGCTCAGCCCGCTCACCACGTAGACCGCTACGCCTTCCAGCCCCGCCGCAAAGCTCGCCTCCTCGCCCACGAATCCGTAGTCGAGAAACACCTCGTCCACAATCAGCGCAAGATCGTGCTCCCGGCACAGCCGCCCCAGCTCCTCAGCCTCCCACGGCTTGGTAAAGTGCCCGGTCGGGTTATTCGGGTGCACCAGCACCATCGCCCGCGTCGCCGGCGTTACCGCCCGCCGAAACCCTTCCGGCTCCATCTGCCATCCCTGGTCGTACACCAGCGAAACCGTCTTCAGCTTCACGTCATCCAGGTCGGCCAGAAAATCGAAGAGCGGATAGCCCGGCTGCGGCACCAGAATCTCGCTCCCCGGATCGCACAGCAGCCGGAACAGAAAGCTGTAGGCCTCGCTGGTGCTCGTGCTCAAAATCACCTGCTCGGGCCCGACCGCCGCGCCATGCGCCGCATAGTAGCGGCACACCGCCTCTCGCGCGCGCAACAGGCCCCGCGGCTGCGGATCGTAGTCGAGCGCCCGCTCGTCCGTCAGCGCCGCCAGCAGATCGCGCCCGTAGTCGAAGCCGCATCGCGTGGGATTCGATGCCGTCAGGTCCGCCACCGGCAACCCCGCCTGCACCCGCTCGCGATGCGCCCGCGCCAGCGCGCTTTCTGCCGTGTTCCAGTTTGTCCGCTGCGAAAATCGCATCGATTCTCTTTCTTCCCGAAGGCCAGTCCATGAGCCCGCCCCCACGCAGTGGGCGCAGTGGGTGGCAGAATAAGGAGAGGCGCCCTTCTCACCATACATCGGCGTCGTGAGGGGGACGGGATGGCTCTGCGCGCGGTGATCTTCGACTACGGAATGGTGCTCACCGGTCAGCCGGATCTCGATGCCCATGCCGAAATGGTGCGCATCTCCGGCCTCCCCGCCGAGCACTTTGAGCGCCTCTACTGGGCCGACCGCCACGCCTACGACGAGGGCAAGCTCAACGGCATCACCTTCTGGAACCGGATTCTCAAGGATGCCAACCTGCCACCCTCGGCCGTTGCCCAGTTCAACGCCGCCGACACCCGCATGTGGGGCACGACAAATCCCGGCATGGTCACCTGGCAGGCTGCGCTCAAGCAGCACGGCCTCAAAACCGCCATCCTCTCCAACATGGGCGACTCCATCCACGAGCACATCACCCGCGCCCACGCCTGGATCACCAACTTCGATGTCCTCGTCTGGAGCTACGAGCTTCATGTCGCCAAGCCCGAGCCGGAAATCTACCTCCACACCCTCCGGCAACTTGCCGTCCAGCCTCAGGAGGCCCTCTTCCTCGACGACAAGATCGAGAACATCGCCGCCGCCCGCGCCCTGGGCATCCGCGGCATCCAGTTCTCCACGATCGACAAGCTGCGCGCCGATCTCCTCGCCGCCGGTCTCGACGCCGAGTTGCCCCTGCCCGCCTGAGACGTCATAAAACTTAAAAGACGGACCTATCCCCCCATGCAGTACACTGGCATGCCGTCGGGCCAGGCAGGTCTGCTCAAACGTTTATTTTCTGGCGATCCTGCTCGGTGCCCGCGCTGCTTCAGTTCACCCAGGGGGCAAACAGTGAATCGCATTCGCACCACCTATATCGGCCGCATGGCGGCCCTTGCGGCAGCGGCACTCACCGCGTCGCTCGCGCTCGCGCAGGCTGTCCCGGCCGTCACCGGAGACGCCCGCGTCGACAAGCTTCTCAGCCAGATGACGCTCGAAGAAAAGCTCACCCTCATCCACGGCACCAAGGAAGACCCCTCCGTCTACCAGGGTCAGGCGGGTTATCTCGCCGGCATCCTGCGGCTCGGCATCCCCGGCCTTCGCTTTGCCGATGGACCTCCGGGTGTGCTCACCCGCCATCCCTCGCAGGCTGAGACCGCCACCATGGGCGTCGCCGCCACCTTCAGCCGCAAGGACGCCGAGTTGAACGGCGTCGTCATCGGCCGCGAAGACCGCGCCCTCGGCATCGATGTCTCGCTGCAGCCCTTCGTCAACATCGTGCGCGACCTCGAGTTCGGCCGCGCCTACAACACCTTCGGCGAAGACCCCTACCTCACCAGCGAGATGGGCGTCGGCGAGGTCAAGGGCATCCAGTCCCAGCACGTCATGGCGCAGATCAAGCACTTCGTCGGCTATGACTCCAACGGCACCAGCACGTACATCGACGACCAGACCCTCCACGAGGTCTACGTCGCGCCCTTTGACGCCGCCATCCGCCGCGCCGATGTCTCGTCCATCATGTGCTCCTACAACCGCCTCAACGGCACCTTCGCCTGCGGCAACAAGGACACGCTGACCAAAATCCTCCGCGACCAGATCGGCTTCAAGGGCTTCGTCACCTCCGACTGGGGCGCCACTCACGCCGTCAGCTTCATCAACGCGGGCCTCGACATGGAGATGCCCGGCGGCCAGCCCGGACCCATGGGAGCCTTCATCCCCTCGTTCTTTGACTCGCTGCCTCCGCCTCCTCCGCTGCATCTTGACCCCAAGCAGGCCGAAGAAGCCAACGCCGCCATGTTCGGCGGCCACATTCCCGAGGAGCCGGCACGCGTCCGCGAGGGCGGCGGCGACTTCGGCGTCAAGCTCAATCCCGAAAAGATGCCCGAAGCCCTCAAGGACGGCACCGTCACTGAAGAGACCATCACCCGCGCCGCCGGCCGCGTGCTCTATGAGATGGACCGCTTCGGCTACCTCGATGGCGAATCCAAACACGAGGTCACTCCGCAGGCTATCGAGGCCAACGCCAGAATCATTGAGAAGACCGGCGAAGACGCCGCCGTCCTGCTCAAGAACCAGGGCCATGTCCTTCCCCTCAAGGCCGACGAGCTCAACTCCGTCGTCCTCATCGGCCCCACCGCCGGCCAGGTCGACGCCATCGGCATCAACGGCGAGCGGTCCGTGGGACTCCCGTGGCGGCAGGTCGGTCCCCTCGCCGCGATGAAAGCCATCTCCGGCGACAACAGCATCCAGTTCGCCGTGAATGACGACATGACCGGCACGCCTGTACCGGCCAGCGCCCTCAGCCATGACGGCAAGCCCGGCCTTCTCCGCAGCGGCGCAGGCCCGGACCAGACCGATGCCGAGCTGAACTTCACCGTCAAGAAGGGCAACGCCCTGCCCGCCAACTCCACGCCTGCGTGGAAGGGCTCCCTCACCGTGCCCCACGACGGCGACTACTGGCTCTATCTGCAGGCCCTCGGCACCAACGCCGTCAT
>DASZRQ010000126.1:0-22553 GCA_035549115.1 Occallatibacter sp. | reverse complement strand
GGACCGGGAGGAGTCGATTCACAAGGCACCTTCAGAGACTGCAATCAGCGCGGCAGAGGATATTTTTCGCCCGCCGTTCCGGAAACCGGCATATCTTTTTGTGCACAACCTGAAGCCCGAAGAAGACCTGGACGGCAACGCTGATGCGCAGCCTTCCCGGCTACTCCTGTTCCGCACTGAAAGAAAACCGAGATCTCTGCCGTGGTTCCGGCGTGGGAAGAACTCCACCGAAACAAATAAATTCAACTAAATCAAGTACAAACGCAAAACTTAAGAGCAGCGCAGGCGTCTATTGGGAACCGTGATCCGCACCTTTGCCGCGTGTCTGAACTATAGGCGGGGGGCAGAGGGGTGTCAATCACACTTCGGTGACGCAAATTGCCGTTACTTTGGCTGTATTTGATTGAAAGTGCTTACTTTATTGAGACGAACCTGTTTGGTCATGCCCACCGTAACCTCCCTTCGTCACAGGGCGAGCGGGAGAGCCTACAATGGGAGCGGAAATTGCCCCAGAATTCTGGCCTCCAGCCCAAGGATTGAGCCGATGCCCAGCAAATCGATCTCGCCCGCCTCGGCACAAACAGTCTTCCAGCGCGCACTGAATGATGCGGTGGCTGTATACGCGAACCTGGGCGGCCTGGAACCGGCGCTGGAGCGGGCGGCGGCACTGTGCAGCCGGGCACTGCTGAGCGGCAACAAGCTGCTGGCATGCGGCAATGGCGGCAGCGCCAGCGATGCGCAACACCTGGCCGGCGAGCTGGTAGGCCGCTACAAGGGAGACCGCAGGCCCTGGCCGGCGATCGCGCTGAGCGCGGACTCGGCCGTGCTGACCTGCATTGGCAACGACTATGGCTATGAACAGGTGTTTGCCCGGCAAGTGACGGGACTGGGCAAACCGGGCGATGTGCTGGTTGTCTTCAGCACAAGCGGGCGCTCGCCGAATGTGCTGCGCGCACTGGAGGCGGCGCGCACGGCCGGGCTGCAGTCGGTTGCATTTCTTGGCCGAGATGGCGGACCTGCCGCGGCCCTGACCGATGTGCCGCTTGTTGTGGCTCATGAGGCCACGGCACGCATTCAGGAGGGGCACCAGTTTCTGCTGCATGCGTTGATGGACCAGATTGAGGCTTCCCTGCCCGCCAAGGGCTGACCAGAACCAGCAACCAGGACATGAGATAGCCGCGCGGTTTATTGCGGCGGCGCGGTTGGGCATTCCCCGAGAACGATGGCAACGACCGCATCGACCAACTGAGGCAGAGCGGCGCGGACGGTGGGTGAGAGCGTGTCGCCATGATCGAAGTCTGCACCGGCGATGGATGCGACGAAGCCCTGCGGGTGTGCGCCATAGAGTGCGGAACACAAGGCAAGCAACTGGGCCGGTGCGAGCCGATGAGAAAAGCTGCCGGGGCCGGGGTCCGCTGGCGCGGCGGCGCAATGCACCTCGCCGGGAGCGCCTGTTCCCGCGGCGTCGATCACGATGACCATTTGCGCGCGGGCCGCGGGCTCGGCGAGCTCCGGTGTGAGCTGATGGGTGCAGAGAATTTCTGCGGCCGACTCCGGCAGCCTTTGCCGCAGCAGCTCGGCGGCATGCCAGGCAAGGCCATCGTCGGACCGGAGCGGGTTGCCGCAGGCGAGAATCAGCGCGCACGGAGCCATGCACACTCCGCTGTCAGCACCGGCTCACCGAATCCACCACGTCACCGGCGGCGTTGACGAGATCGACTTCGAGGGCCATCTGCCCCAGCGCATGGGTCGAGCAGCTCAGGCAGGGATCGTAGGCGCGGATGACGGCCTCGACGCGGTTGAGCATGCCGCGGGAGATCTTCTCGCCCTGCACATAGTGCTGCGCGACCTGGAGGACGCTGCGGTTCATGGCGAGGTTGTTCTGGCCGGTGGCGATGATGAGGTTGACCCACTGGATGAGGCCGCGCTCGTCGATCTTGTAGTGATGGAAGAGCGTGCCGCGCGGGGCCTCCGCCGCTCCTACGCCCTCCAGCGCGTTGGGGCTGGCAATGGCGCGCACATGTTTGGAGAGAATCTCGGGGTCATTGAGCAACTGCTCGATGCGCTCGACGCAGTAGAGAACCTCGACCAGGCGGGCGTAGTGGTAGTAAAAGGAGCTGAGCACGGCGGGCCGCTGCAGGGCGCGGAACTCGGCAAGCGCCTTGTCCGCGAGAGGCGTGCCGCAGCGCTGAATGACATTGAGGCGCGCGAGCGGACCCACGCGGTAGATGCCGTCTGGAAACCCCTTGGGCAGATAGTAGGCCGATTTCAGATAGCTCCAGGGCTCGACCTTCTCGCCGAGGTAATCCATGTAGCAGGCGGGATCGAGATCGCCGGCGACCGCCTCTCCCTTTTCATCGACGAAGCGCAGATTGCCGTCGTAGAAGGTCAGGCTGCCATCGGCGCGGACGATGCCCATGAAAAGCGATGGGAAGTTGCCGAAGACTTCGATTTCTTCGTGCAGGCGCTCGCTCGCGCTCTTGAGCCAGTCGAGGCTGCGCAGGGCAATGGCGAGGGCCTCGGGCACGGTCTTGAGGATGGCATCGCGATCCTCGGCGCTGAGCGGCTCACTAACGCCGCCGGGAACGACCCACGCGGGATGGATGCGCTTGCCGCCGAGGCGCTCGATGATCTGCTGGCCGAATTTGCGCAGCATGATGCCGTCGCGGGCAAGGGCTGGATTCCTGGCCAGCACTCCGAAGAGATTGCTTTCGGCCGGGTCGGCGTCCATGCCGAGGAGCAGGTCGGGCGAGGAGAGATGGAAGAGGCTGAGCGCATGCGACTGCACCACCTGCGCGATGCCGAAGATGCGGCGCAGCTTGTCGGCCGTGGGAGGAATCTTTACGGCGAGCAGCGCGTCACAGGCCTTGGCGGAGGCGATGAGGTGGCTGACGGGACAGATGCCGCAGATGCGGGCCATGAGCGAAGGCATCTCCGCGAAAGGGCGTCCCTCGCAGAACTTCTCAAAGCCGCGGAACTGCGTGACGTGGAAGTGCGCATCCTCGACTCTTCCCTGCTCGTCCAGATGCAGAGTGATCTTGGAGTGCCCCTCGATGCGTGTTACGGGATCGATGACGATGGTTTTTCGTTCTGCCATGGACGGCCTCACGCTCCAAACCGGGTCATGGCGCTCAGCTCGGGCATTCTGCCTTCCAGCAGTTCCGTGAGCGCGAAGTAAATGGTGTTTGCCGAGGGCGGGCAGCCGGGGATGTAGACATCGACCTGCACCACCTCGTGCACGGGACGCGTGTACGGAAGCAGGCGCGGGATGACCTGATCGGGCGTGCCCGGATTCAGCGTGACGTTCTCGCGATAGGCACGGTCATAGACCGCCTGCACCGGAAACGGATTGCGCATGCCGGGCACATTGGCGGTAACAGCGCAGTCGCCGAAGGAGACGAGGAGACGGGTGCGGCCACGCACCAGCTTGATCTTGTGCAGATCCTCCTCGCTGCTGACGGCGCCTTCCACAAGCGTGATGTCGACGTCGGGAGGAAAGTCCTTGCGATCGACGAGCGGGCTGTAGACAAGCTCGGCCTTGTCCGCGAGCTCGATGAGCCTTTCGTCCATATCGAGGAAGGACATGTGGCAGCCGGAGCAGCCATCGAGCCATACCGTTGCCAGCTTCTTTCTGCTCATTCGCGCTCTCCTCGCATCAGGGTCAGGTAGGGGAGAAACTGCCGGCGCTTCTCCATCTCGGCCACGGAGCGGCCCTTCTCAGAGAGCGCGCCGGTGGGGCAGACATGCACGCACTTGCCGCAGCTTGTGCAGGATTCCGATGAACCCCAGGGCTGGTTGAGGTCGGTGATGACGCGGGAGTCGACGCCACGGCCCATCACATCCCATGTATGCGCGCCCTCGATCTCATCGCAGACGCGCACACAGCGGGTGCAGAGGATGCAGCGGTTGTGGTCGAGGGTGAAGCGCTCGTGAGAGGCATCGACGGTGAGCTGCGGATGGCGATAGGGCAGGGTGACGTGGGTGACGCCCTGCTCCTGGGCGAGAGACTGCAGCTCGCAGTGGCCATTGACCACGCAGACCGAGCAGACGTGATTGCGCTCGGCGAAGAGCAGCTCGAGGATAGTGCGGCGATGCTTTCTGAGCCGCTCGGTGGCCGTGCTGACTTCCATGCCCTCTTCAACGACCGCGATACAGGCGGGCAGCAACTTGTTTGAGCCCTTCACCTCCACGAGGCAGAGACGGCATGCACCCACGTCGCCAAGGCCGTCAAGATGGCAGAGGGTTGGAATGGCGATGCCATTTTCGCGCGCGACCTCGAGTATGGTCTGGCGGGCATGCGCGCTGACGTTTCTGCCATCGATCACCAGGGTTTTGACATCGGCGGGAGCGCTCATGCCTGCACCTCCATGGGAGCTTCAGCGGGCTGCATGGCGCATACCCCGGCGGGGCAGCGCTTGTGCTCGATATGGGCGATGTACTCGTCCTTGAAGTAGCGCAGGGTGCTGAGCACAGGGTTGGGAGCGGTCTGGCCGAGGCCGCAGAGGCTGGCCTCCTTGACCGTGCCGCAGAGATCGATGAGGCGGTCGAGGTCGTCCATGGTGGCCGTGCCGGTGCAGATGCGGGTGAGCAGGTTGTACATCTGGACGGTTCCCGCGCGGCACGGGATGCACTTGCCGCAGGACTCGGTCATGCAGAACTCGACGAAGAAGCGCGCCACGTTGACCATGCAGGAGGTGTCGTCCATGACGATCATGCCGCCGGAACCCATCATGGAGCCGGCCTGCACGAGCGACTCGTAGCTGACCTCGATATCGAGCATGTGCTCGGGGATGCAGCCGCCGGAAGGGCCGCCGGTCTGCACGGCCTTGAGCCGGTGCCCGCCGGGGACGCCGCCGCCGATGCCGTCGGTGATCTGCCGCAGGCTAATGCCCATGGGCACTTCCACGAGGCCGGTGTTGGTGATTTTGCCGGTGAGCGCGAAGACCTTGGTGCCTTTGCTTTTTTCCGTGCCGAGAGAAGCGAACCACTTGCTGCCCTTGCGCAGGATGGGGGCGATGTTGGCGAAGGTTTCGACGTTGTTGATGAGCGTGGGCATGCCCCAGAGACCGGAGACCGCCGGATAAGGCGGACGTGGACGGGGCGTGCCGCGCTGTCCCTCAATGGAGGCGATGAGCGCTGTCTCCTCGCCGCAGACGAAGGCCCCGGCACCGAGACGAATCTCGATGTCGAAGCTGAACTGCGTGTTGCAGATGTTGGCGCCGAGAAGGCCGCGGCGGCGGGCCTCGCGCAGCGAGACGTTAAGACGGCTTACGGCGAGCGGATACTCGGCGCGCACGTAGACGTAGCCCTTGCTGGCGCCGACGGCATACGCGGCGATGGCCATGCCTTCGAGAACACGCTGGGGATCGCTCTCGAGAACGCTGCGATCCATGAATGCGCCGGGGTCGCCCTCGTCTCCGTTGCAGATGACGTATTTCTGGTTGCCGGCGGCCTTGGCCACGGTGCTCCACTTGAGGCCGGTGGGATAACCGCCGCCGCCACGGCCGCGCAGGCCGCTCTCGGTGATCTCGCGGACCACCTCGGCGGGCGTCATCTCGGTGAGAGCCTTGATGAGCGCCTTGTAGCCATCGCGGGCGATATAGTCATCGATCTTTTCGGGGTCGATGTGGCCGGAGTTCTCCAGGACAACGTGAACCTGCTCGGCGAAGTGCTCGCGCAGATTGCATTGCAGTCCGGCGATGGGCGGGCCGCCGAGGCTGCCGACAATGGCCTCTGCAGAGGACGCCTTGACGTGCTGGTAGAGGGTTTCATCCGGCGCGATGAGCACGAGCGGACCGGCGGCGCAGAGGCCCATGCAGCCGGTGCGCCGCACCAGCACCTGCTTCCCGGATGCCTCAGCGGCCTTGGCCAGCTCGTCCTTCAGGCGATCCGAGTGCTGGCTGAGACAGCCGGTGCCCATGCACACGTTAATCTCATGCGCGTACTTGCGGTTCTCTTCCCGAAGCTCTTCGGCGATCTGTTCCAGTTCTTCGAGGTTCACTCTACGGCCCACCTTTCCAACTGCGCCATCATGTCGTCGTGAGCCATCTGGCCGTTCAGCTCGCCATCGGTAAGCACCACCGGGGCGCGGCCGCAAGCGCCCACGCAGCGGGCAGTCATGAGGCTGATGTTGCCATCGCCCGTGGTGTGGCCCTGGGTGATGCCGAGATGCTTCTCGGCCTCGGCCAGGAGCTTGTCCGTGCCCTTGATGTAGCAGGCCGTGCCGGTACAGATGGTCATGGTATGCCTGCCCGGCGGCTTGAGAGTGAAGTAGTGGTAGAAGGTGGCCGCGCCGTATGCCTGGCTGAGCGGAACGCGCAGCGAGAGCGCGACGAAGCGAATGGCATCCTCATCGAGATAGCCGAAGGAGGACTGCACGGTGTGCAGAACCTCGATCAGCGATTGGCGCGCAAAGCCGTTCTTGCGCATGGTGCCATTGACGATTCTCCAGCGCTTGTCGTCGCTGGGCGGTGCCGGCATTGCTCCATAGACAGCCATGATGTCCCTCGTGCTCCGGTGCGGCCAAACACAGCTCTGGTCAATTTCAGGGTAAGAATACGCCGCTGACAGGGGCTGTGACTCGAATCACTCAAGATCGTGAGAAGAGAACTGTGGATTTCAGCCGGAGGGGCGCGATACGAAGCAAGAGAGCTATCGCGACTAACGATGAGCGGCGATGAGGGCCTGGCCGAAGCTCAGGCCGCCGTCCCCGGCGGGAACCTGGCTATGCGTAAAAACTTCCAATCCGCCATCGCGCAGCAGCGCGGTGAGGGTTTGCAGCAGACGTATATTTTGAAACGTTCCACCGCTGAGGCAGACCTGCCGCAGGCCGGTGCGCTCACGAACCTGCCGCGCAACCTGCGCCAGCACCTGAGCAAGGCCATTGTGGAAGCGGGCGCTGAGCATCGATGCCGGAAACCCTGTCTGCATATCGCCGAGGAGGGCACGAAACATGCTGCCCGCACCGATCACCAGACAGCCTTCCTGCTCTGCCAGGTCAAAAGAATAGCCCTCGGTCTCCGCACAGTCATCGGCGACCATCTCCAGCTCGATGGCGGCCTGCCCTTCGTAGCTGATGCGCTGGCGAACTCCGAGGATGGATGCGACGGCATCGAAGAGGCGGCCGCAGCTTGAGGTCAGCGGCGCATTCACGCCGCGCTCCATCATGCGCGCAACCACATCGATCTTCGCGGTTCCGATCTCTTCGACGAGCGCCGGCACGGCCTGCCGGAAGTCCGGCCCCAGCGCGCGGGCAAGATGGCTGACGGCCATGCGCCAGGGCTCGCGGATGGCCGCTTCGCCGCCGGGCATGGGCACATACTCCAGGTGCGCGGCGCGCGTGAACGATGCATAACCGGCAACCAGCACTTCCCCGCCCCAGATGCGGCCGTCCGTGCCGTAGCCGGCGCCATCGAGGGCGATGCCGATGACAGGACCATCGAGATAGTTCTCTGCCATGCAGCTTGCAATGTGCGCATGATGATGCTGCACGCCGGCGAGCGTGCAGCCGGCCTGCTGCATGGCCCAGCGGGTGGAGAAGTAATCGGGATGCAGATCGTGGGCGACGATCTTCGCGTCGATTTCGAGGATTTTCCTGAGATGATCGATGGCTTCCGGCAGAAAATTGCAGCCGGCAAGCGTCTCAAGATCGCCAATGTGCTGGCTGAGGAAGGCCTGGCCGCCCTGAGCGAGGCAGATGGTGTTCTTCAGCTCCGCGCCCACGGCGAGAATCGCGGGGACTTCCCTGTGCAACTGGATGGGAACCGGCACGAAGCCGCGCGAGCGGCGCATCTGCCGCACACTGCCGGCGGCGACGCGCACCACGGAATCATCGCAGCGAAGAAGAATGTCGCGGTTGTGTACGAGGAAGAAATCCGCGAGCGAGGCCAGACGCATGCGGGCTTCGTGATTTTCGATGGCGATGGGTTCTTCGCTCGCGTTGCCGCTGGTCATCAGCAACGCCCTGAATCCGCCTTCGCGGAACAGCAGCGCGTGCAGCGGCGTGTACGGAAGAAAGACGCCGAGATCGCGATTGCGCGGCGCAACGGCCTCAGGGAGCGCGCATATTTGTCTTTTGCGCAGCAGAACGATGGGCCTCTGCGGCGATTGCAGAGCTTCGCGCTCGGCCTCGGAGACCTCGCACAACTCCCGCGCGGCTTCCACATCGGGAACCATGACAGCGAATGGCTTTTCGATGCGGCGTTTGCGCTCGCGCAGCAGAGCGACGGCGGAGTCCTTGAGCGCATCGGCGGCGAGATGAAAGCCTCCCAGCCCTTTGATGGCGACGATGTGTCCGGCGCGAAGCAGATCGATGGTGTGCGCGACGGGATCGCGCTCGCCGAGCAGAACTCCGTCGTGGTTCCACAGCTCAAGGCGCGGGCCGCAGGACCAGCAGGCATTGGGCTGAGCGTGGAAGCGGCGGCTGCGTGGATCGTCGTACTCGGCCTGGCATGCCGGACACATGGGAAAGCTCGCCATCGATGTGCCGGGACGGTCATAGGGGATGCCGCGCACGATGGTGAAGCGCGGGCCGCAGTTGGTGCAGTTGATGAAGGGATAGCGGTAGCGGCGGTCTGCCGGATCGAATATCTCGCGCAGGCAATCGCCGCAGACGGTCATGTCTGGCGAGATGAGCGTATGCACCGCATCACCCTTGCGGCTCTCGACGATGCGAAATTCCTCTTCCGCGATAGGGCCGCACGCCTCGACTGCGACGGAGAGAATCCGCGCGAGGGGCGGAGCCTCACTGCGCAGGCGCGCGAGAAATGATTCGATGGCGGCGGATGCGCCCTGCACCTGAATGAGGACGCCGGAGGCTGTGTTGCCCACCGCTCCGGTGAGGTGCAGCTCAGTTGCCAGGCGGAAGATAAACGGGCGGAAGCCCACGCCCTGCACGAGTCCGGAGACATGAATCTGGCGGCGAAGCATCGCGGAGTTCACCAGGCGGCTCTCTCTAGCAGATTCTCGGCAACTGTTCGCCGATGGGCGGCGCAACAACACGCAGGGCGCCGAGCCGCGTCTTTACCACCAGAGTTTTCCGGTGCTGCTCGACGGCGTGACCGATGATGGCGGCGTCGCGGCCGAGCGGATGCCTGCGCATGGCGGCGAGCGCCTGCTCCGCGCGATCCGGCGCGACAAAGGCGATCATCTTGCCCTCGTTGGCGACGAAGAGCGGGTCGAGACCGAGCAGCTCGCAGGCAGAATGGACCGCGGGGTGCACCGGGATGCTTGCTTCATCGATCACGATGCCGACGTTGGAGGCGGAAGCGATCTCATGCAGCGTGGCGCCGAGTCCACCTCGGGTCGGGTCGCGCATGGCGCGCACACCGTCAGGGCCGGCGGCAGCGACTACCTCACCGGCGAGGCCAGCCAGCGAAGCGCTGTCACTGCGAATCTCTGACTCGAAGGTCAGCCCCTCGCGCACGCTGAGGATAGCGGTGCCGTGATCGCCGATGGTTCCGCTGACAAGAATGCTGTCGCCGGGGCGCACGCGGGAAGGCCCGACATTTACCCCATCCGGCACAAGACCAACGCCGGAGGTATTGATGTAGCAGCCATCGCCATGGCCGCGCTCCACGACCTTGGTGTCTCCGGTGACGATTGCGATTCCTGCCGCCCGAGCGGCTTCAGCCATGGCCTGCACAATACGAGCCAGATCAGCAAGAGGCAGGCCCTCCTCGAGGATGAAACCAGCGCTCAGATAGAGCGGACGCGCGCCTGCCATGGCGAGATCGTTGACGGTTCCGTTGACGGCGAGGTCGCCGATGCAGCCGCCGGGAAAGAACAGCGGACGGACGACGAAGGAATCCGTGGAGAACGCAATGCGGCCAGCGGGGCGCTCGAGCACGGAGGCATCGGCGAGCTGAGCCAGTGTGTCATTGGCGAATGCAGGGACGAAGATGTTCTCGATGAGTTCGGAGGAAAGCTTTCCGCCTCCGCCGTGACCCATGACGATGGATGGAAAGTCGCGCAGAGGGAGCGGGCAGTTCCAGTTGGAAAAGTCAGGCATGGGTCACGCTCTCCACGGGCACCATGCCGCCGTAGTTGTAGTAGGCGGCGCACGCACCCTCACTCGACACCATGGTTGCGCCCAGCGGATGGCGGGGCGTGCACTCCCTGCCGAAGGCCGGACACTGGCTGGGCTTGAGCGCACCGCGCAGCACGTCGCCGCTGCGGCACAGAGCCGACTCCTCCGAGGCGATGTTCCCCACATTGAAGCGATACTCGGCATCAAACTCGCGATAGGCAGGGCTGAGACGCCAGCCGCTCCGCGGAATGCTGCCGATGCCACGCCATGCGCGGTCGCAAACCTCGAAGACTTCTGCAAGGAGAGCCTGCGCGACTGTATTTCCTTCGTAGCTCACGATGCGTTCGTAAGCGTTCTCGACTTTCGCTTCGCCTCGTTCAAGTTGAAGAACGACGCGACGGATGCCTTCGAGGAGATCGAGCGGCTCAAAGCCGGCGACGACGATGGGGACACGGTATTTGTCGACGATGGGCGGATATTGCCAGTAGCCCATGACGCTGCAGACGTGGCCTGCGGCGAGAAAGGACTGCACACGATTACCCTCCGACTGAAGAACTGCCTCGATGGCCGGGGGCACGAGCACGTGCGAGACGAGCATGGAGAAGTTGCCGATGCGCTGCCGGCGGGCCAGATGCACTGCCATGCCGTTGGCCGGAGCCGTGGTTTCAAACCCGATGCCAAAGAAGACAACCTGCTTGGCGGGATTTTGCCGTGCGATCTGCAACGCGTCGAGGGGCGAGTAGACGATGCGCACGTCACCGCCCTGGCTGCGGACCTGAAACAGGTCGCGGCTCGAGCCGGGCACGCGGAGCATGTCGCCGAAGGAGCAGAAGATAACATCGGGCATGGCGGCAATGGCCAGCGCGCGATCGATCATCTCCAGCGGAGTGACGCAAACCGGGCAACCGGGCCCATGCACCATCTCGACTTCGGGAGGCAACAGGTGATCGATGCCGTTGCGGATGATGGAGTGGGTCTGCCCGCCACAGACTTCCATGATGGTCCACGGGCGCGTGACGAGCTGGCGAATCTCGCGGACAAGCTTCTCCGCCAGGGCACGGTCGCGAAACTCATCCAGATATTTCATGGCTCGGACTCCCCGCGCATGCCAAGCTCCTCTTCCAGCACGCCCATCTGGCTGAAGGTGCGCAGGGTTTCAAGCGCCGACTCTTCGTCGATTCTGGAGATGGCAAAACCGACATGAACGATGGTGTAGTCGCCCACGGCAATCTCCGGGACATAGGAGAGACAGACGCTTTTGAGGATGCCGCCAAAGTTGACCTTGCCCATGCGGACGCCATCGGCTTCAACGATCTCTTCCACGCGGCCCGGCACTGCTAAACACATGATGTCGTCCTCTTGTTCTGCCCTTTCAGGCGCTCGTGCGTTTGCTGGCGGCAATCAGGAACTCGACCCACGCGGAGAAGCCGGCTCCTGTTTTCGCGGAAAGCTCGAAGACGGGAATCTCAGGGCGAATGGCCGCCAGGTTGCGGCGGGCCAGAACGTCATCGAACTCGCAGGCAGCGGCCAGATCGATCTTGGTGATGACGGCAACGTCCGCCGAGTTATAGATCGACGGATATTTGAGCGGCTTGTCCTCGCCTTCCGTGACGGAGAGCAGCGCTGCGCGAATCTCTTCGCCAAGATCGTAAGAGGACGGGCAGACAAGGTTGCCGACGTTCTCGATGAACAGATGCGTGAATCCGGCGAGATTCCATCCTTCGAGATGGCGGCCGATCATCTCTGCTTCGAGATGGCAGATACCGTGCGTATTGATCTGCCGTACAGGCGCCTGGCTGGCGGCGAGACGCCGGGCATCATTATCGGTCTCGAGGTCGCCGACCAGCGCGGCCGGGGAATATCCCTGCTCGCGCAGTTCGCGCAGAGTGCGCTCCAGCAGCGCGGTTTTGCCTGTGCCAGGGCTTGAAACCAGATTCAGCACCAGGACGCCGGCATCGGCAAATCTGCGCCGCAATCCGGCGGCCAACTCATCGTTCTTCCTGAGGACTCCCTTGCGGAGCTCCACTATGCGCGTGGCCGGGCTCACTGTCTTCCTCGATTTCTACCGATTCTATCTCGATCTCGCGTCCATGGCGAACATCGCCGGTGGGTGCGCCACAGCGTGCGCAGCGGAAGTCCCGGATGCCTTCGATCTCGATGAGGGCATCGCATGCGGGACAGTAGAGGACGATGGGCGCAGTGCGCACCATGAGCAGAGAGCCCTCCAGAGGCGTGCGCACGGTCGCAACTTCGTAACCGAAACGCAGGGCTTCTTCGGCTGCTCCGCTCAGAACACCGACGCGCAGATTGACCACCCTGACGCGCACCGGAGGCTGTGTCGAGAGCCACTCGGAGACCGTCTCGACGACAGACTGAACGATGGAGAGCTCGTGCATGGCGCTGCGTATGATTGTAGAGCCGCTGCGCCGTTTCGGTTTTCTTCCCTGCGGTCATTGGCGCACATCCGCGCTGAAATTGCCGCCGTTGAGCGCAGGCTGCGCCTGTTCCGGCTCATGAATTGCCCTGCGCCGTATAAGGAGAAAGAAGACCGGCACGAGAATCAGCACGTGAATCGTCGATGTAATCATGCCCCCCACGATGGGAGCGGCGATGGGCTTCATGACATCGGAGCCAATGCCGGTTTCCCAAAGAATGGGCGCGAGGCTGAGGATGACGGCGGTGACCGTCATGAGCTTGGGGCGCAGGCGCTGCACGGCTCCTTCGATCACGGCCTCAAGCAGGCTGGCCTCGGTCATGGGAACGCCCGCGGCGCGGCGCTTCTGGTATGCCTCGTCGAGATACACGACCATCACAACGCCGGTTTCAACCGCGATGCCGAAGAGCGCGATGTACCCGACCCAGACGGCCACGCTGAAGTTATAACCCAGCAGCCACTGCAACAGCAGCCCTCCGGACATGGCATAGAGCGTGGGAAAGATGAGCACGGCGGCCTCAAGGGCGGACTTGAACACCATATAGAGCAGTAGAAAGATGACAAAAAACACAATCGGCAGAATGACCTTGAAACGCTCCCGTGCGCGCATCTCGAATTCGTATTCGCCGGCCCACTTCCAGGTATAGCCGGGAGGCAATTTGAGCTGCGCATCGAGCGCCTTTTCCGCCTGGTGCACAAAGCCGCCGTAGTCGTGGGATTTGAGGTCGAGGTAGACGTAGCCGGTGAGCGAGCCATCCTCGTCGCGGATCATGGCCGGGCCCCGGCTGAAGGAGATGCGTGCGACTTCACCGATGGGAATCTGCTCGCCGCCGGGCGTGGGGATGAGCGCCTGCGCGAGCGAGGAAGGATCATCGCGAAAGTCGCGCTGATAACGCACAGCGACGGGAAAGCGCTCCCGCCCCTCGACATTTTCAGCAATGCTCATGCCGCCGATCTCGGATGTGATGACACGCTGGATATCGGCGACGGTGAGTCCGTAACGAGCGGCCTCCGCACGATTCACATCCACATTGACATAGAAACCCTGCGAGACACGCTCAGCGAATGCGGAGCTGGTCTGGGGCATGGCGGAGAGAATCTTCTGCATTTGCGCGCCGATATCCTCGATGCGCGCCAGATCGGGACCCTGAATCTTGATGCCGACCGCGGTTTTGATGCCGGTAAGCTCCATGTCGAGGCGGTTGCGGACAGGCATGGTCCAGGTATTGCTGAGGCCCGGAAACTGGAGCTTTTCATCCATCTGCCGGATCAGCTTTTCGTAGGTCATGCCAGGACGCCACTGGTCGCGCGGCTTGAGCATGATGGTGGTATCGAACATGTCGAGAGGGGCATTGTCTGTCGCGCTGTCGGAACGGCCGACCGCGCCGAGAACGGTCGCGACCTCAGGGAACGATTTGATGATGCGGTCCTGCTGCTGCATGAGGGCAACAGCCTGGGTGATGGAGATGCCGGGAAGAGCGCTGGGCATGTAGAGAGCACTGCCCTCGTAGAGCGCGGGCATGAACTGGCTGCCGAGGCGGAAGTACAGCGGAATTGTTGCGCCGAGAAAAGCGAGATTGAGCGCGATCACCAGCTTCCAGTGGCGAAGACACCAGCGCAGCACAGGCAGATAAACGGCCTGCGAGATGCGCGCCGCCGGATTTTCCGACTCGGGCCGCATCTTCCCTTTCAGGAAGAAGGGCATCAACGCGGGAACAAGGGTGATGGAGAGCAGCGAAGAGAAGATGAGCGCAAGCGTCTTGGTCCAGGCAAGCGGGCGGAACATGCGGCCCTCCTGCGCTTCCAACAGAAATACGGGCAGGAACGAGACCACGATGATCATGAGCGAGTAAAAGAGCGCGGGCCCCACCTGCTGCGCCGCGCCGACAAGCACGCGACGCCGCTCCTCAGGACCGGGAACGCTGGCGCGCTCGGCCAGGTGGCGATACCCGTTCTCGACCATCACGATGGCAGCGTCAATCAGCACGCCGATGGCGAGTGCGAGGCCGCCCAGCGACATGATGTTGGAACTGACGTGCAGGTAGTACATGGGGATGAATGCGGCCAGTACCGCGATTGGCAGCGTGAGAATCGGCACAAGCGCGGAGCGGAAATGAAAGAGAAAGACGATGCTGACAAAGCTCACGATGATCGCTTCGGCGATGAGGTCGCGCTTGAGCGTGTGAATGGCCTGCTGAATGAGCCAGGAGCGGTCGTAGCCGGAAACGATTTCGACGCCGGGAGGCAGCGAGGGAGCAATCGCGCGCAAGCGGGCCTTGACGCCGTCGATGACATTGAGCGCGTTCATGCCATAGCGCATGACCACGATGCCTCCGACGGCCTCTCCCTCTCCCTGCCAGTCGACGGCGCCACGGCGCGGGGCGGGGCCGAAGGTGACTGTGCCGAGATCCCTGACCAGAACAGGCGTGCCGTTCTTATTTGCGACGGGAATGTTCTCAAGATCGGAAAGCGACTTGAAGTAGCCGAGGCCGCGCACCATATACTCAGCGCCGCTCATCTCCAGCACATCGCCTCCAACTTCATTGGTGCTGGCGCGCACGCGATCGATCACCGTGTTCGCGGAGATGCCATACGAAAAGAGCTTTTTCGGATCAAGGTTGACCTCATACTGGCGCACGAAGCCGCCGATGCTGGCCACCTCTGCCACGCCGGGCACGGTTTCAAGCTGATAGCGCAGATACCAGTCCTGCAGGGCGCGCAGATCGGCGAGGCTGTGGGTGTGAGAGCGGTCGATGACGGCATACTGAAATACCCAGCCGGCTCCGGTGGCGTCCGGACCGATGGCCGGATGCACGTCCGCGGGCAGTTTGCCCGCGATCTGCTGCAGATACTCGACGACACGCGAACGGGCCCAGTAGAGATCGGTGCCGTCCTGAAAGATGACGTACACATACGAGTCACCGAACATGGTTTGCGCGCGCACATTCTTGACCTTCGGTGCGGAGAGCATGGCGGAGACGATGGGATAGGTAACCTGATCCTCGATGACGTTCGGCGGCTCGCCCGCCCAGCCGGTATGAACGATCACCTGCACATCGCTGATGTCCGGCAGGGCATCCAGAGGGACGCGCAGCATGGACCAGATGCCCGCGGCGAGCAGAAGAACAGCTCCGGTAAAAACAAGAAAGGGGTTGCGTGCACACCAGGCAATTGTTCGCGCGATCATTGCATGCCTCCAGCCGCATCCAGAGTGAGCTGCTTCATCGCAACGGTCTGTCCATTGCGCAGCGCTGTCACCGTTACCCGCCATGTGCCGCCCGAGCCGAGCGTGAGCGGACCTTCATACTGACCGTCGCCTTTGGCAGACAATGCCGCCGTGGCCTGCATGGCCGCCATGCCCATGGCCGGCATGGCCGGCATGTAGAAGCTGACGCTGACCTGGGCATCCGCGACGGGCTTGCCGTCCGCGCCTGTCAACCGGACGCGCACGATATTGTCGCCTTTGCGGAGAGGCGACGGTTGTGTGCTGAGTTCTACCTGCACCTGCGCCGGCGGCGCAGCCGCTGCAGAGGCAGCAGACTGCTGCGAAACAGGTGAAAAGCCCTGCATTGCGGCCTGCAATTGCGCTTCAGAGTCGACGAGGAAGTTGGCCGACTGCACGACGCGCTCGCCGGCCTTGAGTCCGCTGAGCACAACGATAGAATCGTCGAGCTGCGGCCCCGTCTGGACAATGCGCGGCTCAAGATTGCCATTGCCGTGATCGACAAAGGCCACGCTGCGCGCGCCGGACTGAAGCACCGCGGATGAGGGCACGACCAACTGCCGGCCAAGGCGCTCGGCGATGGCAACATTGACGAACATACCGGGCTTAAGAACGAGACCAGGATTGCTGAAGACAAGCCGGACACGCACGGTGCGCGTGGCGGCGTCGACCTGGGGCAGAATCTGGTCGATGCGGCCGCGAAATGTGCGCCCCGGATAGGCATCGACGGTAACCTGCGCGGAGTCGCCCGGCCGCAACCGGCCGATGTCGCTCTGGAATACGTTGGCGTAGACCCAGACGCTGGAGAGATCGGCGACGGTATAGAGCTTCGTATCCGGCTGCACATATGCGTTGGGCAGCGCGTTGCGCTCAAGAATGTAGCCGGAGACGGGCGAGTTGACGGCGAGCTCACGCCGCACCGTGCCGCTCTGCTCCAGATCCGCGATCTCCTGCGCGGGCACATCGAACTGGCGCAGACGCTCTTCGGCGGCCTTCAACAGCCATCCACTTTCCTGCGCCGCCATGCCCTGCACATCCTTTGTCATCGCGGCCTGGTTCCGCTTGGCAAGCAGATACTCCTGCTCACTGCTGACAAGATCGGGACTATAGATGGTGAAGAGGGGCTGGCCTCTGCGCACATATTGATAGGTCGCATTCGCGAAGACCTTCTGAATCCATCCTGAAAACCGTGTCTGCACGTAGGCAATGCGCTGCTCATCGACATCGACGTTGCCTGGCACCTGCAACTCGCTGTCGACTTCCTTCTCTTCCGCGGTGGCCATGGTGACTCCGATCTCCTGCATGCGTTGCGGCGAGAGCGAGAGGGGAGCCAGCGCAGGCTCGGATGCGGGCATGCCCGCTCCGGGCATCGCGGGCATTGCGTGCGCGCCCGCGGCAGGCCCCTGCGCGAGGACTGGATTTTCTCCGGCGGGATGCGCGGGAACCGCGCGATGCGCCGACAGCACATACACCAGTGCCGCAGCGAGCAACAGGCTTGCCGATATCGCAACGGCAAGTGCAACTTGATAAGTACGCGTCTTCATGGCTTTACCTCCGGCGCTGTGCCGTTTGTTGTGTCCAGCAGACTGCCTGTTGCGAGCTCGAGGTCCGCGAGCCGCGCATCGTAATCGGCGGCCGCCTGCAGCCAGGCAAGATCGATGTTGATCACCACCATCTGGCTGTCGAGCAGATCGAGAAAATCGGTTTTATCGTTTTCGTAGGCGATGACGCTGGCCTGCAGCGTTACCTCTGCCTGCGGGCGAAGCTGATCGCGATAGATGGCCGCGAGCTTGCGCGCGGATGCGGCTTCAACGCGCGCCTCCTGGATTTCGCCGAAGGCTGCATTGCGCAGGGCATCGAGCTCCGCGCCCTGCTCGCCGACTTTTGCGGAGGCCTCGGCGATCTCCGCGTTATGCCGGCCGCGGTTCAGCCAGGGAAGGCTCATGGAGCCCTCGAGCATATAGGCATTGCGCATGGCCGCATCGGGCTGCATGAGCATGTAGCCGCCTGAGACCGTGAAGTCCGGAGTCATGCTCCTGCGCGCAAGGGCCTGCTCCTGACGGCTGCGCTCAACCATCTGGCCGGCAGCTTTGAGGTCGGGGCGCGATTCGAGCGCGACTGCCTCAAGCTGATCGAGGCTGGGCAATGGAGCAGGCTCAGCATATGCGCCGAGAGCACGCACGGGCGTGGAAGGATCGCGGCCGAGCAGCGTATTGAGATGCGCACGCGCGATGTCCGCATCCCGGTCAAAGCGCACCATGTGCTCGGCAAGCGCCGTAAGCGCGACCTGCGCTTTGAGGATGTCCTGCTGCGAGACCTTGCCGACGGCGTACTTGATGCGCGCGGCTTCAATGGCCTGCCGCGCCAGGGCGACATGCTGATCGTGAATGCGCATCTCCTCCTGCGCGCGCAGCAAATCGTTGAAAGCCTTGCGCACGGAGACGCGGACCTCAAGCCGCACCTGATCCAGTTGCGACTGGGCGATGCCGACATCGGACCGCGCAATATCAGACTCCAGAGGGCGCTTGCCCCTGCCTGGGAAGGTCTGGCTGATGCTGAACATATTTTGCGCGGCATTGAAGTTACCGGGCTGGTTCAGCGGCACGCCCCAGGCGCGATACATCGCCATTGGATCGTCGAGCGCGCCCGCAAGGGGAACATGCGCCTGACTGACGGCAACTTTGTGCACGGCGACGGCGATCTGCGGATTGCGCTCGAGGGCGATGCGCTCAGCCTCGTCGAGCGAGATTGCGGGAGCGCGCATATCGGCAGCCGCCTGTGCCTGAAACAGCGCAGAAAATGCGGAAAGACTGTCTTTATCCGCGACGGACTGCGCGCGCGCCACAGATGCGGGCATACACACTGCGGCCGCAGCAAGAAATACAGAGAGCAAAAGCTTCATCCGTTCCTCCAGAGAACCTGAAACATGGCCACGACATGCGCGCGCATCAAGCGCAGACGCACGAAGGCTCAACCTGAAACAGGAATGGAGAACGGACTAGATGCGGAGGATGGTACTACTGCCCGGCGGTGCGCCAGGCACAGGACGGTCAGCCGCACGAAGCAGGCTGGCTTCGCCGCCGGCGGCGGGCACTGAATCGGCAGCGCTCGCAGCCAGGAAAAGATGCTGCGTATGCTCCGGCGAGAAGGGCGGAACGATTTCAGCCGTAGAATTCGGATGGCTGAACTGGCAGCAGGAGCTGTCCATGCCCATCATCTGCGCGCAGCCGGGGTCCGTGCCCTGGCAGCATGCAGGCCACTTCGCGTGATTCGCCGGCAGCACGCAGGCAAATGAGGGCGCCGTGGTCCCGATCACGACCAACGCCATCATCAGTATGGTGCTTTTCCTTAGCCAGCTCATCGCGAAATGCCCTTCCATCTATATTAAGCATTTTCCCGCGGAGCCGTACTGCGCAGTGATTCAGATCACAGAGCCTTTACCAAAAGGGGCTCCGCTCTATGCCAGATGGATATGCAGCACGATGCGATTGGAGAGCGCGACTTCACACTGTGGCAACCTGGGCAGAACGCTCGTGATTATGTTCGAGAAAAGCGGTGAGAGGGTTCGAGTACGCCTGTATTTTTGGGTGGGTTCTAATGAGCGCAGCGCACTGTCTATCGCAATTCTTGCGGCAAGAACCTGGCAGGTTCTGCGATTGCCCTAAAAGAATTGGCTCCTCAGGTAGGACTCGAACCTACAACCCTTCGGTTAACAGCTAGAAATTTGAATTATCCGGCATTGCTCGGAATTGCTATATGCTTCCCATTTTCAGTCGTTTAGACGACTCTGGTTTTTCACACGTGATGTAGGGATTACTCAGAATTTCGTGCCTTTTTTAACTCTGGTCCCTACAATATTCCCTACATCGATGAGGTGAACGGCTATCACAGCACGTCTAGCCAATCAATTTGGGATCTCGTAATCCGACGAGTGTTGTAGCTTAGTGTGGCGTGTTTTTTCATGCAGGCGCTGATCACCCGAGACCGATGCATCGCCTGAAACCGCGTAAGCAACCGCCGACCCAATGAGTGCCGGAATAATAAATGCGTGTCCGCCCGTCGTTTCTGCTACGAACACAGCGGCTGCAAGCGGCGTTTTATACCCGGCGGAGATAAAGCATGCCATGCCGACAGCGGCGTAAAGTGCCAGGTCGGCGCTATGTACAACCGACTGCGCAAAGGCCATTCCGAAGGCGCCGCCGCTGAGAAAGAGCGGAACAAACATAGCGCTCACACCTCCAACTCCAAGAGTAAAGACTGTCGCCGCAAGTTTCAGTATCCCGAACGTTGCCAGTTCTTGGCTGGTATGCGCATGCGACAAGATGACGCCAATTGCCTCATAGTTCGGGCCGAGAGGTACAAGTTGTCCGTGATATAGATGCAAAAAGAGCAGGCCGCATAGCCCGGTCAGCAGGCCGCCAACGCCCATTTTGCACCAGTGCGGCCAGGCAAGACGTACACAATACGTACGCACACACCGAAACGTGAGGTTAAAGATCAGCGCGATCGCTCCGATCATCAGACCGAGCAGCGCGCACCACAGCAGATCCCGGGGCGCGAATGACACTTTGCTTGCAAAGTCGAACAGAGGGGCGCTGCCAAGAAATGCGCTGAGCGTCATGAAGGAGACAACGGAAGCGATGAGCGAAGGCAGCAGGGCCTCATGCGCAAGGTCGTCTTTATACGGCATCTCAAGCGCAAATACAATGCCCGTGAGTGGTGCACGAAAGACCGCGGACATACCCGCAGCAGATCCACAGATCAGCATGACGCGCCTGTCACGTGCGTCTAGCCGAAATCTTTGCATAGACCGCAAGCGTGACCAGATCCATGAGCCGATTGCTCCGCCGCCGTAGATACTGGGCCCTTCAAGGGCAGCACTTCCGCCGAAGCCGACTGTTGATATCGCCGCCAATAGCTTCGGGATGAAGGGACGCAGATCCATTTCTCCCTGGCGTTCGTGGTACGAACGAATGACTTCTTCAGTGGAATGCTCGTTGGCATCAGGCGTAAGGTACTGCATGACCAGGCCCGCAATCAGACACCCGAACACGACCCCGGGAAGGATGACCCATGGATGCGCAATGTAAAAGCGCAAAATGGGGGGCCACATCTCCTGCAGAATGACGACTGCAATTCCTGTAATCGCCAGCCCAGTCACAATACCGATAATGGGCGCGATGATCAGCCACTTTTGAAGATCGCGCTCATAGATAACGGACACTTCACTGCGCACAACGCCAGCACACCTGTGCAGGCACGAGCGCGCAAAACGCCACCGTGTATCCCGACTCTCTTTTGACGATGGATTCAGGATCACAAAGGGCCTTTCTTCGTTTTTCGTGAGGTACGTGCTGCAGCGAACGGCTTTGTGATCTGTTCTTGAGCAAAGCGGGGCAGTTCGTTGCGCAGCTGCTTAACTTCATCTCGATGCTGCAGCGAGAGCCGCTTGAGAATGGCGCGCCCGCGCTGAGTGAGAGATACAACAACAACACGGCGGTCCGACGGCTCGCTCTGCCTACACACCAACCTGCTGCGAACACAGCGGTCGATGAGGCCCACGACGGAGTGATGCCGCTCCTGTAGAAATTCTGCCAACTCTGAAACTGTAGCTCTGCCGCTGCCCGTGAATCCCGCAATACCGAGCATCAACTGATGCTGCTGCGGCGTTACGCCCGCCTTTCGCGCTGCGCTCTCACTGAAATGCAGGAACTTTCGGAGCAGGTAGCGAAATCTTGCCAGCTCTGCAATCACGCTGTCGAAGTCATCTGCTTCGCTTCTTGATATGGCCGGTCCAGACACAGCGTTATTATATCGCACTACGATATATCTACATATTCATTGACTCCATGGCTAAAGACGGGAAGCGGGTGACTGCTTATTCCTTCTCTCAGGCTCCCTGCAACACATGAAGAGTGGTTGCGCTCTTCAATGCAGGCGGAGGAACCATATAGCCCGCCGGAATATAGGCGCAGCAAGGCTCTTCCGCATGGGGATTGCCCGTGAGGGCATACGCTCGTGCGCGTGAGCCGCCGCAGATTTTCTTAAATTCACAGGCACCACACTTTCCTTCCAGCTTTGACGTATCCCTTAAATTCCTGAACAACAGCGAGTCGCGATAAATGGCGCTCAATGACTGCGTGCGAATGTTGCCTGCCGTGACCGGCAGGAATCCGCTCGGGAACACTTCGCCCGTATGTGAGATAAAGACGAAGCCCTTGCCGTCGTTAAGGCCGCGCGGCGCTCGGCCGATGGCATCCGTAACCTTCTCCGCAGCCGTGTCATGAATGCCCAATGCCCTCTCTGCTACCTGCTGTTGCAGCAGATAGCGCCGGTAGTGTTGTGCCTCAGTCGTTTTGATATCAAAACTCGATGTACAGGAAAGCTGCCGCAACCTGGCGAATACCTGTTCGAACTCATCGCCACTGAGCAGGTCATTCAGCTTGCCGCGGCCTGTTGGCACGAGGAAGAAGACGCTCCAGAGCGTGATGTGCAGGCTTTCCATCAGCGTGACAATCGCGTCGATCTCGCCGATATTGCAGCGACTGAATGTAGTGTTGATCTGCACCGGCAGGCCAACCTCATTGGCCCACTGCACCGCGTTGAGTGTACGGGCAAAGGAGCCGGACATGCCGCGGAATGCGTCATGTGTTTCCGTGCAAGCGCCGTCAAGGCTGACGGCCAGCCGGGCAAGCCCGGCCTCTTTGAGCAGCACAACGATCTCACGCGTGAGCAGTGGAGTCGCGCTCGGCGTAAGAGAGACACGAACACCTCTTTCGCAGGCATGACGGATGAGCTCGAAGAGGTCAGGCCGCTTAATTGGGTCGCCGCCAGTCAATACAAAAACGGGAACCTCCATCTCGGCGATC
>DASZRQ010000125.1:0-14085 GCA_035549115.1 Occallatibacter sp. | reverse complement strand
CACAAAAGGGCTATACCTGCGGGCACATGCATCGCCCATACACTATCTGTTGCGGCAAAGCCTGCACGAGGTGTGACGATTGGACTGGAGTCGACTCCCAGATCTGGCAGCAGTTGCGCTGTTGACGCTGGCGTTTGCCTCAGCCGCGCGGCGTGAATATACCTCCGTGTCTCGCCTCTGGCTCACGGCGTGGGCCGCCATCGTTCTGCATTTCCTCGCATTCCTGTTTCTATCGGCTCCGGGCACTGCGGGCATCGCCGCCGCGTGCATTGGCACGGCGGCTCTCGCAGATGCCGCACTGATCTTCAGCTATGCCGCAGTGCCCCATCGGCGCACAGAGTCGAGCCGATGGATGCTGACCGCGCTGCTGACCGTGACCACGCTCTACACATGCCTGATCTGCCTTCCGGTGGTTCCTGCATGGACGTTGACTTCCTCAGCTATTCTGCTCGGTGCATTGCCGCTTGCAATCGCGCTTCGTTCAGTGCGTACCATTCGCCATCCTCTGCGCTGGGCCATCGTGGGGATCTATGCCTGCCTGTCGATCTTTTTACTGACGGTGCAGAACCGTGCCAACGATGGACCTGATCTGGCGTTGAATGCCGTATTGTTCGTGGTTTATTTTCTGTGCGCGCTGCACTTCTGGTTTACGTATCGCCGCGCAACAACAGGATCGTTTCTCACCATTGCCGGATTTCTCACATGGTCCTCAGTCTTTGTGGTCGGGCCTGTGCTGGAGGCATGGTTTCCTGCCGTCCACGTGGATGGAGAAGTCTGGAATCTGCCCAAATATGTTGTCGCGGTCGGCATGATTCTTCTGCTGCTTGAAGAGCAACTGGAGCACAACCGCTATCTAGCATTGCATGATGAGCTAACCGGCCTCCCCAACCGGCGTCTCTTCCTCGACAGGCTGACTCTGGCTCTTGAACGCGCCAAGCGCCAGGAGATACGGGTAGCATTGCTCGTCGTTGACCTTGACCGATTCAAGCAGGTGAACGACACGCTAGGCCACCATGCAGGCGATGTTCTACTGCAGCAGGTGGCGCTGACCTTTGCGGGCCGTGTGCGCCATTCAGATACCGTGGCGCGCACAGGCGGCGATGAGTTTTCCGTGATCATCGAGAATCCCGCCAGCGTATCGAGCGCGCAGCAGGTTGCCGCGTCGCTCATGATGCAGTTGAACGGCCCTCTGGAAGTGGAGGGGCGCATGGTGCATGTGGGTGCGAGCGTAGGCGTAGCGCTTTTCCCCGACGATGCCCATGACGTGGAGTCCCTGCGCGTCGCTGCAGACCTGCGCATGTACGACGACAAGAACGGCAGCCGCGATGTGAAGCCCGCACCCGGCGAAAAGCTGCGGCCTCACGCGGCGCTTGAGCCGGTTGCCGCGGACAATTACGAGACGACCTCCAGCCGATCGCTCGCATAAGCACCCAAATATCGCTGACCGAAACAGAAACGCCCCGGAGATGCTTTCCGGGGCGTTTGTCTCGCACTGCGTTGTTGGGGCTAGCTGTGGCTTCCGCCGCCGCTGCCAGGGCCGCGTCCACCACGCCGGCGGCGCCGGCGGCGATTGTTGTTCGCACCACCCGCCGCGGGGCGAGCACCCTGGCCGTTCCCTGCCGCTACCGGAGTTCCATCGGCGCGGTTGAAGTTGGGCTCGTTCTCTTCGTCGATCTCCTCGCCCTCTTCATCGTCATCGAAGTCGTCGCCGCCCTCAATCAGGATGGTGCTCTGATTCGAGCGGGGCTGACGCTCATCGAACTCGTGGCGCGGGCGCGCAGGAGCCGGCGCGGGGGCTTCGCCTTCGGACTCCTCGGCTGCGCCTGCCGCCTCGGGGTTCGACTGAGCGAGCTTGGCGCGCTGCTCCTTGATGAGAGCCTTGCGGCTGAGCTTGATGCGATTGCCTTCGATGGCAAGGACCTTGACCATGACCTGATCGCCTTCGCGCAGTTCGTCCTTCACTTCCTTGACGCGATGCTCGGCGATCTCGGAGATGTGGAGGAGGCCATCGGTGCCGGGGAAGAGTTCGACGAATGCGCCGAACTCGGCCAGACGAACCACCTTGCCCAGATAGGTCTTGCCTACTTCCGGTACGGCGGTGATGTCGTTGATGATGGCAAGAGCCTTCTTGAGGCCCTCGGCATCGCTCGACGCCACGCTGACGCGGCCGGTGTCGTCGACATCGATCTTCGCGCCGGTCTGCTCCACGATGCCGCGGATGGTCGCGCCACCCTTGCCGATCAGGTCGCGGATCTTGTCGGTCGGGATCATTACGGTCTCGATGCGCGGAGCATACTGCGAGCGCTCGGAGTTCGGTCCCGGCAGAGCCTCGTCCATCTTGTCCAGCAGGAAGAGGCGTCCGCGGCGGGCCTGCTCCATGGCCTGCTGCAAAATCTCGCGGGTAAGGCCGCCGATCTTGATGTCCATCTGCAGAGCGGTGATGCCTTTGCGCGTGCCGGCAACCTTGAAGTCCATGTCGCCATAGTGGTCTTCCGCGCCGGCGATGTCGGTGAGGATGGCATAATCATCGCCTTCCTTGACAAGGCCCATGGCCACGCCGGCAACCGCGCCCTTGAGCGGAATGCCTGCGTCGAAGAGCGCCAGGCTTGCACCGCAGACCGAAGCCATCGATGAGGAGCCATTGGACTCGAGGATGTCAGAGACAACGCGCATGGAGTAAGGCGACTCGGTCACGTCGGGCAGGACGGCACTGATGGCGCGCTCCGCCAGTGCACCGTGGCCCACTTCGCGGCGGCCTACGCCGGTCATGCGGCCGGTTTCGCCCACGCTGAAGGGTGGGAAGTTGTAATGCAGCATGAAGTTCTTGCGCTGCTCTCCCTCGTAGCTCTCCAGACGCTGGCCATCGTCGGCGGTGCCGAGCGTGGCAGTAACAAGCGCCTGCGTCTCACCGCGGGTAAAGAGCGCCGAGCCGTGAGTGCGCGGCAGAACGCGGGTCTCGATGCTGATCGGACGAATCTCGTCAAAGGCACGGCGGTCGGGGCGGATGCGATCCTTCGTCACCTGCTCGCGAAAGAGACGCTCACGCAGGGTCTCGTAGTAGGTACTGAGCTTCTTCTTCGCGCCCGGATCGTCAGCGGGCAGCTCGGCTGCCAGCTCATCCTTGATCTGCTTGATGAGTCCGTAGCTCTCGGTCTTGCCGTGGGTCTTGGTGTCGAGAGCATCGGCCAGGCGCGCACCGATCTTGGCCTTAAGGTCGTTGTAATAGGCCTCGTCGAACTCCGGCGCGGTAAATGCGCGCTTCGGCTTGCCGGCCTTCGCCACCAGCTCGTCAATCGCGGCAACGATCTTCTTGATCTGCTCGTGCGCGAATTCGATCGCGGCGAGAATGACCTCTTCGGTCTCCTCCTTCGCGCCCGACTCGATCATGACGATGCCATCCTTGTGGCCGACGACCATGATGTTTACCGTGGTCTCGGCGCGCTGGGCATAGGTGGGATTGATGACGAATTCGCCATTGACGCGGCCCACGCGCACGGCGCCCACCGTAGCGCTGAAAGGAATATCGGAGAGCGCAACCGCGGCAGCAGCGGCATTGATACCGACCACATCCGGGTCGTTTTCCTTGTCGGCAGAGAAGACCAGCGCAATCACCTGGGTCTCGTTGCGGAAGCCGTCCGGAAAGAGCGGGCGGATGGGGCGATCGATCTGCCGCGAGGTGAGAATTTCCTTCTCGCTGGGCCGGCCTTCACGCTTGATGAAGCCTCCGGGGATGCGGCCGCCCGCGTAGGTGTACTCGCGGTAGTCCACTGTGAGTGGGAAGAAGTCGATGCCTTCGCGGGGATCTGGAGAGGCGACGGCGGTGGCGAGCACAACGGTCTCGCCTGTGGTGACAAGCGCTGCGCCGGAAGCCTGCTTGGCCATGCGTCCGGTCTCAAACACCAGGCGCTTGCCGCCGGCAAGCTCGACAGCTACTTCATGCTTCGTAGACATAGAGTCCTCGTTTCGTATTGTTCGCTAGGGAAACTTGTAGGGAGGGATGCGCCCGCAGGCGCGATGCAGCCCAGGCGAGCATCGACCGGAATTCGCGAATGCTCCGCGCGCGTGCGCAGCAGATGGCTGTGCACCGTTCCCGCCTGCGGAGGGATTCCGCCGGGTACAGGATGGCCCCAGTTCCTACTGGGAACGGGGGCCTTGACCTCGAATCGGTCTGGGCGCTTCCTGTTCAAAGGTTGCTTTCTGAAGTTACTTGCGGATTCCGAGCTTGCCGATGACATCGCGATAACGATCGGAGTCATGGGTCTTCAGGTAATCCAGCAGGCGGCGACGCTTGCTCACAAGCATCAGCAGACCACGCCGGGAGGCATGATCCTTCTTGTGCGTTTTGAAGTGCTCAGTCAGCTCGCCAATCCGCGCACTCAGAATCGCGATCTGGACTTCGGGCGAGCCCGTGTCCTTCTCGTTGGTGCGGAAGCGTTCAATCAGGTCGGTTTTCTTTGCAGTCGCCAGCACGGCGTGTGTTACTCCTCTTACGTTCTCAGTCCACTCTCAAGTGTCTACTGTGAGAGTACCATGAATGCGGCTTCCGCGCCATGCCGCGGGCAAGTGGAATCGAGAGATAAACCCCTCGGCTCACGGGGCTTGCGTCCTACTGCCCGGCCTGCAGCCAGTAGTTGGCACGGGCCACGATACGGACCCCGTAATCCTGCGCGGTATGCACGTGGATGGTGTGCAGTCCGGGAGACGGATCGGATGGGCTGAAGGTGATGAGGTAGCGGTTGCGGACGTGCTTGGCCGCCTCCAGAACCTTGGCCTCGAAGGTCTTGTCCCTGGCGAAGGACAGATACTCGCCGCCGCTCTCCCTGGAAATCTCCTTGGCAACGTTCTTTTTGAAGGCCTTGACGGCCATCAACAGGGTCGAAAACATGTTCAGCGTCCGGTCGTCGCCGGAGTCCGTGACATCGTGGGCTAATTCGGCGCCCGAGGGCGAAAAGGAAACGCTGAGCACCAGAACGTCGGACCGGCCGATCTTCTGGATCAACCCCTCGGGCCGGGTGTGTTTGCTGCCATGGTCGCGCCGCTCGCTGATGAGCAGCAGCACGCGCCGGTACTCCTTGGGCTGGGTTTCGAGCAGGTCGACCGCCGAGCTGATGGTGTCCAGAATCGCCGCTCCCCCATTGCCTGGCTCCAGATGGGCAAGATCGTCCTTCAACTCATCGCTTGAGTGGGTGTAGTCGTGGATCAGGCGCGGGCGCGAGTCAAAGCCCAGAAGCGCCACCTCGCTGCGCGGGTCAGAGAGAAACATGTCGAGCAGCGGTGCGAGCTTTGCTTCCTTGTCGAACTCCAGCGCGCTTGCTCCACCCTCTTCAATGGCGACGACGAGCGCGACAGGAGCCGTATCCATCTCCTCCTGCACGCGAATCTTCTGCCGCACGCCGTTGTCTTCGAGAAGGAAGTCCGACGGCGTGAGGCCGTAGACGACTTCTCCGTCATTCTTCTCCACCAGCGTGGGGACCAGCACCTCGCGCGTGGTCACGCGCAGGGTGGGCGTGCTGTTATCGGCCGAAGGCATGGATTTGGGCGGCTCGGCAGACGGCAACTGCTGCGCGGCCAGGCTGAAGGCTCCAGCAAGCAAGAGAGGGGCGAACAGCAAGCTGCGGTAAAGGATCAGGCGCATGTGAAGGGAGAAGCGTCGCTGATTCAGACGCAGACAGACCATGCCAGGAGAGCGGTCATGCACGTTTGCGCGCCTCTTTTTCAAGCTGGCCTGTCCAGGCAAGAAAGCTGAGCAGCTCCCAGCGCGTCTGCCAGAAAAACGCGAGCACGTCCTTCGCGGTCAGAGTTTCCGCAGGCTTTCCAGAGAAGGTCTCCACGCGCCAGCGAACAAACTCACTGCGCCACGGCCTGAACCGATGGCCGCGGGTGGCATTCCACAGAAAGCGCAGAGAGGCAAACACGGGGCAAGACTCCTCGCATCGAGTATACGGTGCGGGGAAATTCCGCGCGCGCTAGGATATCTTGTCGAAGAGGCTGCCCGAGCCAAGCTGCGAGATGACATCCTCGAGAGCCGTCTGCTGGGTCTCAGCCAGAGAAAGCTGAGTGGCCACCTGCAGCAGATCGGCCTGCATGAGGGTGGTCTGCGCGGCGGTGAGCTGGGTCTTCTCGCTAGTCACAGCATCGTTGGCCGCGCTCAGGCGGGTGAGCGAATTATCCAGCGTGACGCGCTGCTGCGAGACATAGTTCATGGCGGTGTTCAGCGATTGCAGATCGTTGACCGCATTGGTAACGCTCGATCCACTCGAAAAATCGTTGATGAGGTTATTCAACGCCTGAAAAACGCTGTTCGAGCCGCTCGTGGTGAAAATCTGGTCGCCGGGGACATTGAGCTGGATCGTCTGCCCATTCGGCGTCTGCAGGTAGTTGATGTTCTCGTCGCCGCTGTAGCTGGTCACTGCGGGCGAAGTTGTGTTCGAGGTGCTGAACGGCGCCGACGAAGTCTGGCTGCCGCCGAAGATGTACTGGCCCTGATAGCTCGTGTTGGCGAGAGAGACGACCTCGTCGCGAATGCCTGCAAGTTGATTGGAGATGGCCTGCAACTGGCTCTGGTTCAGGGTGCCGTTGCTCGCCCCGGTGGCGATGGAGATAGCCTGCGTCAACTGGCTGACGACACTGCCAAGCGCGGAGTCGGCCACCTGAAGCTGTCCCTGCACCAGGCTCGAGGACTGGGTAAACGAGTCGTCGCGCTGAATCTGGTTGAGCAGCAGCACATTTTCGCCCGCGGCCACGGGGTCCTGGCTGAGCGAGGTAACGCGCACGCCGCTGGAGAGCTCACTCGTGAGCTGCTGTTCATTGACCTGTGTCTGGTCGAGAGAACCAACCAGGTTGGAGACAAAAAAGGGATCGACTCGCATAAAACCTCTTCATGCACGGACCGAAGCCGTGTGGAAACTCAGGAGACCGCCGTCTGAACGCCAAGGTTGAGCGCCGAGGCCATCACGGTGTTCAGCACAGTGAAAACCTCAGAGGCTGCCTGATAGGCGCGCTCGTACTGCTGCATGGCCGCTGCCTCATCGTTCAGGTTCACGCCGGAGAGCGCATTGACCTGCGTCTGCAACTGCGAGACCGAGGCGTTCTGGGCCGTGTTGCTGGTCTGCACCTGGGAAACCGTGGAACCAAGCTGGCTGACAAACTGCGAATAGTAGTTGAGCGGCGACGACCCATTCACGATGGCCTGGTTGGCAAGATTGGCCAGTGCGACGGCGTTCGAGTTGTCTCCCGTGCCTCCGCTGAAGGAGGCCGCGGCAATCTCATTCGGGTCGGTCATGGTCACGCTCATGGCCTCCGCGCTGCCGGCCACCTGCGTGGGCTCGTTGAAGATATAGAGCGGCGCCGTGCCGGTTCCGGTTACGCCGGAGGCGTTGGTTCCCGTGCCCTGAACGCCATCGAGGTCGGTTCCGGAGTTGTTGATGGCGTTGACCTGCGTGGAGATGCTGTAGGCAAGCTGATCGAGTGCGGAGAGTGCATTCGGGATGTCCTGATCGCGCGCCGTGAGATAGCCACCCAGCGAGCCGCCGCCCGTGGTGAGCTGCGCGGTCACATCCGTGCCGCCGACGAAGAAATCCGTGACGCCGTTGACCTGCCCAGTGGTGAGCTGGAAGCTGGTGGCCTGCGAAACCAGAAGCTGCCCGGAGGTCGTGGTGATGGAGAGACCGTTGTTCTCCGTCGTCACCTGGTTGATGCCAATCAACTGCGAAAGCTGTGCGATGTCCTGCTCGCGCTGATCCTCAAGCGTACCCGCATCCGTCCCCGCGGAGTTGGATTGAATCTCCTGGTTGAGCTGCGCGATTGCCGTGGTCAGAGAGTTGACCTGGCTGGTGACGCCTGCGACTTCCTGGTCGAGCGCGGTCCGCTGGGAGTTCAGGCTGGCCGCGGTGTTGGCGATATCGCCTGCGAGAGTACTTGCGGTGGAAAGCACCTGCTGACGCAGGGCATTGTTGGTCGGATTGGATTCGAGCGATGTGAAGGAGCTGAAGAAGCTGGTCAGATCGCTGCCAATATCTCCTGCGGTCGAGGTGCCGGAGTCGGGCGTAAAGAGAGCCTGCAGGGTATTCAGCGCGGCCAGCCGCGAGCCGGAGGCCGAAGCCTGCTGCTGCTGCTGAGCCAGCCGCTGCTCCAGCACGCGGTCGCGCACGGAGACTGGGCCGGTCTGCGTGACGCCTGTCCCATACTGCACATTGTCGATCTGGATCGGGGTGTTCTCTTCAAAGACCGGGACTTCGCGTGTGTAGCCGGTAGTGTTAGCGTTGGCCACATTGTTGGCCACAATGTCCAGCGCGGACTGATCGGCATCGAGCGCCGAGGTGATCAGATTGAAGGCTGTATTGATCGTTCCCATGCCGCGCTCCGCCTGTGCCTAGTTTTCATCCGCTGGAACGGTGTACTCCACCTGCCCGAAGCGCAGCTCGCGCAGCCTGCGCAGCACGCGCAGATTGGCCCGCGTCGCATCCAGCACATGGCCGAAGAGCTCCAGCTCGCGCAGACCTTCCTGCACCTCGCGCTTCATGGCTTCCAACCCGGCGACGCCGGCGCCGGCCGCGGATTTGTTCAGAGACTGGCAGCAAAGCGCCAGCTCTTCCAGCCTGTCGGCGTCAAGGTGCGCCAGGGCGCGCGAGGCCTCAAGGAGAATCTCTTTCATCTCCGGGCGCACCGGCTGAGCCTGGCTCGATCGCATGGTTCTTCCCTCGTGCTGTTCGCGGCGGGCTTACTTGCCGGACCCAGCGAGCATGGCATCAACGAGCTTGCTGGCCACGGCCGACGCGGAAACGTTATAGGTGCCGGCGGCAAGAGCTGACTGAATGCTGGCCACCTTGTCCTGGCGAACATCCGAGTCTGCCGCTGCCTGCAGAACAGTCGATCCCGCGCTGCTCAGCGTCGCCTGATCGCCCGCCAGCGTGCTCGACGCCTGCGCCGGTTGATTCTGTGCCGGCTGGCTCTGCGGCTGGGCGGCCGGGGTGACACCCAGCAGATTCTGCAGCCCGTTTACTGTATTGCGCACATCCATGGTTTTCTCTCCTCACAACCGCTTATCGGCGCACCCGTCTACAACTCTAGTCATTGAGCCGAACTTAACCCGGTATTTCGGTTTCCCTGGTTGATTACCTTCTCGTCTCGCGAGTTTGTCCCATTCCGAGACAGTGTTCGGATCAATTCATCGGCGATTCCTAACCCGCCCTGCTCACTCAGGGCCTGTCCCAGGGTTTCTGTCGCAAACTTACCCAGCGCGCCCGCCGACCCGGCCTCGGAATCCGCATCTTCTCCGGTCAGGTTGTCGCTGTCTTCGAGCGGCTTGAGGAGTTCCTTCATCAACTGGGCTTCAAACTCGTGGGCCGCGCGGACCAGCCGGGGTTGCGGCGCTGCCCCCGCGGCATGCGCCGGGCCCAGACCGGTCATCGGCATGCCATGCAGGCCATGCATCAGAGCACCTCCACATCGGCTTCAAGGGCACCGGCTTCTTTCATCGCCTGCAAAATCGAGATCACGTCCCGCGCTCCCGCCCCAATGCGCTGCAATTCCTGCACCAGATCCTCAACCGTTGCACCTTCCTTGAGTTCGATGCGGTTGACGGGCCTGTCCTGGGCCTGCAGAGTAGTTTGCTGCACCACCTGAGTGGTGCCGTTCGAGAGCGGACCTGGCTGCGAAACCTCGGTTGTCGAGATCACATTGATGGAGAGGCCGCCATGCAGGATGGACACAGGCTGCAGGCGCACGGTACCCCCGATAACCACGGTTCCGGTGCGCTCGTTGACCACCACCTTGGCCCGCGGATAAACCTCCACCTCGACGCCTTCAACCTTGTCCAGCAGTTCGGCGACATCCTCGTTGGGCTGGGTGGGAATCACAACCCTGCGGCTGTCGACGGCATGAGCGCGCGGGCCGCCCAGAACCTTGTTGATGGCCGCGGCCATACGCTCGGCGGTGTGGAAGTCCGCATCGTTCAGCAGCACGCTCACCGTGTGCATGTCCTGCAGGTTGAGCGGAACGCCGCGCTCCACCAGCGCGCCGCCGGGAATGCGCGCCGTGGTGGGGTGATTCACCTGCCGGGCGTTGCCGCCGCCCGCCGTGGCCATGTAGCCGCCCAGCACCAGAGGGCCCTGCGCCTGCGCATAAATCTGCCCGTCGGGCCCGTAGAGGGGCGTCATGAGCAGGATGCCGCCCTCAAGGGAACGGGCATCGCCCGCCGAGGAAACCGTGATATCGATGCGGTAGCCGGGCTGGCTGAAGGGCGGAAGCGTGGCTACGACAAAAGCCGCCGCCATGTTTTTGACCTGCATGTTGCCCGCGCTGTTGGCCCCGGTCTGCGGCACCGTGATGCCCATCCGCTCAAGCGCGGAGAGAAGCGTCTGCGCGGGAAAGACGGTCTGCTGGGTGTCGCCGGTACCGTGCAGGCCAACCACCAGGCCGTAGCCCACAAGCTGGTTGTCGCGAATGCCTTCAATCGTCGCCACATCCTTGACCCGCGCCAATTGCGCCGAGGCATCGGCTGCTCCCTCTGCAGCCGCGCTACAGGTCACGGGTAGCAGCGCGAGCACCGCTCCCAGAGCCGCAAGCTGCACCGCATGGCGATGCCGCCGGATTGTTCCGCACATCCTCATCCCTGTTCCCTATCCCGTCTCTAAAACACCAGCAGCTTTTCGAGGAAACGCACGATCGGGTTCTGCCGGTAGGTGGAGTCGTTCACAATTCCCTTACCCGTCACCTCAAGTTCGAGATCAGTCATGGCCGTTGACAGCACTTCGTTCTGCGCGCTCACATCCTCCGGCCGCACCAGCCCGCGCAGGCGGATCAACTGTGTCTGCTGCGAAAAGGTCAACTGGCGCGTGGCCTGCACCACCAGCATCCCGTTGGGCAGTACATCGACCACTTCCGCGCCGAAGGTGGTCACCAGGCTCGAGTTGGTCGTACTCTGCCCCTGCGCGGTCAGCCCCGAGGTCGAGGTCTGCCCCACCAGATTCTGCAGGTTGTTGCCCGTCTTGAGCGCGCCGAAGAGCGCCGTAAGGCCCGAGCTGGCATTGGAGGCCCGGGAGTTCTTGACCTGCCCGTCGGTCGAGGCCGCCAGGCTCTCGCTCACCACAATCGATACCACGTCATGCACGCGCACGGCCTTAGCATCGGTCCCCAGACGCACCAGCTTGCCGTCCTGCGTCCAGATGGACCCCGGCGTCCGCACCTCATTCTCGTTCTGCGCCCGAACCCGCGCAATATAGGCGCTCAGCGCCGTCTCAGGAGGCGTGGGTTTGGGTGCAGGTGGAGTGGTGCGCCGGGGCGCGGCTGCCGCGGACAGGCCCACGGCACAGAGCGCACACAGCGCAAGCACACGCCATGAAAGGGACGTCCTCAAGGCTGCTCCTCCCCGCGAACATCAAGCCCGAGAACATCAAGCGCCGAGAGCCGGGCACGCCCCGGTCCAAGCGCAATCACGCGAACCGCCCGTCCGGTGACGCGCAGCCGCGCCCGGAAGGTTTTGCCGGCCGCGGCCGGGCCCAGAGCGACCGCATCGAAGCTGGCCTCGGCAACGCCGCTCTCGTCCAGCACTACCAGAGGATCTCCGCCACGAATGACGACCGGCGGCGGAACCTGAATATCGAGCCTGGCCGCGGCTGCATGCACGGAGTTTGTCCTCTCCGCCCGCACCAGCAATCCCGGCCCGCCGGGATGCGCCGCGGTGCGCACCAGCAGCCAGTGCGCGCCGGTTGAGGGATCGTCGAGAACACGCAGAGCCTGCACCGGCCGCTGCGCATGGGCACGCGCTCCAAGCGCCATCACCAGCGTTCCCGCCAGCCAGCGCATCCTCCGTGTTGCCGCTGTTCTCATCCCCGTTCCGCCTGTGTCCTGTCCGCGCGGCCTTACCGCGTCATGTTATTGACCTGCGAGTACATGTCGTCGGCGGCCTTGATCACCTTGGAGTTCGACTCGTAGGCCCGCTGGGCCAGCACCATCTGCACAAACTCGGTCACCACGTCTACATTCGAGTTCTCGAGGTAGCCCTGCTGCAGGGTTCCCAGACCCTCCGGGCCGCCGGGATTGCCCAGCACCGGGTCGCCGGAGCTCAACGTCGCATCGAGCAGGTTCGAGCCCATGCTTTCGAGGCCGCCGGGGTTGGGAAAAGTGGCAAGCTGAATCTGCCCGAGCTGCGATGGGTTCTGCTGCCCCGGCAGGGTCGCGTTCACCACGCCGTACTGGGTGATGGTGACAGCGGTGGCATTGGGCGGAATGGTGATGGTCGGAATCAGCGGGTCGCCGTCCGTGGTCACGATCGTGCCCTGATTGTTCAGATGAAACTGCCCGGCGCGGGTGTAGGCGATGGTGCCGTCCGGCCGCTGAATCTGAAAGAACCCCGCGCCCTGAATGGCGACATCGAGTGGGTTGTCGGTCTGGTTGAGCGAGCCCTGGGTATTGATGACCTCGGTAGCCGCCGACTTGGTGCCGAGGCCGATCTGCAGACCCGCCGAGACCGTCGACTGGCTCTGCGCCGCGCCCGGCGTCACCAGGTTCTGGTAGACCATGTCCTGAAACTGCAGCCGCAACTGGCGAAACCCCGTGGTCGAGGAGTTGGCCAGATTGTTGGCGATCGTGTCCAGGTTCATCTGCTGCGCGCTCATGCCGCTGGCTGCCGTATACAGTGCTCGAATCATGTCTCTCCTCGCCTTGGACGAATGCGCGCCTAGACTTTGGGCAGGTCTTCGGTCGCGAACTTGTTGAATTCGGTGTGGAAGATGGTGAGGGCCTTCTGCATCATCTCGGCCTGGCGCTGCATCATGATCAGGTCCACCGTGCCCTGCACCACGTTCTCGTTGGCCGACTCCAGCGCTCCGGCATGGATAGCCGTGCCCTGGGCCAGCGCCGGCTTGGCATCTTTCGGCGCGATGTAGCGGTTGGCGCCCTCCGGGGTGAGTTCGGTGCCAGGAGGAAAATCAAAGACGCCCACCGTGCCGGCCGCGCCGCCATCGACAGAGATCACGCCATCCGCGCCGACCGCGACCTCGCCTGGAGGCAGTTGAATGGGTTTGCCCGTGGGCGAAAGCACGGACTCGCCCGCTGCCGTGACCAGAAAACCCTGCCGGGAGCGGTGGAAGCTGCCATCGCGGGTAAAGCGCACTCCGTTGGCCGTCTGCACCTCGAAGAACCCCTGCCCTTCGAGGGCCAGGTCGAGGGGATTGCCGGTGCTCTGCAGAACGCCCTGGGCCAGGTCCAGCCGGTCGCCGCCGAGCAAGCCATAGTTGTTGACCGTCTCCCCGAGCTGGGAGTCGAAGGCATCCGGCCCCAGAAGCACGGAGCGGAAGTACTCCCGCTCGGCCCGGTAGCCCGGTGTCTGCACGTTGGCCAGATTCGAGGCCGCCGTATCCACGGCCTGCATCCGCGCCACCAGCCCGGTCATTGCCGCATAGTAGCCGCTATCCATCTGCTGTCTCCATAAGAGACAGAGCAGCCAGAGGACCGGAACACAGAGGAGAAGAATTAGAGCGGTATCAGGATAGAGAGGGGAAGATTGTCACGCTCTGAGACAAGCATGCGCAGGTTTGGGACAGAAAACCGGCCGCGGCAGAGAAACCACGGCCTTCAACGCGAAGAGACAGGGGTTACTGGATGCCGTCGCAGACGATGGTCACGGCAAAACGCATGTCCTGGAAACGGTAGACGTGGTTGAGCTGAAACTCGGGGGCCTGGACATGCAGGTTGTAGTCCCGGCCGGTGATGACGGCGGGCACGGAGAGTCCGCAGTTGGCGGCCAGCTCCGGCACGCGGCCCTTCCAGGTTCCGGCCAGCATATTACAAATCTCTCCGATGCCGTCCTTGACCGTGTCATCCAGCTCGGCGAACTCCATGCCTGTCATGTGCCCGGCCAGCTTCATCGCCTCGGCTGCTCCGCTGCGAAAGACACAGGCCCCGCTCAGGATGCCGCCAAAGCCGACCACGGCGGTCACCGATTCAGCCGCCGGAGCCAGTTTCTCCTCCACGCGCTCGCAGGCCACGCCCAGCATCAGCCGGAAGACCTCGTCCACACTTTGATCCAGATTCTTCGGATCTGCGACCAGATGCACAGAATCCCGCAACGACAACGCCATGGTT
>DASZRQ010000124.1:0-8956 GCA_035549115.1 Occallatibacter sp. | reverse complement strand
CTTGCCGAACTGGCTGATAACCATCAGCTCGGAGTTCTCGTTGACGAGCAGGATGGACGCGGTCTTGCCCACCTTGGGCGTGGCCTTGAGGTTGTTCACGCCCTGCGCGCCGCGCGCGGTCAGGCGATATTCATCCACGTCAGTGCGCTTGCCAAAGCCGTTCTCCGTAACCGTGAGAATGAGCGACTGCGTGACACAGAGCTTGGTGTCCAGCTCCTTCAGCGCCTTCTCCGCATCGTCCACGGCCTTCTCGGCGTTCTTTTCGCGCGTCTTCAGCTTCTCGTCCTCGGAGTCGCCATTGCGGCGGTCTTCGCGAGCTTTCTGCAGCGCATCCTTCGCCGCGGTGTATGCCTTGCGCAGAGCGGCGAGCTTGTCGGTGAGGCCGCGGGTCTTCGCGCACTCGTCGCGCTCCTGATCGCGGGTCTCATCGGAGTCGGTGATGGCCGCGCCGATGAGGTAGTCGCCCTTTTTGAGGGTGATGCCCTTGTTGCCAGCAGCGTTGCGGCCCATGGGGCGCAGGCCGATGCCGCTGCGCTCGGGGTCGTACTCCTCCTGGAAGCGGATGGCCATGCCCTCGCGCGTGGCGAGGAAGATGTTCTGCCTGCCGTTGGTGATTGCCGCGGTGACGAGATCGTCGTCGCCGTCAATAGCGATGGCGATGATGCCGCGGGCCATGACGTTGGAGAAATCCTTCAGCGGGGTCTTCTTCACGGTGCCGTTGCGTGTGGCGAAGAAGACGAATTTGCCTTCCTCCTCGAGATCGCGCACGGGCAGGATGGCGCGGACATTCTCGCCGGGCTGCAGGTTGAGCAGGCTCTGGATGGACTTGCCCTTGCCTGCCGCGCCTACGTCGGGAATCTCATAGACCTTGAGCCAGTAGACGCGGCCGGTGTTGGTGAAACAGAGCAGATAGGCGTGCGTCGAGTTGACAATGAGCTGCGAGACGAAGTCCTCTTCGCGGGTCTTCATGCCGGTGCGGCCGGTGCCGCCGCGGCGCTGCTGGCGATAGATGCTAATGGGCGTGCGCTTGAGGTAGCCCTGGTGGGAGACGGTGACCGCCACCTGCTCGTCGGCGATGAGGTCTTCCAACTGCAGCTCGGCGGACTCGTCGATGATCTCCGTGCGGCGGGCATCGCCGTAGCGGTCGCGGACTTCCTCAAGCTCCTTGATGATGACCGCGCGCAGCTTCTTGTCGCTGCCGAGAATCTCCTCGTACTCGGCGATCTTCCTGCGAATCTCGGCGAGCTCGTTGAGGATTTCGTCCACGGAGAGCTGGGTGAGGCGATAGAGCTGCAGTTCGAGGATGGCATCGACCTGGCGGAGCGTGAGGCCCTTTTCCTCACTGGGCTGGCGCTCGCGGTCGAGGTTGATGACAATGTCTTTGCCCTTGCCCCACGCGAAGAGGTTTTCGCGAGCCTCCGCACGCGAACCGGATGCGCGGATGATCCGGATGACGGCGTCGAGATTGTCGAGCGCGATCTTGTAGCCCTCGAGGATATGCTCGCGCTCGCGGGCCTTGCGCAGCAGGAAGACGGTGCGGCGCTGCACCACATCGACGCGATGGTCGATGAAGGCACGGATGGCCTGGTCGAGCCCCAGTTCCTTCGGCTGGCCGTTGAGCACGGCCAGGAAGATCATGGAGAAGCTCTCCTGCATCTGCGTGTGCTTGTAGAGCTGGTTGAGCACGATCTCCGGCTGCGCGCCGCGCTTGAGCTCGATGACGATACGCATGCCGTCGCGGTCGCTCTCGTCGCGCACGTCGCCGATGTCGTCGATGGTCTTCTCGTTCACCAGATCGGCGATGCGCTCAATGAGCTTGGATTTGTTGACCTGGTAGGGAATCTCGGTGACGATGATCGCCTGGCGATCCTTGGTGAGATTCTCCATGGCCACACGGGCGCGCATCATGAAGCGGCCGCGGCCGGTCTTGTAGGCATTGACGATGCCGGCCTTGCCGTAGAGAAAGCCTCCGGTGGGGAAATCCGGCCCCTGCACGTGCTTGAGGACTTCAAGGAGGCCGCCCTGCGGGTTGCGCACCAGCGCGATGGCGGCGTTGACGACCTCAGTGAGGTTGTGGGGCGGAATATTGGTGGCCATGCCGACGGCAATGCCGTTGGAGCCGTTGACGATGAGATTGGGAATGCGCGTGGGCAGAACGGAGGGTTCCTGCGTGGACTCGTCGTAGTTGGGGACGAGATCGACGGTTTCCATGTCGATGTCAGCGAGCAGCTCGCCGGTGATGCGCTGCAGGCGGCACTCGGTGTAACGCATGGCCGCGGGCGGGTCGCCATCGACCGAGCCGAAGTTGCCCTGGCCATCGACGAGGGGGTAGCGCAGCGAGAAGGGCTGCGCCATGCGGACCAGCGTGTCGTAGATGGCGGAGTCGCCGTGAGGGTGATAGACACCCATGGCCTGGCCGACAACCTTGGCGCACTTGGTGTACTTCTTGTTGTGCTCCAGGCCCATCTCGCTCATGGTGTAGAGCACGCGGCGATGGACGGGCTTGAGGCCGTCACGGGCGTCGGGGAGGGCGCGGCCGATGATGACCGACATCGAGTAGTCGAGATACGACCGGCGCATCTCCTCCTCGATATTGATGGGAACGTGGCTGGGATTGCCGGGCGGCACACCGCCGTCGAGAGGGAGCTGGGGGTTCTGATCGTCTGCCATAAGAGGTCGTGAGCCCGCTCAGAGAAGCGGCGAAGGCGGGGCGAAAACCGAGCCGGCCAGATGCCACGGGCTGAAACTCTATTTTACCGCGCGGAGGGGGGTGGATACAAGGCCATTGGGCGCAAACAAGTCTTTGTTTTTATTGAATTTAGAGGAAATCGAATCCGGGCTGGCGAGGAGGATGAAAAGGGCCGTTTACCGGGGGCAGAAATTGGGTCCGGATGGGCCGGTAAGCAGGCACTTTCGCCCCTCTAAATGAGGCCCGGCAGGCTGAGCAGGCAGAAGATGACCTGGAGGAGCACGATGGCCCCGGCGGCGGCCAGAGCCAGGCGCGGGCGGGGGCTCTCGTAGGCGTCAGCGAAGATGCCGCCTACGAAGGTAAGCAGGAAGGGGATGGCCCAGAGCCACGGGGTTCCGTGGACGCCGGTCATGACCAGCGACAGGCAGACGACGGCACAGAGGAGCGGTGCGGTATTGCCGAAGTAACGGGAGGGGCGCACGCCGAGATAGAGCAGCACCGAGGCTGCGGCCGCGACGGTGATGCCGGCGTTGGAGAGAGTGGAGAAGAAACGGCGGGCGGGGTCGAGGGAGAAGGCGACGAAACCGGCGGCGGAACGGAAGACGTAGCTGAAGGCGTCCGGCGAGAAGCCGTAACAGGCGAAGAGAAGCACCAGCGCGCCGGCCGAAGCGACGAGAACGACGGGGAGCACCTGGCTGCGGCGGCCTTCCGCAACCCAGAGCATGAGCACCAGGCCGAGCAGCGCGGCGGTGGGCAGGGCGGCGATGTGCGCGGAGGCGGCGAGGCCCAGCGCGGCGGTGAGCAGCACGATGCGGGGACGCCACTTTTTGCGCGGACCCTGCATGGCATGGGCGACGCCGATGCAGGTGTAAACAGCACCGTAGAGGCCGAGGGCAGCGAGTATCTCCGGTGAGGGCGAGACGCAGGCCTTGATGATGGGCGGCGAGAAGCAGTAGAGCGCGAGCGCAGTGTAGCCGCCAAGGTTGCCATAGAGGCGGCGCGAAACCCACCAGAGACCCGCACCAAGCACAAAGCCCGCAAAGAGGAACGGCAGGCGCAGCAGCAGCAGGATGTGGGTGAGCTGATGGCGCAGCTCCCAGGTGCTGATGGGGCCTTCCTCCTGCACCACGCGGTCTTCCGGCTTGCGGAAGCGGTCGAGGCCGCGCTCGGCGAGCAGATTGAGCGTGAGGGGCAGGCCGGCGAGGCGGTAGGCGAGGACGCCATCGTGGATATTGCCGCAACTGGTGAAGTATCCGGCCAGCGGCGAAGGCTTCTCCCACATTTCGCGGCCGCAACGGGCGTAGCGGTAATCGGCGTCGGAGAGGGTTTGGCGGCTGGTGAGCCAGAAGCCCTGCGCAAGGAAGAGCGCCAGCATCACGGCGGCGATGCGCTGCGGCAGATTGAAGCGGAAACGGCGAAGGCGGCCAAACCGGTGGGTCATTGCGTGCGCGGAACGGACTCTACCAGTCTAAACGGCGCAAACGGGGCGGGCCGGGAAGCAGAAAGGCCGCTCCGGAGAGCGGCCTTTGCCGGTGAATCGCTGAACAAGGTTAGTTGACGATGATGCCGACCACATCGTCGGACGGAATATACGAGCTGGTCACCGTGCTGAAGTTCGCCAGCGTGACCACACAATAGTTCGGACCACCGGCGGTAATTGCCGGAGCGGGTGTTGTGTTCCCATTTGCATCGCTCGGCAGGCAGTTATCAGACCAGCCGCCGAAGGCGCCCGCACCTGCAGGTGAGGTCAGAACGACGGTTGTCGGCACTCCGTTCGTAAAGGTTGGATAGGTCGCGGTGCAGACCGACCCGCCATCCCCCGTCCAGCCGGGACCGCAGTGGAGCACATCGGCAGTACCCGTGGCCGACGGCGCCGTGACCACCCAGTTGGTGGTGTTCAGGCCGCGCTGGTAGATCGTGAGCGTGGACAGCAGCGGGGAACCCGTTCCCAGAGTATCCGGGCACGAGGGAGGCGTGTTGGAACCAGCGGCCACCAGAACCTGCGGGCAGCTAAAGGTAGCTGTCGCGGTCTGGATGGTGCCGTCTGTGCTCGACGACTCCGCAATGATGGTAGCGCCGCCAGCGCCCTCGGCCGTCACGATACCCGCGCTGGCGCCCGGACCTCCGCCGGTGTTGCTGCTCACCGGGAAGAAGTTCGGCTCGGAGGAAAGCCACGTCGTGGATGGGTCGTTCGTCACATCCCGGACATACGGGGCTGTGGAGTATGTGGCAATGGCGATGAACTGGCCGGAGAGATTGAAATCGTTGACCGTGATCGAGGTCGGAATGATTTCGAGCGAAAGAATCGGCTCCGGCGGGCTGCTCAGCGTCACATTGACGGAAGCCGTGGCCGAAACGATGGAGTTATCGGTATTCGTCAGCAGCGCAGTAATGGTTGTGGACCCCTGACTGACGCCGGTGGCCAGGCCAGTAGCATCCACGGTGGCAACTGACGGACTGCTTGAACTCCATGCGATCTGCGAAGAATCGGTAACGTCGAGAACAGCACCCGAGCCCGTGGTGCCAAGAGCGATGAACTGGCCGGTCTGGCCGGTAGCGGAGACAGACTGGCTGTTGGGAATCAACTGGAGGGAGGTAAAGCCGGTGCTTGTGCCGCCGGTAACGGTGAGCTCGGCCGAGCCTGTGGCAGTGGTGCCGGAGCTGGCATCGTTATAGAGCGCGGTGATGGTGGTGGTGCCCGCGCCGACGGAGGTGGCGAGACCGCTGGTGACGCCTATGGTAGCGATCGAGGTGGCACTCGATGTCCAAGCAACCTGATTCGTGACGTTGACGGTTGCGCCAGAGGATGTGGTGCCGATGGCGAGGAACTGGACCGTCTGGCCAGCACCGGATACCGATTGCGAGCCGGGTGTAACCGTGATGGAGACGATCGTGCCGCTGGCCGTGCCGCCGCCGGAAGAGGTGACGGTAACCGTTGCAGAAGACGATACGGGGCCATTGAAGCCCTGGGCGCTGGCGGTAATGGTGGTCGTACCTGCGCCGATGGCCGTAGCCAAGCCGTCGGAAGTGACCGTGGCGACAGCGGTGTTGCTGGAGGCCCAGGTAACGCCGGTGGTGACTGCCTTGGTGGTGGTATGGCTGGCGTTGCCGTAGGTTCCAGTAACCGAGAACTGCGTGGTCTGCCCGGTGGTCAGCGACTGGCTGGCCGGCGATATTGAAATGGAATCCAGTCCGGAGGGATTGCTGCAGCTTGTGAGCGGCACCACGAGGCTGAGGGCAATCAGGGCACCGAACAACGAACGATTCCGCATACTTGAGTCTCCCGGCGTTTCCGCCCGGCTGGTCCACACGGGTGCGTGGCACAGCATCCTTCGATTTAATTTCTCGGCCGGCAGAAAATTCTACCCAGGAATCCGGCCTACGGGGGTTATAAATCCTGGCTTACATACAAAAACCTGCCACAAAACGGTCGTGGCACGTGCCGAGCTAAGCGACCGGAGCGTTACTTTTAACACCGTTCTTACCCGGCCAGCCGTGGTTAATGCCTCTTGTGAGGTGGCGCAATCATACGGCAATTCGACAGGGTGAATCAATATCTAATTTGGGTCCGATGGCGGGGTTCGTTACGCGCGTAACCGGAAGAATGACCGTAAGTTCGGAGCATTTTGCAGGGCGTTCACACCCCGGCGGCAGAGCCCCTGGAAAAGCCGGCTTTGCCGCCCGGCACGAGAGCCGCGGCAGGGTGGTTGGCCGTGCACGGCGGCAGCGGCTACACTGCCCTCAGCATGGCTCGCACACGGGATGATGCGCCGGACAGGCTGGTAAGCGCCTCGCGCGCCGACGAGGAACAGAGCTTCGAACTGAAGCTGCGCCCGCGGCGGCTGTCGGAGTTCATTGGCCAGTCTAAGGCCAAGGAGCAGCTTGCAATTGCCCTCGAAGCCGCCCGGTCGCGGGGCGAGGCTCTGGATCATGTGCTGCTGTTCGGGCCGCCGGGACTGGGCAAGACAACGCTGGCGACCATCATTGCCAACGAACTGGATGTGGGCTTTCAGCAGACCTCCGGCCCGGCGCTGCAGATTCAGGGCGACCTGACAGCGATCCTGACCAACCTGCGCGAGCGGCAGGTGTTGTTTCTGGACGAGATTCACCGCATGCAGCCGGTGCTCGAGGAAAAGCTCTATACCGCGCTCGAGGACTACCAGCTCGACATCATCATCGGGCAGGGACCAGCGGCGCGCACGCATGTGATGGAGATCCGGCCGTTCACGTTTGTGGGAGCCACAACGCGGCCGGGACTGCTGTCGTCGCCGCTGCGGTCGCGGTTCGGGATTCTGCTGCGGCTGGAGTTCTACACTGAGGACGAACTGCGCATTATCGTGGAGCGCTCGGCCGAAGTGCTGGGCGTGCCCATCGATGCCGACGGCGCGGCGGAGATTGCGCTGCGCTCACGCGGGACGCCGCGCATTGCGAACCGCCTGCTGCGGAGGGTGCGCGACTACGCGCAGGTGCGCGGATCGGGCACGATTGACCGGCCGACAGCCAATGCAGCGCTGACCATGCTGGAAGTGGATGCGCATGGGTTCGACGAGATCGACCGGCGGCTGATGAAAACCATCATCGAAAAGTACGACGGCGGGCCGGTGGGACTGGGCACGCTGGCGGCGACGCTGGCGGAGGAAGAGGACGCGCTCGAGGAAGTGTATGAGCCGTTTCTCATTCAGATTGGCTTTCTGGACCGCACGCCGCGCGGGCGCGTGGCAACGCGGCTGGCCTATGAGCACTTCGGCATTCCCATGCCGGGGCGGCAGAGTGGGCTGTTTTGAGATCGGCAGAAGACCGCAGGGGCTGAGGCCCATCAATCCATCGAACGTCACCGGCATGGCTGAAGCCGTGCCCTGAGACACAACCTCGCATGGATGAGGTTCAGAGGAGATTGCGATGGCACTGACGGAATCAACCATGATGCTGGATCTGGGCACGGCCGCGCCGGACTTTGCGCTGACCGATGTGGTAAGCGGCAAAACGGTGCGCCGCGAGGATTTTCGCGGACAGAAGGCGCTGCTGGTGATGTTCCTCTGCACCCACTGCCCGTATGTGAAGCATGTGGAGAAGGAACTGGCGGCGCTGGGCATGGACTACGAGGTCGAGCCGGTGAGCATCGTGGCCATCAGCAGCAATGACGCTGCGCATTATCCCGACGACAGCCCGGCGGGGCTGAAGAAGCAGGCCGAAACACTTGGGTTTCGCTTTCCTTACCTCTATGACGAGACGCAGGCGGTGGCGAAGGCATACAAGGCGGCGTGCACGCCGGATTTCTTTCTCTTCGACGGAGACCTGAAGCTGGCGTACCGGGGCGAGTTTGACCGCAGCCGGCCGGGCAACGGCATTCCTGTGACAGGCGAAGACCTGCGCGCGGCGATGGACGCGGTGCTTGCGGGCAGGCAGCCGAGCGGAGATCAGCGGCCGTCCATCGGCTGCAATATCAAGTGGAAGGCATGAAGTAGCGGTGTTTGCGGAGCTAGCGAGTTAGCGGAGCTAGAAAGAGACAATAGGCATCGTGATGCCTCGCCCGCTTACAGCGACAGCCCCTTCAGATACTTTCGGAATTCTTCGCCGAACTCGGGGCGCTTGAGCGCGAACTCGACGGTGGCCTGCAGCATGCCGAACTTGTCGCCCGCGTCGAAGCGCTTGCCCTCGAAGGTGTAGCCGAAGACCGGCTCCTCCTTGAGCAGGGCCTTGATGCCGTCGGTGAGCTGGATTTCGCCGCCGGCGCCGGGGGTGGTCTCCTCGAGCAGCTCAAAGACGCGGGGGGTGAGCACGTAGCGGCCGATGATGGCCTGTTTCGAAGGCGCATCCGCGAGCTTGGGCTTTTCAACCATGCCGGTGCAGTTGTAGATGCGGGGGTTCACTTTGTCCGGCGAGCCGGCGAGAACGCCGTAAGCAGAGATGGCAGGGCCTTCGACCGTTTGCGTGGCGAGCACGGAGCCGCCTTTCTCGTCGAAGACATCGATCATCTGGCGCAGGCATGGAGGGTCGGCGTCAATCACATCGTCGGGCAGGATGACGGCAAAGGGTTCGTCGCCGACAAGCTCCTTGGCGCAGAGCACGGCATGGCCCAGGCCGAGCGGCTCCTTCTGGCGCACGTAACTGATGCGCGCCAGCGTGGCCACGCTGCGCGAGACCTCAAGCAGCTCCTTCTTGCCGCGGCGCTCCAGCGTGGCGTCAAGCTCAAAGCTGTGGTCGAAGTGATCTTCCATGGCGCCCTTGCCGCGCCCGGTGATGATGATGATGTGCTCGATGCCCGAG
>DASZRQ010000123.1:0-2696 GCA_035549115.1 Occallatibacter sp. | reverse complement strand
ACCAGATGGCGAGTGAAGCTGTGAGCGTTCTTTCCGCCGCCTCCACGGGACAGGGCAGCTTGCCCTGGCCGGCAGCCCAGGGGATACAATCCATCCCAGGCATGGCCGCAACCAGGGCAATCGACGGACCAGACCGCGCCGCAGAGCGCATGCGGGCACGCGCGCCGGAGATGGAGCTGATCCGCGAGGCACAAGCTGGCTCGCGCGCTGCCTTTGACGCGCTGGTGCGTCAATACGAGCAGCAGGTGCTTCGGCTTGCCCTGCATCTCACGGGTTCCGAGCACGATGCCGAGGACATCTACCAGGAAGCCTTTCTCAAGGCCTTCCGGTACATCGGCAACTTCCGCTTTGAGTGCTCGTTCTACACGTGGATTTACCGGATCGTCACGAATCTCTGCCTGGACCAGTTGCGCCGCCGCAAGACGCGCCGCGAAGACCAGGCTGTGGTCCTGGACCACTCGGGCGATGAGATCGACCTGCTGGCTTCGGTTTCGGACAACCGCTCCTTTTCGAGTCCGGACCGCGAGCTTGACCGCAAGGTGCTGGGCGAGCGCATTCAGGAAGCGCTGGACAAGCTCACCCCGCGCGAGCGCATGGTTTTTGAACTGAAGCATTACCAGGGGCTCCGCCTGCGCACCATCGGAGAGATGTTGAACACCACCGAAGAAACCGCCAAGAATACGCTCTTCCGGGCGACAAAGAAGCTGCGCGCGCAGTTGGCGGGGCTGCGGTAAACATATGCCGGCCCATGAGCCGTCAGAAGTAGTTGAACCGAATTCCAGATTTGTACTGTTGCAGTTTTCTGAGGCTATGAGGACGTATCACCATGAATTGCGAACTTGCCCATGAACGCATTGTGCTGGCGGCTTATGGAGAGCTTCCGGACGAGCAGATTCACGAGCTCGACCGTCATCTGCTGAGCTGTGCGGACTGCCAGGCCGAGCGGCGCGAGCTGCAGGCCCTGCAGACACTGGCCGCAGTGCATCCCGCCATCGAACCTCCGGCGAATCTTGTTGCCCGTTCGCGGCTGCGCCTTGAAGAGGTGTTGGACGCGCTGCCGCCCAAGCGCTGGTATGAGCGGCTGGGCGAGCGCGCGATGAACAACTTCGCCCGCATGCAGGCGGCTCCGGTGGCCGCGGCCCTGCTGCTTGTCGCGGGCATCGGCGCGGGCTCCATTGGTGGCTACGAGGTGGCGCAGGCGCGCGAGGCGCATGCAGCCGTGCAGGCGGCGCAAAGTGCCCAACCGGCCCCGTCTGCTCCGTCCGCTGCCGCGGTGACGCCGGATGCGGTTGCGAACATTTCGAGCATTGTGCAGCAGCCGAACAGCAACATTGTGGAAGTGCGCTACAACGAAGTAGTGCCGCAGCGCATTCAGGGTTCGCTTGAAGACCCGGCCATCCGCGAGCTGCTGATGATGGCTTCGGAAGATGCGGCTTCGGCAGGTATTCGCGACGACTCGGTGGGCCTGATGGCTGCCGAGTGCCGCGCCGGGCGCAGTTGCAATGCGGCGGGCATTCGCGATGCGCTGATGGTGGCGCTACGCTACGACAAGAATGAGGGCGTCCGCGAGAAGGCCCTTCATGGCCTGGAGCCTTATGTGGCGCAGGATATGCGCGTGCGCGACTCCGTGCTGGAGGCGCTGCTCAACGACGCCGATCCGCGTATCCGCACCGAAGCCATCAACATCCTGGAGCCGGTGGAAGCCGATACAACCGTGCGCCAGGTGCTGTTCACGGTTGCCAACTCCGATCAGAGCCCGCAGATTCGCACCGTTTCCCGGCAACTGCTCAGCCATGTACCGGAGATTCAGTAAAGTGTTTGGGCCACTTGCTCCGCAAGAGCGCAAGGGCCCGCGAAGAGAAGATAGAGGGTGAAGCGATGAAGTACTTTTTGAGGCCTTACCGCAATATTGTTCTGTCGCGCGGCCGCATCTCTGCCTTGGCGGTTGCGCTCGGGGTTCTGTCACTGGCGTATCCGGCCGTGGCACAGATATCCGGTCTGGCGCCGCTGCTGGAGCAGCCGAGCCCCGCCATTCGCTCGAGCTCGCAGGGCTATCTGGGCGTGCTCTTTGGCGACGTGGATGCGGACTCCGCAACCAAACTTAAACTCAAGGATACCCACGGCGCGATGATCACGCTCATTGACCACGATGCGCCCGCGGCGCAGTCCGGTGTGCGCGTGAACGACGTGGTGTTGCAGATGAATGGCGAAGCCATTCAGGGTGCCGAGCAGTTTTCGCGCATGCTGCGCGAGATGCCCGCCGGCCGCACCATCACTCTGGTGCTGAGCCGCGACGGCGCACAGCAGACCGTGACCGTGCAGCTTGCTGACCGCAAGCAGATGGAACACGATGTGTGGAATAAGCTCGATAACGGCGGGGATGCTTCCGGCTCCGCGCCCACCATGGGCATTCTGTCCGGCGGTTCGGGCGATGTGCCCTCGGGTGGATTTCATATGCCCTTCTTCGGCAGCGCCCTCAACGTAGGCGCCATGGTGGAGCCGCTCACCTCGCAGATGGCCGAGTACCTGGGCATCCAGTCCGGGCTGATGGTGAAGCAGGTGGCGCGCAGGAGCGAGGCCGATGCCGCCGGACTGAAGGCCTTCGACATCATCCTCAAGGTGGGCGCCGACACCATTGCCACCACGGCGGACTGGGATCGCGCCTTGCGCGCCAACCAGAACAAGGCCGTGCAGGT
>DASZRQ010000122.1:0-9282 GCA_035549115.1 Occallatibacter sp. | reverse complement strand
CTCGCTCAAGTCCGGCGGATCGGAAAACTGGATTGCGCGGATTGCCTGAAAGTCTTCCGCATCCGGCCGCGAAAACGGGTGCCGCCCGCTGGCCAGTTCGTAGAGGATGACGCCCAGCGCCCACACGTCCGACTGCACGCTTGACTGGCCGGTGACAAACTGTTCCGGCGCCATATAGCGAATGGTTCCTCCGCGCGCCGTGTAGGTCGCGGCCATCGACGTATCCTTGGCCAGCGCAGGCTTGGCCGGGTCAAAGGCCGCGTCTCCAGGCGTCAGCCGCCGTGCCAGACCAAAGTCGAGAATCTTGGCCAAACCGCCATCGGTCAGCATCACGTTCTGCGGCTTCAGGTCGCGATGAAAGATGCCCAGCGCATGCGCGGCCTGCAGCCCATCGGCGATTTGGATGCCCACTGAGAGGACGAGCTGCGGCGTGGCCGGTCCGCGCGCAATGAGCTGATCGAGCGACTGGCCTGGCACATACTGCATCACGATGTAGCCCTCGTCGCCGGCCTCGCCCACTTCATAGATGGCGCAGACGTTGGGGTGCTCGATGGCCGAGGCCATGCGCGCCTCGCGCAGCATGGTGGAGCGCATCTGCTGCGCCGAGAGCAGCCCTGCGCGCAGAATCTTGAGCACCACGGGCCGCTGCAGCAGCGTATCCGTGGCCAGATAGACCACACCGCTGCCGCCCGCGCCCAGCTTGCGCACAATCTCGTAGTGCTCGATGGTTTTCCGCTTCATCGCTTTCTCCAGTGTACCGGGGCAACAGATGAGCGCGGTTCAGGCCGCGAGACGCGCAGAGCGCGGCGGCCAAAATGGGACGGTATCTAGTGGCCGCGGCGCGGCGATGACTCATCCACGGGCTTGGGCGGCTCACCAGCGAGCCGCTTCTGCCGCCGCAGGCCCAGCACATACATGGTGAGCCCGAAAGCAAACAGCACCAGCCCCCACCAGAGATTCGCATTGATGCCTAAGCTCTTGGCATAGAGCGCGGCATCGTTGCGCGTGGCAAAGCCGAATGCCGTCAGGATCACGCCGGTCAGCGTGAACATCAACCCCATCGGAATGCGCAGATCGAGACTCATGGCTCGTCCTTTCTATGCAAAGAAGATATTCAGCGCGACGGCGCCCAGCAGCACGGCCACGGCCAGCGCCTCGGGACGCTTCCACCACGACAGGTGCGCCGTGGAGGGTTTCGGCGTCAGCGAGTGCACCAGACCTACCAGTTCGGAATCAGGCTTGGGCTTGGTGAAGAGGCTCACCAGTACGCAGAGGATGAAGTTTGCACTGAAGGCGACAATTGCGCCGTAGAAGTTCTGTGCCATGTCGCTGGGGTAGCGGTGCAGCACCGCAATCCATCCGCCGTGGATGCCAGGATTGGCCTCTATGGGCAGCGTGAGCCCGTGATGCAGCATGGCCGCGCCGGTCCCCGCCAAAAGCCCGGTAAACGCGCCATGCCCGGTGGTGCGCTTCCAGAACATGCCCAGCAGGAAGGTGGCAAACAGCGGCGCATTCACAAAGCTGAAGACAAGCTGCAGCGTGTCCATGATGTTGTTGAAGTTGATCGCTGCATAGGCTGTCGCAATGGAGAGCAGAATGCCGCCCGCCGTGGCCCAACGGCCCACGGCAAGGTAGTGCTTGTCGCTCGCGTTCTTGTGAATGTAGGACTGGTAAAGATCGTAAGTGAAAACCGTGTTGAAAGCCGTCACGTTGCCCGCCATGCCGCTCATAAAACTGGCCAGTAGCGCGGTCAGTCCCAGCCCCAGAATGCCGGTCGGGAAGTAGTGCAGCAGCATGTTCGGCGTGGCCATGTCGTAGTCCAACAGCGGATGCCCGCTCGCGTCGAGCATGGGTTTGCCGTTCAGCGGATTGATCTTGGCCGGCACAAGCCCGCGGCCCTGCTCCGCCGCCGGCGACACCACCTGCACGTTGTGGATGATGGCGCCATCCGCTGTGCGGGTCACCGTCGTGGTCGTGTGCGGCGTCGCCAGGCCAATCGCGATCAGGCCCGGCAGGATGACGAGAAATGGAAACACCATCTTGGGAATCGCCGCGATCAGCGGCACGCGCCGCGCGGAATCCATGTTGCTCGAGGCCATGGCGGTCTGGATCACGAGAAAGTCCGTGCACCAGTAGCCCGCGCCCAGCACAAAACCCAGCCCCATGCCGATGCCGATGATGTCGACGCCCATCGGATTCGTGGCCGGATGCAGGATGCCGTGCCACTCGTGCAGCATGCGCGGATCGACTTTTGCCACGGAGGCCTTCATGCCCTCCCAGCCGCCCATGTTCTTCAGCCCCAGCAGCACCAGGGGCAGAAAGCCCGCGATGATGAGGAAGAACTGCAGCACCTCGTTGTAAATCGCGCTGGTGAGCCCGCCGAGAAAGATATAGAGCAGCACGATCACCGCCGACAGTACGATCGAGAAGGTAAAGATGCCGTCCTGTGGCCAGCCCATCGCGTAGAACAATCCATCGAAGACGTGCAGCGCCTGGATGAGCCGCGCCATCGCGTACATCGAGATGCCGGAACTGAACACGGTCATTACGGCGAAAGAGCAGGCATTCAGCGCGCGGGTCTTTTCGTCGAACCGCATGCGCAGAAACTCCGGCACCGAGCGCGCCTTGGAACCGTAGTAGAAGGGCATCATGAAGATGCCCACGAAGATCATGGCCGGTATCGCGCCGATGCCATAAAACTGCGCCGTCTCCAGGCCATATTTGGCGCCCGAAGCGCCCATGCCGATCACTTCCTGAGCGCCGAGATTGGCCGAGATGAAGGCCAGGCCACAGATCCAGGCCGGCAGCGCGCGCCCTGCCTGGAAAAAGTCCTTGCTCGTCTTCATGTAGCGCTTGAGGGCAAAGCCAATGCCCAGCACAAAGACGAAGTACAACAGCATGATGATCCAGTCGACGTGCGTCAGCTTCAATCGGAACTCCTTGATCGCGGCGCAGGCAGCCAGCAGGAAACCAGCAACAGCATCCGTATGCACCGAGGTACGAACAACACTCTAAGCAGCGAAGCGCAGGGGAGTCCAGCAAATTCTGTAAATGTTTTCATAAGCAGCCCGCCTGCCCTTCCGCATTGCCCGGCACGATACACTGAAAGGGCATGATTCCTACCCTCACCTGGACCGAAGAAGGCGTCCGCTTTATCGATCAGACCAAGCTGCCGCTCGAAGAAAGCTATGTTCTCGCCACCGATTACGAACAGGTCGCCGACGTGATCGTGACCATGGTGGTACGCGGCGCACCGGCCATCGGCGTCTCCGCGGCTTACGGCATCGCACTGGGCGCGCAACAAACAAAAGCCTCGACCACGGATGCCTTTGCGCCGGAGTTTGAGGCCATCTGCGCGCGGCTGGCGGGCACGCGGCCCACGGCGGTCAATCTCTTCTGGGCCATCGACCGCATGAAGAAGCTCTTTGCCGAGTTGCGTTCGGCGGGCGTGTCTTTGGCCACGGTCAAGGAAAAAATCCTGGCCGAGGCGCATGCGATGTACGAGGAAGACATTGCCGCATGCAAAACCATGGGCGCCTTTGGCGGCGCGCTTCTGCCCGAGGAGGGCGGCGTGCTCACGCACTGCAACGCCGGCGCTCTGGCCACCTGCGGCTATGGCACGGCGCTCGGCGTTATTCGCTCGGCCGTGGAGCAGGGCAAAAAGATCCACGTCTATGCCGACGAGACACGGCCCTTTCTGCAAGGCGCGCGGCTTACGGCGTGGGAGCTGATGGCCGACGGCATTCCCACCACCGTCATCTGCGACAACATGGCCGCCAGCCTGATGCGCGCGGGCAGAATCAAGGCGGTCGTTGTCGGCGCGGACCGCATCGCGGCCAATGGCGACTTCGCCAACAAGATCGGCACCTACAACGTGGCGATTCTCGCCAAAGAGCACGGCATCCCGTTCTACTGCGCCGCGCCCTGGTCCACTATCGACACGGCCACGCCGACCGGCGACGCCATTCCCATTGAAGAGCGCAATGCAAAGGAAGTGACGCATCATGGCGGCAAGCAGCTTACGCCGCATGGTGTGGGCATCTGCAATCCGGCCTTCGATGTGACGCCCGCAAAGTACGTGACCGCCATCGTGACCGAGCGCGGCGTGCTGCGCGCGCCCTATGCGGAAAGCCTGCGCGCAATGGAACTGGTCAGCTAATTTGCCGCTCTACATGTAGAGTGAGGAGTGGTGCAGGCGCTTCTTGTCATCTTCCGGCCGCGGCAAAAGTCCCTTATCCGCGCTCTTCTGCTCTCGCTCGGTGCGTTTGTGGTAAGTCTGCGTCTGGCGGGCTTTCCTCACATTGAGAATCTGCACGGTTCGCACTGGCAGATTCTTGCCCTTCTTGTCGCGGTCTGGGGCATGGTGGAGACGGCGCGCTGCCTGCACCGCCGCTGGAGCCTATACCACGCGGGCATTCTGTTGCTGCTCTACGCGGACCTGATGATCCTCACCATGATCGTCTTTCTCGTGGCCTACGAGTAGCGGCGCGCCGCTCGATTTTTCAGCAATTCGCGACGCAACTCCGTGTAGCATGAGCTGAGCGCATCTGCGCCGCAGTCAAGAACCCCAGGGAGACAGAGATATGCTGAAGGGCTTTCGGGATTTCATTCTTCGCGGAAACGTGCTGGACCTGGCAGTCGGCGTCATCATCGGCGGTGCGTTCGGCACCGTGGTTACGTCGCTGGTGAAGGATGTCTTCACGCCGTTTATCGGCGACATGGTGGGTAAGCCGGACTTCGGCGGCCTGAAGATCGGCAGCATCATGATCGGCAATTTTCTGAATGCCGTGATCTCGTTCCTGATGGTGGCCGCGGCGGTCTATTTCTTCATCGTGCTGCCGGCCAACTCGCTGATGGCGCGCCTCAAGAAGCCGGATGCGCCTCCACCGGCGCCGGAGACGAAGATCTGCGGCGAGTGCCTCAGCGCCATTCCCATTGCTGCCAAACGCTGCGCCTTCTGCACGCAGCCCGCGGCCTAATCCAACGAGCGCAAAGCCGGCGAGAAGGCATAGAACGCCGCATAGATCAGGGCCGCGGTACTGGCCATCGCCGCCAACACATGGCCCGCATCGAAGTACTGCGAGAGCCATCCGGCCATCAGCGAGCCCAGCGGCGGCAGCCCCAGAAAGGCCGTGGTGTAGATGCTCAGCACTCGGCCGCGCATCTCGTCGGACGAGAGGTGCTGCATCGACACATTGAAGCACGACACCATCGTGATGCCGCTGTAGCCCTCGATAAGCGCCAGCGCCGCCGACAACCAGAAATTGCGCGACAGGCTGAAGCCGATAATGGCGGCAAAAAAGGTGATGCCGAAGATCGTGGCTACCACACCGCGATGGCGGATTACGCCCAGCACGGCCACCGTCATGGCGCCCAGCACCGCGCCGAAACCCGAGCAGGCCATCAGCCAGCCCAGCCCGCTCTCGTCGAGGCCAAGCTGCATCTTGGCGAAGTAGGGAATGAAGTTGAGGAACGGAAACCCCAGAAACGCGAAGGCAGAGGTCATCATCACCACCACCAGCATCTGCCGCTCGCGGCGCAGATAGGCAAAGCCCGCGCGCAGGCTGCGCCACATGGACTCGTGCTTGACCGGCTTCTCCTCCGGGAAGCGCAGCCGCACCAGCGCCCACAGCACCGCCAGAAAACTCAGCCCATTGAGAAAAAAATTACCGGCCACGCCGAAGATGGCCATGGCATAGCCGCCCAGCGTGGGCCCCACGATGCGCGACATATTGAACTGCGCCGAATTGAGCGCGATGGCGTTGGTCAGGTCCTCGCGCTGCACCAGCTTGGGCACCATCGCCTGGTAACTCGGCGCATTCATTGCTAGCGCTATGCCGTTCAGGAACGCAATCACCGTAACCTCCCACACGGTGATCAGGGGCTTGCCATCCGCGCCCTTGAAGAAGGCCAGAGCCGCCAGCAGAAAGGCGAAGAGCATCATGACCGTCTGCGTCACCATCAACAGGCGGCGCTTGTCCGCTCGGTCGGCAATGACGCCGCCGAAGAGCGTGAAGAGGAGGAACGGAATTGACCCGGCAAAGCCCACCACGCCCAGCCAGAGAGGCGAGTTGGTCAGCAGCAGGATGAGCCAGCCGCGGGCCACGTTCTCCATCCATGAGCCGATATTGGAGAGAAAGTTGCCGCTCCAGAAGAGGCGAAAGTTGGGATTGCGCAGCGCGCGCACGGCCTGCGGCACGCGGCTGGACACCTCAGGATTGAAGCCCCGCGCAGAGGCCTCCACGGCGGCCAGGGTCTCCGGCCTGTGCTCAGACTTTTCGTTCGCGTCCACGGCCGCCCCTCGCCGATCCCCTCCGGGGGGGACCGCGCAAGCTCATAGTGTAAGCTGAGTGGAACTTCGGGCGGCCTGTCCCCTGCCCTGCCTGAACGCGCACGCATCCTTTCTGCAAAGGCGCCCACATGCACTTGCGCAGTCTTCCTGTTCTGCTTGCCGTTGTGGCTCTTCTTCCTGCCGCGCAACCCGCCGTCTCCTCCATGCAGGAGCCCTCTTCGGCCTTCGGCTACACCAGCTTCGGCAAGGAAGCTGCCGTTGAGAGCCGCTTCCTCGAAGTGCCCAGCGCCAAACTCGCCGGCGAAGAGCTCAAGACCCTCACCGCCGAGCCGCACATGGCCGCCACACCCGAGGATCACAAGACCGCGCTCTACGTCGCGGAAAAATTCCGCGATGCCGGCCTGGAAACCGAGATCGTGCCCTACCGCGTGCTGCTCAACTGGCCCAAGGCCGTGCGCGTCGAGGCCTTCGACGCCTCCGGCAAAAAGCTCATGTCCGGGCCCACGCGCGAGCATGTATCCAAAGATCCGTATCAGGATGATCCCCGCGTCGTGATGCCCTTCAACGGCTCGTCCGCTTCAGGCGACGTGACCGGCGACGTGGTCTATGCCAACTACGGCCGCCTCGAGGACTTCAAGAAACTCGACGCCGACCACGTCGATCTCCATGGCAAGATCGTCATCGCCCGCTATGGCGGCAACTTCCGCGGCGTCAAGGTATATCTCGCGCAGCAGCGCGGCGCGGTCGGCGTGCTCATCTATTCCGACCCACAGGACGACGGCTACTACAAGGGCGACCCCTACCCGATGGGCCCCTGGCGGCCGGAGACCGGAGTGCAGCGCGGCTCCGTGCAGTTCCTCTTCAAGTATCCCGGCGACCCCGAAACGCCCGGTGTGGCTTCCACGCCCAATCTGCCGGACTCCGAGCGCATCAACCCCGAGGGCAACCAGCCCCACATCATCTCCATCCCCATCAGCTATCACGATGCCGCGCCCATTCTGCAGGCGCTGAAGGGCCCCGGCGTGCCGCAGGGCTGGCAGGGCGCGCTGCCCTTCCGCTATCACCTTGGCCCCGGCGGGGTGCGCGTGCATCTGGTCTCGCAGCAGGATTACGAACGCCGCACCATCTGGGATGTCGTGGGCCGCATCAAAGGCAGCGAATTCCCTGACGAGTGGGTCATCAACGGCAACCACCGCGATGCCTGGGTCTATGGCGCAGTGGACCCCAACAGCGGCACGGCCGCCATGCTTGAGGCTGTCCATGGCATCGGCACGCTGCTCAAGCAGGGCTGGCGGCCCAAGCGCACCATCCTCTTTTGCAGTTGGGATGCGGAGGAAGAGGGCCTCATCGGCTCCACCGAGTGGGTGGAGCAGCATGCGCAGCCCATGGAGCACGCCGTCGCCTACTTCAACATGGATGTCGGCGTCTCCGGCAACGAATTTACCGCCGCTGCCGTGCCCTCGCTCAAGCAATTCATTCGTGAGGTGACGCAGGCCGTGCCCAACCCCATGGGCGGCACCGTTTACCAGGAGTGGCGCACCGACCGCGGCCGCCCCAGCACCGAGGAGCATCACGATCCCAGCGCGCCGCCCGACCCGAATGAGGAGGTGCGCGTGAGCAATCTCGGCTCCGGCTCGGATTACACGCCCTTTCTGCAGCACGCCGGCGTGCCCTCCACCGATGTCGGCTCCGAAGGCCCCTACGGCGTGTACCACTCGGTCTTCGACAACTACGCCTGGTTCACCATGAACGCCGATCCGCACTTCCTCTACCTGCAGGAGATGGCCCGCGTCTTCGGCATAGAGGCTCTGCGCATGGCTGACGCCGATGTGCTGCCCTACGACTATCCGGCCTACGCCCGCGCCATCGCCTCCTATATTGGCGCGGCCCGGCACAAGGCCGCCGACGAGGGGCTGGAGAACCTCGACTTCCATGCCGCTGAAGCTGCCGCCGAGCGATTCACCTCCGCCGCGGCCCACGCTCATGCGGTGCAGGCGGAGCCGGTCAGCGATCCGGCGAAATTGAACCAGACCCTCCGCGCCGCTGAAAACGACCTGCTCAGCCCCCAGGGTCTGCCCAACCGTCCCTGGTACAAGCACACCATCTATGCGCCGGGGGAGTACACGGGATATGCCGCCGTCGTGATTCCGGGCGTGAACGAGGCCATTGACGCTCACGATGCCGCCCGTGCCCAGGAGCAGCTTGAAGTGCTGTCCCAGGCTCTGGACCGCGCCGCGCAAACCCTTGACTCTGCGCGATAAATCAGCCGCTGCGGCCCCATCCGAAGAGCTGCAGCGCGCCCCTCCCGCCCTGTGATCTGGATCACGCCTGTTGCCCCCAGCCGTTGACCCGCCTCACGCACGCTCGTATCGTTAGAGGTGGCTATGAAAAAACCCTCGAACTCCGTGCGCATCGGCATCGCGGTCGCCGTGATCGTAGGCACCATCGGCTGGCTCGCCATCTCCGGCTATGGCTCCAGCAAAAGCTACTACGTCACCATCGCCGAGCTAGGAGGCATGGGTGACAAGGCCTACAAGGCCAACCTGCGCGTGGAGGGCTTCGTCAAGCCCGGCTCCATTGAGCAGAACGGCCCCAATGTCTCCTTCATCCTCGACGAGTACGAGAGCCACTCACCCAAGGCCGCCACGGGCCGCACGCTGCGCGTGAGCTACAAGGGCAACGAGCCCCCGCCGGACACCTTCAAGGACGATGCCCAGGCTCTTGCCCTCGGCACCTACGGCCGCGATGGCGTTTTCCATGCCAACGGCCTGCAGGCCAAGTGCGCCAGCAAATACGCTCCCGGCACACAGCCCGGCATGGGCCAGCCCAAGCCGGCCAACCCGCGCGCTGCCACGGCATCGGTCTCCGCGCCCGCCAACCCGGCAGTCTCCAACTAGCCCCATGCCCGCGCCCGCACAGGAGGCCGCAAGCTCGACCCTCTGCGCCCGGCTCGACCAGGTCTCCAAGCTCTTCGGCTCCTTTGCCGCTTT
>DASZRQ010000121.1:0-7741 GCA_035549115.1 Occallatibacter sp. | reverse complement strand
CCCCGCGCCGCTGCCGCTCATCATCATCGATGAGCCCACCATCGCCATGCAGTTCAGCGTCAACAACAGCCCGTTCGCGGGCCGCGAGGGCCAGTACGTCACCAGCCGCAACCTGCGCGAGCGCCTCGAAAAGGAGCTGCTTACCAATGTCTCCATCCGCGTGGAGGAGACCGGCTCGCCGGACACCTTCAAGGTACTGGGCCGCGGCGAACTGCAGCTTGCGATTCTCATCGAAATGATGCGCCGCGAGGGCTATGAGCTCATGGTCGGCCGCCCGGAGATCGTGACCAAGGTCGTCGACGGCGTGCGCATGGAGCCGGTCGAGCACCTCACCATCGACGTGCCGGAAGAGCACACCGGCGTGGTCATTGAAAAGCTCGGGCCGCGCAAGGGCGAGATGACGAAGATGCACAACCACGGGTCTGGCCGCGTGCGCATGGAGTTCCGCGTGCCCAGCCGCGGCATCATCGGCCTGCGCAGCGAGATGCTGACCGAGACCCGCGGCACCATCGTGATGAACGCGCTCTTCGACGGCTACATTCCCTACCAGGGCGAGATTCCCCAGCGGCCCACCGGCGCGCTCATCTCCGATCGCCAGGGCCTCACCACCACCTACTCGCTCAACGGCCTGCAGGAGCGCGGCATCCTCTTCCTCGGCGCGGGCGTCGATGTCTATGAGGGCATGGTGGTCGGCGAGCACTCCCGCGACAACGACCTCGACGTGAACGTCGTCCGCGAAAAGAAGCTGACCAACATGCGCGCCTCCAGCGCCGATGAAGCCATCCGCCTCGTCCCTTACAAGGCGCTCAATCTCGAGCAGGCCATCGAGTTCATCGCCGACGATGAGCTCGTCGAAGTCACGCCCAAGAATCTCCGCCTGCGCAAGAAGATTCTCCAGGCCAACCGCCGGCCCAAGCGCTGGGAGAAGGTGGAAGCGTAGCGCGCATATGAGCTACGAGGCGATCAATCTGCGGAAGAAGCTCGGTCTCTTCACTGACCAGTGGCAGCCCCGGGTCATCGCCGAGATGAACGACTACCAGTTCAAGCTGGTCAAGCTGCAGGGCGACTTTGTCTGGCATCATCACAGCGACACCGACGAGACTTTCATCGTTCTCGAAGGTACGCTGCGCATCGACTTTCGCGACGGCGCGGTGAGCCTCGGTCCCGGTGAAATGTTCATCGTGCCCAAAGGCGTGGAACACAAGCCTTTCGCCGAGCAGGAAGTGAAGCTGATGCTCATTGAGCCGCGCGGCGTAAAGAATACCGGCGAAGAAACCAGCGACCGCACCGCACCCAACGATATGTGGATTTAGCGCGGCTTAACCAACAGCTTCTTCGCTTCGAGCACGCGCTCCAGCGCCTGCTCCGCCGTCGCGCCCACGCTGGAGAGATGCCCCATCTTGCGCCCAGCGCGCGCCTCGCGCTTCTCGTAGAGGTGCAGCCGCACGCCTTCCACCGCCAGCGCCGCCGCAAAGTCCGGCCCGTCCGCGCGGTCGAGCCACACGTCGCCCAGCAGGTTCACAATCGCGCACGGAGAAATCAATTCTGTCGAGCCCAGCGGCAGGTTGCATGTGGTCCGCACAAGCTGCTCGAACTGGCTGGTCACGCAGCCGCGCTCGCTCTGGTGATAGCTGTTGTGCGGCCGCGGCGCAAGCTCGTTTACATAGAGCTTGCCCTCGCGCGTCACAAACATCTCCACGCACAACAGCCCCTCGATGCCCAGCTTGGCCACAATCGCTTCGGCGAGTGCCTGGGCGTGCAGTTCGTGCGCCGTAGGAATCTCCGCAGGCAGCACGCTCCACGCCAGAATCTGATTCTCGTGGTGATTGCGCGCCGCCGGATAGCTGCACACCTCGCCGCTCGGCGTGCGCGCGGCCATCACGCTGATCTCGCACTCGAGATCGAGGGCCTGCTCCGCCACGCAGGGCCGCTCGCCGAGCGCCTTCCATGCTGCCGCAATCGATTCCTCTGCCGCGGGCCCGTCAAAGCCGATGCGCACCTGTCCGCGCCCGTCGTAGCCGCCGCGGCCGATCTTCAAAAACACGCGCCCGCCGAGCGCCGGCACGGCTTCCTGCAGCTCGGCCGCGCTCGCGACTACGCGAAACGGGCCGACGGGAAAGCCATTCTCCGCGAGCCATGCCTTCTGCAGCGTCTTGTCCTGGATAATGCGGATGGGCTCCACGCCCGGCCGCAACGGCGCAATCTCCGCCACGCGCCTGAGCGCGTCCACGCCAATCTGCTCGATCTCGAGAGTCACCGCGCCCGCGCCCTCGGCCAGCCGCCGCGCCGCGTCGGCATCGTCCCAGCGGCCCACGATCGTTTCATCCACGATGAAGCTCGCCGGGCACGCGGCCTCGGGGTCCATCACGCGCACACGGTAGCCCATGGTGCGCGCGGCCATCGCCGTCATGCGCCCAAGCTGGCCGCCGCCGAGAATGGCGATCAACTCGCCCGGCCGCACCACCGCAAATTTATCCAGTTCAAACTCCGCGCTCAAGCAGCCGGCCCCTCGCCGTCGCCCAGGCCTTGCACCAGCACCTCTTCGGTGCGCGCGGTGCGCCACGCGGCCAGCCGTTCGTAGAGCGCCTCGTCGGTGGCCGCCAGCATCTCCGCCGCCAGCAGCGCCGCGTTGGCCGCGCCCGCCTTGCCAATTGCCAGCGTGCCCACCGGCACGCCCTTCGGCATCTGCACAATGGAGAGCAGCGCGTCCAGCCCGTTCAACTGCGTGGCCGGAACCGGCACGCCCAGCACCGGCACCAGCGTCTTTGCCGCCAGCATGCCCGGCAAATGCGCCGCGCCGCCCGCGCCGGCGATGATCGCGCGCAGTCCGCGCTCGCGCGCCGCCGCGGCATATTCAAACAGCAGGTCCGGCGTGCGATGCGCGCTCACTACCCGCGCTTCGTGCGGAATCTGCAAGGCCCGCAGCAGCTCCACGGCGGCTTCCATCACCGCGTAGTCGCTCTTCGAGCCCATCACCACGCCGACCAAGGGTTTTTCTTTCATGCGCCGATTATACGAGGCGGCGCATTTACTTTCGGAACCATGCCTCCACCGCCACCTCGATCACCGCGAACACCACGCTGGCCGCGGCCAGAAAGCCCTTGGCGCGCTGCCAGTTCTGCTCGTGGCGCTCCATGCGCCGCTCCAGCTCGCCCAGGCGTCCGTCGTTGCCGTCGCCCACCAGCGCATACATCTGCGTCTTCAGCACGCTCAGGTCGCTCAGCACCTGTGCTTCGAACTCATTCATCATGCGCATGCACCGGACTCCCTCTCTCTATCCATTACGATCCCAGCGGCACATTGAAGATGAGCGCCGCGGAGAACTCCGAGTAGTTGGGCGGCGTGGCCCCGTCGTACATGCGCACGTAGTAGCGGTCGCTCGCCGCCGCGCGGGTAAACGTCATCGTCTCCGTCGAAGCCCGCATCACCAGGTCCGTATCCTCGCCGGGCCTGAAGGCGTAGTCGCGCAGGCGAATCTCAAAGCCGCCGCCGCCGGGCGCCGCGGTTCCCGTGCCGATGGTCACCGCCGCGCCGCTGAGGGCAGTCACCACGAGCCCGCTCAGGCTGGCCGCAAACGCGGGATTGATCGCCGCAGGCAGCCAGGTGTCTTTCGGCACCGCCGCACTGGTTTTGATGGCCAGGTCATCGGCCCAGTCGTTGGCAAAGGCAATGTCGTACTCCACCAGGTCGGGATAACTCGCCGAATAACTCAGCTTCACCCGCCGCACAATCACCTGCGCATCGAGACTCGTCGAAGGCGCGTTGAGCACCAGCGCATCGCCGGGCCATACGTCCGCGGCAAAGCTCGCCCGCGTGCCTTTGTACGTTCCGCTCCACAGCGCGCTCACTCCGGCCGCAATCTGCGCCAGCGTCTGCGCGGCGTTGCGGCAGTCCTGCGAGCTGCGCGCCGCCGGGCTGGTCACCGTGCCCATCCACGCGCATACAGGCGGCAGCCCCGCCGCCGTCAGCGCGGCCTGGCTCGCCGTGTTCACGACGCGGCCCACGGCGCGGCCCGTGCCGCGATAGGTCACCGCAATCTGCTCGCCCACCGGAGGCGTGAATCCCGGATAAAAGACCAGCACACCGGTGCGCTCGATGTGACACTCGCCGCCCTGCGCCGTGGTGCCCAGCCGCCGCGTAAACGCGCCGCCGCCGGAGGGCGTGCTCGTGACCCATCCCGAGCCGAGATGCGTCAGGTTCAGCGCGCGCATGGTTCCCGTCAGGCTCAGGCTGTTGGCGGCCACAACCCAGCAGCTATCCGGCAATGCCGCCACCGTGCCGTCGTACAGGATCACGGGCATGCCCGCCACGCCATCCACAAACTCCTGCAGCTCGAACAGCACTTTCGCGGGCAGCGAGCTTGTTCCGCCGCCCGACGCAAGCGCGCCGCTGTCACCCGCGGCGCGGTAGAACGCGAGGTCGCGCTCCACCTCGCTGCAATGCACACGGATTCGCAGCGCATACTGGTTGGCCGGGTTGACGGCGTAGCCCGAGCCCGCCAGCGCGCCCAGCACCACCGGCTGCAGCGTCACCGCGCCGGCGCCCTCGGCGGCCGTTGCGCGAAAGCCTGCCGTGCAGGACTCCAGCGTCTCTTCACCGACAAAAAATCCCGGCAGAATGCCGTTGCTGCCGTTGGCCAGGGTCACGCCTGTGGCCTCCAGCAGCAGCGTGCCGCCCATCTCCACCTTGTTCACTGAGCTCAGTAGCGTCTCGCCGTCGTAGCCGCTTCCGCCGCTCATCACCAGCCCGCCCACGCCCGGCGCCAGATAGCTCTCCGGCAAAAACCACACGCCTGGGTTGAAGGCCGCGGCCTCGAACGAGTCCTCGATGAGCACCGTCTGCGACGCGGGCAGAAAGAACGGCGTCTCGCTCAGATAAAACTGCGTTGTCACGCCGTCGCCCACGAAATACTCCGTGATGTATGCCGTGGGCTCGTGCTCGCCGCACACGGTGAAGTCGTTGGCCAGCGCGCGCTTGGTTGCGGCAGTCAGCGCCAGGCTGGCGAGATTCAGCGTACCGTCGGTCTCGTTCAGCGCGTGCACTGCCGCCGGAATCGCATTCAACTGCAGCGCGCCATTCACCGCGCGATAGGCCGCTCGCGCCGCGCCTGCCGCCTGTGCCACGCTCGTGCTCCAGTCCGCGCCGGGCTCGGCAGCAAAGCGGCTCACCGGGGTCGCCAGCGTCAGGCCGGTGGTGGAGAGCGTCGCCACGCCGGTGCGCGTCACCATCGCGGTCACCAGCGCGCTGGCCGTGGTGTTGGCCGCGGCGGCCGCCGGAGCCATGCCCGCCTGGTTCAGCAGCAGCTCGTCGCTCACCGCCTGCAGCTCGATGCGGTAGCGGGGCCCTTCCAGGCCCATGCCTGCGTACTCCGGCATTGGCGTCACCGCCAGGTAGCCGGTGAAGTAGATCGTGCCGTCGTCGCCGGTGATGGAAATGGCCTGATTGCGCGCCGGCATGGCGAGGCTGCCGTTTGCGGGCAGGCTCAGACCGAGCTGGCACACGGAGGGCTCGTTGAGCGTGCGCTCGATGGTGAGCGGCTTCTCCGCATCCAGCGCGGCGGTGTAATCCACGCCGTGAATCGTGATCTTCATCGGTCTCTCCTTAAAGAGGGCGCTGACGCGCGCCTAGATCAGGGCGTTGGGCGCGGGCAGAAAGCTGCGATAACACACCACGCGCTCGCCATCCAGCGGATCGGTGACGGGCAGCGCCAGGAACTGCCCCTTGAGCGCCGCGCGCCTGTGCGCGCCCTGCGGCTCCAGCGGCGTCATCGTCTCCTCCGCGCCGGCCATGGGCTGCAGCCGCGGATAGTGAAAGAAGATGCGTTCGCCCTGCGTGCCTTCCAGAACGAACAACGCCGACCACTCCTGATAGAACAGCCCGCCCTCGCGGTCGACAAAGCCGGTGAGCGCCTGCACCTTTGCGCCAGCCGCGGGCGCGCCGCCCGGCAGCGGCGATGCCAGCGCCAGCGTGGTCCCGCTCACCGCCTCTACCAGCGCCACGTTGAAGGTGACGCGGCGAATGTAGTCCACGTCGGTGAGCGTGCCGCGCACATACGCGCCGGCGATGGGCGCGCCGACGTAGCCGGTCTGCGTGGTGTAGTCCGTGTCGCAGGCGATCCATGCGCCTGGGGCGAACTGCGCGGCGTCGGCCGTGGCGAGCACGATTGCGCTGGCCGTGGAGCCGCTCTGCGGCACAACAGCGGGCGCGGCTGAACCCCCGTCCGCCGCGCCCAGGGCTCCGGAGGCCGGCGCAAGCAGATTCATGTGCTGCGCTCCCGCCGCCAGAGCCATCGTGAGTTTTGTCCAGCTCAGAAATTCGCAGCTCACCTCGGCTGCGAGCGCGGTGCGCACCTGCTCCAGCGGAGCGGCGGGAATGCCCGCCATCAGCGGCGCCGATTTGCTTGCCGATTTGCGCGCGAAGTGGGCGATCCAGCCGAGGTCCACCCAGGGGGAGGGGGGTGTGCCGAGCGGAAATGCACCCTGCTCCGCCGGATCAAAGAGCACGGGCGTGCCCGCGGCGCGATTTACGGGCGCGAAGTACGCGCGCACGCGCCGCGCCACGGGCGCGGGAGCCGAATACCAGCTTTGCGTCATTTACTCCCCCTGCTCCTGATAGCTGTAGACCACTACTTTCGCGGAGCGGCTGAGCCGGTCGCGCTGCGTGGCGAGCGGCGTGAACACCGGCTCGTCCCAGAAGACTTTTGTGAGCATTGCGGCGGGCGGCTGGGCCGTGTAGTTGAGCTTGGGCGTCCAGAAGGGCTGCAGAATCGCCAGCACTTCCTCGTCCATCGCGCTCAGCGCGCGGCCGCGGTCCAGCCCGCCAAAGGCCTGCGTGCCGCAGGTCTGGTAGAGAATCTCGCATTCGGCGGCGGCCATTGCCGAGCTCAGCTCCACATCCGCGCCCAGGCCCAGCCAGCGCAGCACAAACACGTCGCCGGGCAGCGGATTCATGGGCGCTTCGGCCTCTTCCACCAGAATGCCGGGCCGCACCGTGCCGCGCAGCAGCACCGTGCGCTCCGGGTTCAGCGCGGCCAGCCGCGTGCGCAGCGCGCCGTAAAACGAATCCTTCGCATTTTGCATGGCGAACTCCGAAGATAGTGGTCAGAGATCAGTGGTCAGTTCATAGTTTTCTGATCCCTGTTCGCTGCTCTCTGTTACAGAGCCTGCGGCCGCGCCTCGCGCAGCAGCAGCCGGTAGAGATACACCTGCCCGAAGGCCTCGTTGGAGGCCACGGACTCAATCAGGTAGTCCTGCCCCGCGACCGTGACCGCCAGCGTCATGGCAAACAGCGCCTGTGCCGAGGCGAGATCGAGCGCGCTCAACTGCGCGGCCACACTGGTGGCGGAGACCAGCAGCTCCCACTGGGTCGCGTCGTTCTCTTTGAGCGCGGGCCGCAGCCGCCGCATGACCACCGGGCTGAGGGATACGTCGGAGAACGCCGTCGCCACGATGCCCATCTCGCTCTGGCTGGAGTCGGTGGTTGCGCCTGTCACGCGCAGCAGCGCCGTTGCTCCGCCCACAGAGCGCAGCAGGGCATCGGCCATTTTCTGCGGCGCGCTCACCGGATTGCGCGGTGCGGTATCGCTCATGACTCACCCCAGCCTGCTCGCCACATAGGGACGCAGCCACTCCTGCACTGTTTCGTCCAGCAGCGAACTCGAGAAGTACTGCATCTGCATCGTGTCGATCTTGGCGTGGCTCGCGTTCAGCGCGGGCGTGGACTGCGCGTTGCGCACGATCTG
>DASZRQ010000120.1:0-11626 GCA_035549115.1 Occallatibacter sp. | reverse complement strand
GTACCCGTGTCGTGACCTTCACTCCTAGAATTTAGGAATCTAACAATGTGGCGGTTCTATACCGCCCGCTGGAGGCACTGCGCGTGGTCACCGCTGCGACACATACTTCCGACCATGGGGTCCGGTTCAGCTCCTGGAAGGCGATTGCCGTCTACCTGGGGCGCAGCCCGCGCACGGTCCAGCGCTGGCTGGCCGAATACGGGCTGCCGGTCCATCGGCTCGGCGGAGATCGCGGCCCCATCTTTGCCTATGCCGGCGAACTGGATGCCTGGGTGCGCCAGCGCGGCTCGCTGCCCGCTGCGGATGCTTCTCCAGCCGCGGTAGCTGTACCCATTCCCGCCGCGCCGGCTGCCGTCGAGCGCACGGAAGTGGTCGATTTCTACTCCGCTCCCGGCTTCCGCAAGGGCCGCTCCGCCGAGCTCACGACGCTCGCGCTGGGCATGTGGGACACGCTCTCCTCCACTGACTTCGGCGTGATGACACGCGGCCTGCGGGACGCCCTCGATCTGGACCCCGCCAACGGCCGCGCCTTTGCCGGCCTTGCGTTTTCGCTGCTCGCCGGCGGGCTGCTGGGCAAAGGCAACGACCCCTTCTGTGCCGCCTCAGCGGAAGACGCTCTGCGCCGCGCCCTCGATCTCGATCCCGATTCCATGGAGACCCGCACCGCCCGCGCCTGGCACAAGATGACCGTCATCCGCGACTGGAAGCTGGCCCGCCGCGGTTTCCGTGAAGTGCTTGCGCGCCGTCCGCAGTTTGGTCCGGCGGTGGTGGGCCAGGCCCTGCTGCATATCGCCGAGGGCAGCCTCGCCGAGGCCTCCGATCTACTGCTCGAGGCCTCCGTGCACAGCCCGCTCAGCGCGCCAACCCTGCTGCTGCGCTGCTGGCATGCCTATCTCACCGGCAGTACCGCCAAAGCTCTCGATCTCATCGAGCAGGCCCGGACGGTGGGCCACTCCGGTCCCACTCTCGACGCCCTAGAGGCCCTCGCCATGCTCGATCGCGATGATCCCGAGGCGAGCCTGCCGCGCCTGGAAACCCTGGTGGCTGGCCTTTCTGTCCCTGTTCCGCATCTACTCCTCAAGGGAGTGCTCGGCTACGCTTACGCCGCAGCCGGCCAGTCCCGCGAGGTGCAGCGCATCCTGCACGAATTTGCCGCGGTCCGCGCGCTAGGCCGCATGGACTGCAGTTATCCGCTTGCCCTGGTCTTTATCGGCCTCAACGACCGGACGAACGCGATCCGGTGGTTGAAACAGTCCTATGTCGATGGGTCGCTCTGGAGCCTCGGCTTCGAGTCCGATCCCATGCTGGCATCCCTGCGCAACGATGCGCTGTACCAGACGTATTTGAACAACCTCAACTTCCCCTCTCCGGAGAACGCGGCCTCGAGGCTGGCCTCGGCCAGCTAGTCCGTACAGGCTGGCGGCCGCAGCACGGCAGTCAGCTTCCGGTTCTGCCGGCGCAATGTTTCGTCCACCAACCGGAGCTGTCCGTGTCGCGCGGCTCCGACGACGTTTCAGGAGATTCCGGATGTACCGCAAAGCTCATCTCGTTCTCGCTGCGCTCCTGTTAGTTCTCCCCTCCTGCATCCCCGCACGGGCGCAGGTGGAGCCTGCCGCCACCCGCGGCAATGTGCACCTCGGCATTGGCGGCGGCATCGACTACTGGCGCGGCGACTGGGGTCCGGTCGATCGCTTCGGCCCTTCTGCATGGGCCACAGCCGAGTTCTGGCATGGCATCGGTATCATCGCGGAAGGCCACTCCATGGACTTTGGCGATGGCGTCTATGGCGCGCGTTATACGTATTACGTGGGCGAGGGCGGCGTGACCTATAACTATCATCACTGGCGCAACGTAACCCCCTTCGTCAAGGGTGAGATGGGCTTCGGCGGCCTCAGCTTCCCCCATAAACCCACGGCCACCTATACCCACGACACCCGCACCACCTGGGCCGTGGGCGGCGGCCTGGAGTACAAGCTGTGGAGGCGTGTCTGGGCGCGTGCCGACTACACCTATGACAACTTCCCCAACTTCTACAGCCCCATCACCGGCTACCACCGCACCCTGAACCCGGCCGGTTTCACCCTCGGATTCACCTACCACCTCCGTTAGGCCGAACCTCCCTTCCGCCCGTGCGGGCGCCGGGAACCAATCCTGCCGCGCCCGCGTATCCTCTGACGTGGGAGCATCACACGTGTCTCTGAACCGCACTCCGGTGCGGCCTCCAGCGCGTGCACGGCGTCTATGGAATACCGGACCGACAATTCATCTCATGTGACCTTCCGGACCGGTGGGGCGGCCTTTGGCCCTCGCCCCGGCGGCACGCGCGCCGTCGGGGGCCCCCTTTTTCCCGCCGGGCGCGTCCATAGTGCCAAAGACCTGAAAGAATGGGAGCACCGGCAGCCGCGGCACATGCGCTGCGGCCCGGTTCCGGAAAGACGACTCCATGAAATTCATTGAGGCCCTCAAGCTCGCGCTCCAGTCCCTGTGGGCAAACAAGATGCGTACCGTGCTCACGCTCATCGGCGTGGTCATGGGCGTGGCCTCGGTCATCATGGTGCTTACCCTGGTGCAGGGCGCCAAGCGCTATATCAGCACCAAGCTCTCCGGCTACGGGGCGGATGTCTTCACCGTCACCCGCATGTCCAGCGTCATCTTCACGCCGGAGGAGTACTTCAAATTCCAGAAGCGCAAGATTCTGCGCATGGACGACTACCAGGCCGTCAAGGCCGCCTGCACCGAGTGCAGCGAAACCGGCGCGCTTCTCTCCAAGTCCACCAACGTGGTCGCCAACGGCCACTCCAGCAACAACACCCAGGTGCGCGGCTACACCTGGACCATGCTCAGTCTCAACAACGTCGACATCGCTCTCGGCCGCGGCTTTACCCAGGCCGACGAGGACCACGCCACCAAGGACGTGATCGTCGGCTACGACATCGTGGATAACCTGCTCGGCGACGGCGATCCCATCGGCAAGGAGATCCGCGTCGACGGCGTGCCGTATACCATCGTCGGCGTCGCCGACCGCCAGGGCAAAACCCTCGGCCAGTCCCAGGACAACTGGGTCGCCATCCCCATCACCACCTACCAGCAGATCTACGGCACCAACGACTCGGTCGACATCTATGCCCGCGCCACCGGCGGGGCGGCTGTCATGGAGCGCGCCAAGGACCAGGTCCGCGTGCTGATGCGCACCCGCCGCCATGTTGCCCCCGGCGTTCCCGATGACTTCGAGATCGAAACCAACGACACCTTCCTCGACATTGCCAACCAGCTTCTCGGTGTCTTCGCCTGGGTTGTGCTTGGCCTCGGCTCCATCGCTCTGGTGGTCGGCGGCGTCGTCATCATGAACATCATGCTGGTCTCGGTCACCGAGCGCACCCGAGAGATCGGCGTCCGCAAGGCTCTCGGCGCCAAGCAGCGCGATGTGCTGCTGCAGTTCCTCATCGAGAGCGCCTCGCTCGCCCTGGTCGGCGGATTCTTCGGGGTCATGGGCGGCGTTCTCGTGGGCAAAATCATCACGCTCGTCGTCGGGTTCCCCACGGCCGTGCCGCTCTGGGCCATCTTCCTCGGCCTGTTTCTCGCCACGGCCGTGGGTATCTTCTTCGGCGTTTACCCGGCCAGCAAAGCCGCACGGCTCGATCCCGTCGTCGCGCTGCGCGCGGAGCTGTAGACAGTAATCAGTGGTCAGTGGTCAGTGGTCAGTGGTCCGTTGGAGACTTCGATGACGGAAAAGCTTGCGGCTCAATCTTTCCGAGAACTGATTGTATGGCAGCGTGCAATCGAATTGTCTACTGTTACCTATCGCCTTACGCAGAGCTTTCCTCGGGAGGAACTTTATGGACTCACCTCCCAGATTCGACGTGCGGCTGTTTCCATCCCCAGCAATATCGCGGAAGGCCAGGGGCGGTTGGGAACGGGCGAATTCAGACAATTTCTGGGAATAGCGCGCGGATCGAACTTCGAGCTGCAGACGCATCTGGAGATTGCCCGGAATCTCAACTTTGGAGACAAGAAACTCATTGACGAGACAGAGTCCCTCTCGCACGAGGTCGGCAAAATGATCTTCGCGATCCTCAAGACGCTCAAGGATTAGCACGGATCAACTGACCGCTGTTCACTGATCACTGGAGACTGGCATGGCGCAAGGACAAACCCGCGAATCCGTCAAGATGGCCCTCGATACGCTGCGCACCAACAAGCTGCGCTCCGGCCTCACCGTCCTTGGCATCGTCATCGGCGTCACGACTGTCATCACCATCTCCTCGGTCATCAACGGCCTCAACAACCGCGTCCAGGCCTGGGTCGACTCCCTGGGCACCAACACTATCTGGGTCTTCCACATGCCCGTCATCGGCGTGCGCCCCACCGCGGAGATGCTGGCCCGCAAGAAGCTCAACATCGGCGATGTGATGGCCCTGCGCACGTTGCCCCATGTGGTCAACGCCGACGGAGGCATTCAGCACGTCGGCCAGTTCCGCGTCGGCGCGGTCAGCGTCAAGTACGAGGGCCATAAGGTCGCCGGGACTATGCTCACCGGCGCCACCGCAGCCGTCAGCGACGTCAGCAACCTCACCCTCCTGCAGGGCCGCATATGGACCGATGCCGAGGATCAGCGCGCCGCGCATGTTTGCGTGCTCGGCTTCGATACCTGGCAGGAGCTCTTTGGGGATCAGTCCGCCATCGGCAAGGAAGTCAACATCGAAACCGGCCTCTATACCGTCATCGGCGTCATCGAAAAGCAGAAGCAGCCCTTCGGCGGCGGCAAGAACCAGGCCGACAACCAGGTTTACTTTCCCCTCGGCACCTTCCACAACCTGCACCCCGAGGACAAGGACATGTGGGTCAGCGTGAAGTACGACGACCCCAAAAACAAGACGCTGGTGCAGGAAGAGATTCGCGAGATTCTCCGCATTCGCCGCCATGTCCGCGTGGATAAGCCGGACGACTTTGAAATCTTCGGCCCCGACTCGCTCTCCAAACTCTGGGGCCAGCTCACCGGCGGCCTCGTGCTCTTCATGATTGCCGTCTCCTCCGTGGGTCTCATGGTGGGCGGCGTCGGCGTCATGAACATCATGCTGGTATCGGTCACGGAACGCACCCGCGAGATCGGCGTCCGCAAGGCCATCGGCGCCACCAAGCGCACCCTGCTGACCCAGTTCACCACGGAGGCCGTCACCCTCTGCGCCGTGGGCGGCATCATCGGCATCGTTGTGGGCGCAATCCTTACCGGAATCATCTACCTGCTGCCCATCGGCCTGCCCGCCACTGTATCCACCATGTGGGTACTGTTGGGCTTCGGGGTCTCATGCGGCATTGGACTTTTGTTCGGCATCTACCCCGCCTGGAAAGCCGCCAATCTGGACCCCATCGAAGCTTTGCGGTATGAATAGAGGAACCGGAAAGCTCTGAGTGGACTTAAGGTCTCTTGCGCAAGCTGCCCGCCCAGGTCATCGGCAGGCGTGTCGTGCATGGTCCATTCGGCTTCGTCATGGCCTCTGGCCCAATTGCCATGCTCCGCTTATCGGCGATACGATTGCCCGCATTGCATGGAACTCATTGAAGCGGTGAAGCTCGCCCTGCAGTCCCTCTGGGCGAACAAAATGCGCAGCATTCTCACGCTCCTTGGCGTCGTCATCGGCGTCTCTTCCGTCATCATGGTGGTCACTCTCACCAATGGCGCGAAAGACTTCGTGACCACCAAGATCAATACCTATGGTGCGGATGTGGTCAGCATCAGCAAGATGCCGCAGACCTTCATCACCCTCGAGGAGTACCTCAGCTTCCAGCGGCGCAAGGACATCACCTACGACGACTTCCGCGCCATTGCCGACGAGTGCCGCCTGTGCGTCTCCGTGGGCGCGCGCCTCGACCAGACCGGCAGCGTGGTCTATGGCAACCACTCCACCACGGACTCCAATATCCGCGGCTTTACCTGGACCATGCCCGCCATCTCTAACCTCAACATCGCGCTCGGCCGCTCGTTCACCGAGGTGGAAGACCAGCACAGCGCGCATGTGGTCATCGTCGGGTCCGACATCGCGGATAACCTGCTCGGCCCCGGCGACCCTCTGGGCAAGGAGATTCGCGTCGCCGGAACGCCCTACACCGTCATCGGCGTGGCCGAGGCCCAGGGCAAACTCTTCGGCTCCAGCATGGACAACTGGGTTGCCATCCCCCTCAACGCCTACAGAGCCGAGTTCGGCGCGCATGACAGCCTCGACGTCTATGCCGACGCGGGCGGAGGCGGAGAAGTCATCGACAACGTGATGGACCAGCTACGCGCCATCATGCGCGCCCGCCGCCATCTGCACCCCGATCAGCCGGACACCTTCACCATCGACACCAGCGCCACCTTTCAGGACCTGCTCGGCCGCATTCTGTCCAGCTTTGGCGCTGTGGTGGCCTCCATCGCCGCCATCTCGCTCGTCGTCGGCGGCATCGTCATCATGAACATCATGCTGGTCTCGGTCACCGAGCGCACCCGAGAGATCGGCGTCCGCAAGGCACTCGGCGCGCGCCGCCAGGACATCCTTCTGCAGTTCCTCATCGAATCGGCAATCCTGGCCCTCGCCGGAGGTCTTGTCGGCGTGGCCGCGGGCATCGCCCTGGCCAAGGCCATTACTCTCCTCATCGCCTTCCCGTCCTCGGTGCAGATCTGGTCCATCCTTGTCAGCCTGTTTGTCTCCGCGGGCGTAGGCCTCTTCTTCGGCGTCTATCCGGCCCACAAAGCCGCCCAACTTGATCCCATCGTGGCCCTGCGGGCGGAGATCTAGCCGATGCATTTCAGCGACTCTCAGGAATCCATCCGCCTCGCTTTCGACACGCTGCGCAAGAACAAGCTGCGCTCCGGCCTCACCATCCTTGGCATCTCCATCGGCATCTCGACCGTCATCCTCATCTCGTCGGCCATCAACGGCCTCAATACCAACATCGACAAGTTCGTCAGCTCGCTCGGCACCAACGATCTGTGGGTCTACCGCTACGAGCCCTTCGGCCACCGGCCCACCACCGAGGAGCTGAATCGCAAGCAGCTCACCTACGACGATGGCGTGGCCATGCGCTCGCTGCCCTATGTCGTCGCCGTCGATCCCGGCCTCGCCATCCAGAATTTCCAGACCGGCCTCGGGGCCATCTCTCTCAAGCACGGTACCCACAAGATTGAGAACACCATCCTGCAGGGCAACACCTCCGCCGTGAAGGAGACCGCCAATCTCGACCTCGCTGAAGGCCGCATCTGGACCGAAGCCGAGGAGCAGCGCGCCGCCAAGGTCGTCGTGCTCGGAGCAGACTCCGCCGCCGACCTCTTCCCCAACGAGGACCCTATCGGCAAGGACGTGGAGTGCGAAGGCGACATCTTCACCGTCATCGGCGTCCTCAATAAGCAGCCCCAGCCCTTCGGCAGCGGCCGTAACACCCAGGACAACGCTGCCTATTTCCCGCTCGAAACCTTCCACGAGCTTCATCCCGAGCAAAAGGACTTCTGGATCACCGTTGAGTACGACGATCCCTCCCACAAAGCCATCGTCACCGACGAGATTCGCCAGTTGCTGCGCACACGCCGCAACGTGCGCGTGCAGCAGGACGACAACTTCGCCATCTTCAGCCCCGACTCGCTCACCCGCCTCTGGAACTCGCTCACAGGCGGCCTCTTTCTCTTCATGGTCGCCGTCTCTTCGGTGGGACTCATCGTCGGCGGCGTCGGCGTCATGAACATCATGCTGGTCTCGGTCACCGAGCGCACACGCGAGATCGGCATCCGCAAGGCCATCGGCGCCACCCGGAGAAATATCCTGCTTCAGTTCACCCTGGAGGCCATCACCCTCTGCGCTGTCGGCGGTGTGCTCGGCATCCTCGCCGGCGCGCTCTTCACGCTCATCCTGCACTTCGCCGTGTCGTTCCTGCACGCGGCGCTCTCAGCCACCTGGGTCATCATTGCCTTCGCCGTCTCCTGCGCCATCGGCCTGCTCTTCGGCGTCTATCCCGCGTGGAAGGCCGCTTCGCTCGATCCCATCGAGGCTCTCCGCTACGAGTAGGCGTATAAAAGTACACCGGCCCGCGAGCGGCAGCTCCAGAGAGCGTGCCGCCCGAAGGCTGGCCGGTAGTGCAGATTGAAAAACTTCTCTATTTGAAGGTGCTCACGCCCTTCAGCAGCTCGTCGCGATGGGCGCTCGAGTCCGTCATGGAGCCAAAGGCCGGGCCTGCAAGCGGATTCACCTTCAGGGTCTCCTCGATTGCCGCGGTCACCTTGTCCATGCCGTCCGGACTTGGCGTCACGTACACAACCGCGAAGGTGTCCGGTGACTCCGTATGAATGGCCATCGTGTCGATCTCATACTCCACGATCGTGCCATCGGCCAGCATCTTTTCGAGCAGCGGAGCAATCAGATCGCTGCTCAGCATCTCCAGAGCATCGTCCGGCGCATCCGCCTTCAGCTTGTACATCGACACATGCGTGTAGTCCTTCTTGTAAGAGCCGGGTTTCCAGTTGTAGTACCGGCTGACGAAGACTTCGTCCCAGTGTTTCGTCGCGGTCATCAGCGCCGAAGACGTGGTACTGCCCGAAGACGCAAGATCGTCCAGTACCTTCATCAATCCACCCATCGACATGGAGGACCACCAGTCGTCGTGCGTGGGGCCGTCCGCCTCGTGCACCTGAACCTCATCGTTGCCATACGCCACGATCGTGCCGTCGGCCATGGCCTTGTCCAGCAGTGCGTTGTCGCCCGTGCTTGCGGCTTCCATCTCCGCCCAGTGCGCCCGCGGCACCTGCCAATTGGCGACATAGGAATACATCGGCGGCTTTTCCTTCACCGGAGCCGCCTGCGCTCCGGCCGACACAACGCATACACTCCACAACAGGACCCCGCACAACCCCGCAAAGATATTCCATAGTTTCTTGCTCATGGTCTTGCTCCTTTTAGGGATTTGGTCAGCAGTGCTCCGGGGAACGCCCGACCGATGCGGAGTGTACCGCAGCCCGCGCCGAATAGCGATGCAAACTTCCATGAATCGCATGGAGCCCGCCGCACCGGCGCATCGCACCTGCTGCCCGGCATCGGCGAACATCTTCATTTCACTCGCCTAATGCCGCGCGGCATGACGGAACCCTGTATTCTGCCTCTGTGATGCCCCACGCATACGCCCTGGCCGTGGAAGCGGCGACCACGGTGCTCACCGTGGCCGGCATGGGCTATCTTGCCGCCGCGTGGGTTGCCGCGCGCATCTTTCTGCTGGAGCGCCGCCGGCCAGCGCTGGTCTTCACACCCGGCGTCAGCATTCTCAAGTCGCTCAAGGGCCTCGACCCCGGCATGCTCGATGCCTTCCGCACCCACTGCCGCCAGGATTATGCCGGTGAATACGAAATCCTCTTCGGCGTCTCGTCCATGGACGACCCCGCCGTCCCCGCCGTCCTCACGCTGCAGCGCGAGTTTCCCCAGCGCGCCATCCTTCTCGTCGAGTGCCCGCATGTCCTCGGTACAAACGGCAAGGTCAGCACCCTCGCCCAGCTTCTTCCGCACGCACGCCACGATTTCCTTCTCATCAACGACTCGGACATCGCTGTCTCGCCGCACTACCTCACGCGCATCCTCGCGGGCTTTGCCCAGCCGCCGGAGAATCCCCCGGTCGGCCTCGTCACCGCGCTCTACCGCGGCCGCGCCCACGCCACACTGCCCGCACGGCTTGAGGCTCTGGGCATCGCCACCGACTTCCAGCCCTCCGTGCTCCTCGCCAAACTCATCGAGCGCGGGCTTCGTTACGGCCTCGGCTCCACGCTCGCCGTCCGCCGCCAGGCGCTCGACGCCATCGGCGGCTTTGCCGCACTCGCCAATCAGCTCGCCGACGACTACGAGCTCGGCGCACGCATCGCGCATGCGGGTTATCGTGTCGTCCTCAGCACGGAAGTGGTTGAAACCGCCATCCCCGCTTATACCTGGCGCGGCTTCTTCGATCACCAGCTCCGCTGGCTGCGCACCGTGCGCGACGCCCGGCCTGGCGGCTACGCGGGCCTTGTCTTTACCCATGCCTTTGCCTGGGCCCTGCTCAACGCGGTTGCCAGCGGCCTCAGCCCGTTCAGCTTCTGGCTGCTCGCGCTCTGCTTCTTCCTGCGCCTCACCGTCGCCATGACCGTCGGCGCCGCCGTGCTCGCCGACCGCCAGGTGCTGCCCAGCCTTTTATTGCTGCCCCTGCGCGATGTGCTCGCCATGGCCTTCTGGATTGCGGGCTTTGCCGGCAACACCATCGTCTGGCGCGGCCAGCGCTTTACCGTGCACAAAGGCAGACTCCATCCCGCGGCCTGAGCCGTTCTGCATCGTGCCCGGAGCATTCCACAACAGATTCACACGCGGCCCATATCATCCCGCCCTGCCGTCCTCCAAGTAGTCCTCGCCACCCGGAGCAGGCGCACACTACGCCTGCTCTAAAGCGTGCGGATCGCCGACATCGGGTCCACACGCATGGCCCGCCGTGCCGGCAGGTAGCAGGCCAGCACGGCAATTCCTGCCAGAAGCACTGTCACTGAGGCCGCTGTCCATGGATCCGTGGCCGAGACTCCGTAAAACGCACCGCGCAAGAAGCGTGTGAGCACAAACGCGAATCCTAGCCCCAGTCCAAGGCCCAGCGCGGCCAGTCGAACTCCCTGCCACAGTACCAGCCGCAGAACATCGTTGCGCCCCGCGCCCAGGGCCACGCGAATACCGATCTCGTGCGTGCGCAGCTCCGTGCGATAGGCCACCACGCTATAGATGCCGGTGGCCGCGAGGATGAGCGCGAGTATGCCGAAGAGTGTGGCGAAGATGGCCTCAAGACGTTCGAAGAGCACAGCGACGCGGCTGGTCTCTTCGAGAGTGCGCACATCGAAGACGGGCAGGCGGGCGTTGATGCTGTGAACCATGTCTTCAATGGGATGGGCAAGCACTGTGGGATCGCCTGCGGTACGGACCTGCAGGATGGTTTCAGGTTCGCTGGTCTGGAAAGTGGGTAGGTAGATCATGGGTTCCGGCTGCTCGCTGGGGCGCAGATGCCTGGTATTGCGAGCGACGCCCACGACGCTCCACCATGTACCGAAGATGTGCAGCCGCCGGCCAACGGCGGATTGGCCGGGCCAGTAGTGGGCGGCGGCGGTTTCATCCACGATCACGACACGGGGCGCGCTCTCGTCGTCGCGGCTGGTAAACGCGCGCCCCTGAACGATGGGAATCTCGAGGGTATCGAAGTAGCCGGCGGAAACCCCGGCGTGGCGGACCTCGAGCGAGCGGTGCTGCTGCGGCATATACCCCTCGGGATAGACATCGGCGGTCTTGCGATTGAAGTCAAGCGGCAGCCAGTCCGTGAGAGAGGCTGCCTGGACCCCCGGCAGGGTGCGGAGCTGATCGAGAGCCTTGTGCTGGAAGGCACGAATCTCGGCGTCGCCATAGCCGGCTGTGCGCAGCCCGACAGAGGCAGTGAGGACGTGCGTGCGATCGAAGCCGGGATCGGCATCGCTGGCGGCACGGAGGGTCTGGAGAAACAGGCCGGAGGTGATGAGCAGAGCCAGCGACAGCGCGATCTGCCCGACGACCAGTGCGCTCAGCAGCCGCTGATTGCGTCCGCCGCCCGCTACGGCCGTTGACTCGTCTTTGAGCACGTC